>NZ_CP019791.1:607281-910922 GCF_002007645.1 Anaerohalosphaera lusitana
TTTTGCTACTGGTGCAGTTGATGGTTACAGTTTTACAGGAGGCCTTTGCGGACTCAATAAGGGAACCATTACTAAAAGCTATACATCTGGTTTAGTGGAGAACACCCTGAGAGGTCCTTATATCGGTGGGTTCTGCGGACATAATAGCTCTGATGGCAATATTGCAGACTGTTACGCCACAGGTTCCGTGATTACATTTTATGATCATACAGGCGGTTTTTGCGGAAGGAATCAGGGACTTATCAAGTGGTCCTTTGCTAATGTAAATGTATCTGGGCGCTCAAAAGTGGGGGGATTTTGCGGGTCAAACAGCAATAGTGAAATAAGAAACTGCTATGCAACAGGCCTTGTTACAGGTGACAAATACGTCGGCGGTTTTTGCGGCTATAATTTAAATGACGCCAGTATTGCAGCAAGCTATTTTGATGGTGAAGTCTCAGCAGATTACGATTATGCTGGTGGGTTTTGTGCACTAAACCTGTCAGATATTAATAACTGTTATGCCAGTGGATCAGTTTCTGGGGAAGATTTAGTTGGGGGTTTCTGTGCACTTAATGATGGCGGGAATATCTCAAAATCTTATTCGGCTTGTAGTTTGACCGGAGATCGCAAGGGAGGTTTCTGCGTAGGCAATCTCGGTACGACATTCGCTAATTTCTGGAACGTTGAGATGGTGGACTCAGCTTTTAGTATTGGTGGGATCGGTTTAACTACTGCCGAGATGCAGACGCGGTCTACTTTTACGGATGCTGGCTGGGATTTTGTTGGGGAGAATGCCAATGGGACGGCGGACGTCTGGCGGATGTGTGTTGACGGGGTGGATTATCCGCGGTTGTGGTGGGAGTTTGCTGCTGGGGATTTTGCCTGCCCGGACGGTGTGAGTTTCAGTGACTATGCCCTGCTAGCGGATACGTGGCTGCTGTCGGAAGGTCAGCCGGGCTTTGACAGCAGGAGCGATCTCGATGCGGACGGCACGGTAGGTCTTGGCGATCTGACCGTGTTTGTGGAGAACTGGCTTGAATAGTTTTTCGATCGGCGGCAACTGATCTTGCGTGCGGCAATTTGCAGTAATATAGAAACGGCTGCGGTTCCTTTTGGTGGGATACTGCAGCCGTTTTTTGTTTTAGATTTGAAGAGCCGCCCGGGTTTGGTTCGGGTCGGGCTGTAAAAGCTACCAGCGGTCGCCCTGGAGGTTTACGTCGCCGGGCGGGAATTCTTTTGACTTGAGGGGGTAGAACATGCGGTGGCGTTCTGTTGGGACCTCGAGTTCTTCGCCCTGGTGGATGTGCATGAATTTGCGTGGGGAAATTTCGATCCAGCCGGTGCGTTCGTAGACTTTTTTGATGGGGGTGATCACGAAGAGCATGCCGAAGTCGAAGCCGAGCCTGTCTGCCTCTTCCATCGCTACTCGCATGACCCTGTCGGAATAGCCCTTGCCGCGGTGTGCGGGGGCCACGTAGACATTGCCGATGCCCGCGACGTTGACCGGTGCTCCGCCGACGTCGATGGTGCGGTCCATGACCTGGACGTGTGCGACGGGGTCGCCGTCAATTTCGAGCACGACGGTGTAAAAGGGCACGTTCCGGCGGAGTGTGCGGGAGCGGAGGAAGTCGTCGTGACGGTGCGGGAAGGCATCGGCGAGATACTGGCGGATGCGGGCGTCGATGTCGGCCGGCATATCGTTTTCGCGGTAAATGTTTATTTCTTCGGTCATTTTCGGTTCTCCAACCTCAGTTTGCAAAGCTTTTGCGTTCTATTGATCCAGTAAAACATACAAATCAATCGACAGAACGCAAATATAATTACGAAAAATCGGGATTGGTAGTTCGCCGCAGGTGAGAAGATATGTCCTGGAACCAGAAAACATGGCAAAAACGAACGATTTTCTTGTTTTTGTTGAGGCAATTCGGTATAATCCGTACGTGTTTATTCATGTTTCGCGAGTTTGCAACATTTTACCTGTTCGGAGGAAGTTATCGATGCAGCTCATTGCCAGATTTCTAGTTGTCGCAGCAGTATTTACAATTTCAGCTAACGCTTTCGCCGCCTTGCCCGGCAGCGGAACGGAGGCCGACCCGTGGCGAATAGAATCGCGGGCGGACTTTGACGAGTTTGCGGCAGATTCGAGCTACTGGGCCGGGCATACGCGGCTGGATACGGATATTGATCTGGCGGGAACGGTTTATGATAGGGCGGTGATCGCTCCGGACACAGATCGCTCTGTGGCTGACTTTCAGGGGACGCCTTTTACCGGTTTTTTTGACGGTCATTCTTACAAGTTAATTAACTTGAGATTTTCTTACAGCTATAACTGGGGTCTGTTCGGTCTGATCGGATCGTCAGGAACAGTCCGAAATCTGCATTTGGAAAATGTGGACGGCACTGGGTATAGCCGGGCGGGAGGCTTATGTTCAATAAACGAAGGAGCAATTAAATCTTGTTACGTCAGCGGTAGAATAGAAGGTAGCAACCAGGTAGGCGGCATCTGCGGGATCAACAGAGGGACGATTCTAGAAAGTTCTGCTCAATGCACAGTACGTGGCCGACTCTCTGAGGCAGGCGGAATCTGTGGTAAAAATGACGGGGGTACTATAAAAGCCTGCTATGCACTGGGCGATGTCGAAGGTGGGGAGAAGGTAGGCGGGCTTTGCGGAGGCAATTATTACGGAAGCACTAATGGGATCATAGTGGACAGCTACGCAAGCGGTGATGTTGTCGGCGAAAGTAATGTGGGTGGGCTTTGCGGGGCCAATGGGGACTATATCAAAAACTGTTTTGCGTCGGGCAACGTCAAGGGCTTGCTGAAGGTCGGCGGATTGTGCGGTCTAAATGCTGGGTCAATCACTGGGAGTTATGCGACAGGCAAGGTCGAAACAGACGAAATTGCAGGAGGGTTGTGCGGAGTAAATAATGGCAATCTCCGGGCCTGCTACTCAACAGGTACTGTCACTGGGACAGTGGACATCGGCGGGCTCTGTGGACAGCACAACGGATACCCAATTAGTGACTGCTTCTGGGACGTTGAAACATCCGGGATAACTACCAGTGCAGGCGGAATCGGGAAATCGACTGCTGAAATGAAAAGCCTGGCGACATATTTTGAAAGCGTGTGGTGGGAATTCGCAGATTTTGAGACAGGCCTGTCCGGGTGGTATCTGCCTGAAGGTGACTATCCGAAGTTTGCATGGCAGAATACTGATGCTGCGGAGGTGACTGACGTAACAGGATTGACTTTGGCCCAGGCCCAGACAAAGCTAGCAGAAGCCGGTTTGACCGTCGGCAGCACGCAATATGTCGGCAGCATGACAATTGAGCCGGACATAGTTGCGGGTGTATCGGCTTCGATCAAAGGATACGTCAGCAAATCGCTTCCGATTGACATTTATGTTTCATCAGGCAGCAATGGCGATGGTTCGCAGGCGAATCCATACGAGCTGGCGTGCCAGGCGGATCTCGATTCTGTCATTGATTTTGCGGCTTGCTATATGATGACTGCGGATGTGTTCATGGAAAACGGTTTTCGCTATCCCGATCCTGTTCTGAACGATCAATTTGCGGGACACTTCTATGGGAATAGCTACAAGATTCATAATTTAGATATGAATACTGACTACGGCGGGTTGTTTTCATCAATAGACAGCAGCGGGGTCGTAAAAGATCTCTCGCTGGCAGCATGCAGGATAGGATGGGAGACCGTTGGCGGCGTTTGCAGCGTTAATTGGGGTGTTATCGAAAACTGTTATGTGAGCGGCACCATAAGAGGAAATGTTTTGGGTGGTTTATGCCGAGCAAACGCTGGAGTCATTCGAAACTGTGCTGCTAGTGTCAAGATGACTAGTTATGAGACTTATGCTGGAGGCATTTGTGGTACCAACTATGGAGAGATCGAGGACAGCTACGTGGAAGGGCAGATAGAATGTAAACCCCGCACGAATGAAATAGGGGGTTTGTGTATGCGTAACGAGGGCAGCATCATCAATTGTTTCAGTGCCGTAGCTCTTGCGAATGGCCTCGAGATGGGCGGTTTGTGTACTTCTGACAACGGGACTGTTACGGGCAGTTTCTGGGATGTTGAGGCTTCGGGGATTACGACCAGTGCCGGCGGGGTTGGTTTAACTACTGCCGAGATGCAGATGCGGGCTACGTTTACAGACGCTGGTTGGGATTTTGTTGGGGAGGATGCTAATGGGACGGAGGATGTTTGGCGGATTTGTGTTGATGGTGTGGATTATCCAGGGTTGTGGTGGGAGTTTGCTTCTGGGGATTTTGCCTGTCCGGACGGGGTGAGTTTCAGTGACTATGCATTGCTCGCGGATACGTGGCTGCTGTCAAAAGGGCAGCCGGGGTTTGACGGCAGGTGCGATCTCGATGCCAACGGCACGGTCGGGCTTCCGGATCTGAGAGTATTTGCGGAGAACTGGTTGGATGATTAGTGCTGCCACCTGTCTGTCAAAATTGACTTATCTTTATGTCGCCCTCGGGCATGTGGGCGATCAGTTCGAGTTTGCCGCCCAGAGCCTCGATTAGCCTTCGCAGCGTGCTTATCTGCATGTCACGCTGTGACTCCAACTTGGAAAGGCTTGGCTGTTTGATTCCCATGCTTTTGGCGAGATTTTCCTGCGTGATGCCTGTTTCTTTTCGGATCTCGGCCAAGAGCATCTGAGCCATTTCTTCCCTGGCTCGGGCCTTAGCTCGTTTGACGCTTTCAGGATCCATACGTTTTTCGAGTTCTGAAAATTTACGTGCCACGGTTCACCCCTTTTTCTTTATATCATTCAAGTGCCGATCATAAATTTGGTCAGCCTTGTTGATAAGTTGCTGGTAAAATCTACTGTTTCCCTTTTTGTCGCCGCCCAGCAGCAGTACTGCGTATCGTCTCGGATCGAAAGCATAAAAAGTACGCAGAGGTCTGCCCTTGCTTTGAGTTCTTAGTTCCTTCATATTCTTGTGTTTGGAACCCTTGACTGTGTCGGCATAAGGCCGGGCAAGATGCGGACCAAGATTCCTGAGCAACTCGACACTGACCAGAACATCTTCCTGTTGCTTGACGTCCAGAGTTTGCCACCATTTCTCAAATTCGTCTGTGAACTCCACTTCCCACATACTTATATTATAGCTTTCAATGTATATTCGTCAAGGGCTATATTTTGTTCAGTGTACATTTGGCGAAAATGCTTTCACCAGCGGTTTGTTTGCAGGTTTATGGGGCCCGGGGGAAAGGTGGTCTTGTTTAGTGGGTAGTATAGGCGGTGGCGGTTTGGGGGGATCTGTTTTTTTGTGCCGTGGTCGATGTAGGTGATGGGTGCGGGCGGGATATCTTGCCAGCCGTTGCGTAGGTAGGTGTTTACGACGTGCCCCTGGCAGAAGAGCATGCCGAAGTCGAAGCCGAGTTTCATTGCGTGCTGCATCGCAGTATCGAGCATTCTGCCCGCAAGGCCCTGCTTGCGGAAGGGCGAGTCGACGCAGACGTTTGCGATGCCCGCGACGCGGAAGGGCTCACCGCCAGCGGTGATGGTGCGGTCGACGGCTGCCAGGTGCGCGATGGGTAGAGTGCCTGCGAGGATCACGACTGTGAAGGCCGGTGTGTTGTCGCCGAGGATGCGGGAGCGGCTGAACAGGGGCTTGCGGTGCGGGAAGCAACGTGAGAGCAGTTCGCGAATGGCCGTATCAAGGTCGCGGTCGATCCGGTCCTCGTTGAGTATTAGCGTTCGGGGTCGGTCAGTCATTTCGCCTGGGCAGAAATTCTTCGATGATGCGGGTTGTGTGACGTGCACGTACGATTTCACCGACGGTGGTGGTGATCGCGATGGCTGCTGAGAACAGGACCAGTGCGATGACCGCGCCGGTGGCGGCAGCGCCGAAGGCGAGTCTCTGTATCATTTCCGGCTGGGGCTGGTTCTTTATCAGCTCGTTGAGCGTCTGCGGCAGCAGGGCTGCAGCCAGTGTCGTCGCTGAGCCCGCGATTGCGATTATGATGATCGCGATGATGACGAACCACTTGAGATTCGACTTGCTGCGAAAATGCTGCAGGAGCAGTTCAGCCTGCGGGCGGGTGAGTTCGCCAAGCGTTAGGTGCGAGCGCGCGAGGAACCTGTCTGCCGCCTTGAGGACGCTGGCCGGGTACTTCTTTTCGAGTGCGTGTTCGGTCGTTTTGTCTTTTGCTTGGTGGGGCATGATCAGGCTCCGAGGAACTCATCCTTTTGGAGATAGTTCTGCACGTAGTCAGTTATGGCGTCTTCGAGGGAGGTGGGGTCGAGCTTATAGTCTGCGTGCGAGAGCTTCTGCATGTCGGCCTGGGTGAAGTACTGGTATTTTTCGCGGAGGTGGTCGGGCATGTCGATGAATTCGATTTTCGGTTTCTTATCCATTGCGGCGAAGACGGCGTTTGCCAGGTCCACCCATGTGCGGGCGTTGCCGGTGCCGACGTTGTAAAGGCCGTTGACGTCGGGGTTTGCCAGGAAGAAGAGGGTCATATCGACGGCGTCCTTGATGTAGACGAAGTCACGTCTCTGTTCGCCGTCCGCGTAGTCGGGGTGGTATGACTTGAAGAGCTTGACCTGGTCCGTGTCGCGGATCTGTTCGTAGGCCTTGATGATGAAGCTGCGCATGCTTCCCTTGTGGTATTCGTTGGGGCCGAAGACGTTGAAGTATTTCAGGCCGACGATATTTTCGAGCACGCCTGTGCGTTTGGCCCAGAGGTCGAAAAGCTGTTTGGAATAGCCGTACATGTTGAGCGGCTTGAGGTCCTCGATCGTATCTTCGTCGTCGGTGAACCCGAGCTCGCCATTGCCGTAAGTTGCTGCGCTGGAAGCATATATGAAGCGGATGCCTTCTTCGACGGCCCAGTTGGCGAGGACCTTGGTGCATTCGTAGTTGTTGCGGACGAGATACGAGCAGTCAGTTTCCCAGGTATCCGAGCAAGCTCCCATGTGTAGAATGGCCTGGACGGGCCAGTCGATATCGCCTGCTGCGAGCATGTCGTAGAAGTCGTCGGCCTCGACGTAGTCGGCGAAACGGAGTTTGCGAAGATTCTTCCACTTTTCGTCAGATTCCAGGCGGTCGACGATGAGGATGTCATTCTGGTTCTGTGCATTGAGTTCGGCGACAAGCGCTGAGCCGATGAAGCCTGCGCCTCCAGTAACTATTATCATGATGGTCTACCCCGCAAAAGCGTATAAAAGTGTACAATATACGGTCAGAGTAACGAAAACCGGGTGATAAGTCAATCTCAAACAGGCATGAGCAGCCATGAGTGCGCATGAAAAAGGGCCGGTTTTTGGCCGGCCCCAGGGAAAGTCGCCGATTTCCCCCCGTTTAGCACAGAGCAATATAGCTTGCTGCTGCTAGGATGAGAATCTTCTTCTTAGTCATGATAAACGGGATCCAGTGTTTCTGATAGAACTTCTTCATCGTTTTCTCCCTCATAACGAATACAGTTTTTCACCCGTCCTACGAAGCCAGGAGCCTCATCAGACGCTTTAATTATAGCATAAAAAATGGGTGAAAACAACTTCGTATGGGAAGAAAGCTGCGCAAGTGCATATCAGACAGTGACTTATAGATCCACTGCTGCGGGGAGTTTTTTGGTGAATTTGTCAAAAATGCTGCGTCGATCAGGCTTCGGCGGCAGCTTTTTCGAGCTTGTATTCGACGATCTTGACCATGTCAGCGAATTCGATTGGCTTGGTTATATAGCCGTTAGCGCCGAGCTCGAAAGCTGCGTCGAGGTCCTCGATCTTAGATTTGCCGGTAAGCATGATAACGGGGATCTCTTTCGTCTTGCGGTTCTTCTTGAGCTTTGCCAAGACCTTCAGGCCGTCCATGTCGGGCATGGACACGTCTAGAAGGATCGCGTCTGGACGGTGTTTTTTCGCGATTTTCAGTGCTTCAGGGCCGGAATTGGCTTCCAGAACGTCGAATGGACCCACAGAAAGGGCCATCATCGCAAGCTCAGTGAATTCTTCGTTATCATCAACGACAAGTATGGATCTTTGTGCCATTGAAATCGCTCTCCTGAATACGGGCGTGTATCCCGCCTTGTTTGTTCATCATGTTTCCTGTGTCTTATTAATTATGTCGGCTAAATAACAAATGACTTCACGTAATAATACGGGGGAAAAGAATATTTTGGTGTCTTAGCCACCCATAATATGGGGGGGAAGTAGGTAAAACAAAGGCCCAGACCGTTTCTACGGTGCTGGGCCTAATGTATTGATAAGACGGTAAGAACTGAAAAAAGTTGTTTCAAAGTGCCCTAAGCAAGGGTTCTAGTCGAGCTGGCCGAAGGTTTTCTGCTTTAGATCAAGATAGAAGATGTAGTCTTCGGGTTTGACGTTGGGCGGGCAGCGGTGGTCACAGAACGGGATGAAGCCGCCTCGTTCGACGTAGGGGATCAGCGATTCCATGTAGGATCTGATCGCGTCGGGTCCTTCGCCCAGAGCCATCTTGTCAAAACCGCCCATGATGCGAAGGTCCTTGCCGTATTCTGCGAGCAGTTCGGTGGGATGGCCGGAGCAGTTGACCTCGAACGGGAACATGGTATTGATGCCCGATTCGAGCAGGGT
Source organism: Anaerohalosphaera lusitana (assembly GCF_002007645.1). Classification (GTDB taxonomy): domain Bacteria; phylum Planctomycetota; class Phycisphaerae; order Sedimentisphaerales; family Anaerohalosphaeraceae; genus Anaerohalosphaera; species Anaerohalosphaera lusitana. The sequence continues at coordinate 615,846 of NZ_CP019791.1, forward strand.
CGGCAGGATTGGCCGGATGTCGCCGTCGCAGTCGGTGAACCAGATGTCGATGCCGTGGGCCTTGAGTTTTTCGTTTATGCGTTTGTATCGCGGGGCGACTACTTTCTTGAAGAAATCGACAGAGACGATCGGGCCGGACTTGAAGCAGATGTCCTCCCAGCCCCATGCGAAATCGAAGTCGATATGGCCGAGTACCGCATCCAGATAATCTTCGACGAGCACGCAGCAGGTTTCGACCATGTCCTCGATCATGCCCGGGTGGTCGAAGGTCGCGTACGCAAGCCCCTCAAAGGTAAGCAGATCGCGGATCTTTCCGATCATCGAGCCGCACCAGATGCCGACGGGGAAGTCGCGGTCGGCGGGGTAGAGCTTCTTGAGGGCCTCGATGTCGGGTTTGCGGGCCGGGTCGTCTCGGCGGAGGCGTTCGTTTTTGCACTTTTTCCAGTCTTCGGGGGTTGTTATTGAGGATTTTATGAAGTGCGGGATGGTGGTCTGGTCGTTTTTTGGCACCTCGGCGAGCAGGCCGTCCTGGTTGATGATGATCTTTTTGTCTTCGGTCTCTTCTACGACCTTTTGTTCGAAGGGCGGAACCATCCAGGGGTATTCGTGCAGTTCGATGCGGTCGAAATTGAAGAATTCGTGGGCCTGCGAGTTATCTTTGATGCCCTTTTCGACGAAGATGTCCCATTCCTTGAAGTTTTCGTCCCAGTAACCGAACTCCATGTTGAAGCAGCGGTCGAAGGGTTTGTAGTGCATCTGGTTGTTGAACCGTTCGCGGTCGGTCATTTTGCCGGGCCATTTTTCTCGGCAGGGTTTTACTGACATTACACACTCTCCTGAAACTGTTGTGATATTTGAGCTTACAATATATAACCTTAGGGCTCGTGGGGCAAAAGTTTATCACAAAGTCGCCGGGGTTTGGGCTTTATTGGGCGAAGTTGTCAGATAGTGCAAAAAAACAGCAGGATGCGATGGAAAATGAAAGGTGCTCTAAATTTGTAGACCGAAAGCGGGGTTTATGCTATGCTGGATCGCTATGGCAAAGAGAAAGAAACAAAAGCAGATAAGTGTGGGTTTTGTGGCACTGGGGTGCCCAAAGAACCTTGTGGACAGCGAGAAAATGCTTGCACACGCGGGCCAGGAAGGTTTTGTGCTCAGCGGCGATCCGGACAATGCGGACGTGGTCGTGATAAATACGTGTGGTTTTATCGAGCCGGCCAAACAGGAGGCGATAGGCGCGATCTGTCAGGCGGTGGACCAGAAGAAAAAGGGGCATGTCCGCAGGGTCGTCGTTGCCGGTTGTCTTGCGCAGCGGATGGGTAAGGAGCTGCTTGATGAGGTGAAGGGCATCGACGCGATAGTCGGGCTCGATGAGCGGGACAAGATCGCGAAGGTTATCCGCAATGTGGCGGCCGGTCGCGGCAAGAAGGTGTCCGACCAGGTTAGCAGGCTGCCCGAGAAGGTCAGCGACGATCGGGGCAGGCTGCTGGTGACGCCTGGCCACTGGGCGTATCTGCGGATCAGCGAGGGCTGCAACCGCAAGTGCTCGTTCTGCACAATACCATCGATACGCGGGATGTTCCGCAGCAAGGATGAGGATGCTGTGGTTGCTGAGGCGCAGGAGCTGGTCGAGAATGGTGCGGTCGAACTGAGCGTTATAGCGCAGGACAGCAATTATTACGGCAAGGACAAGGGCGTTGCTCACGGGCTGAGTAAGCTGCTCGATCGGCTGGAGGGAATCGAAGGACTTGACTGGATCAGGCTGATGTATCTGTACCCGGCAGGGGTGGACGACGAGTTGATCGAGCGGATCGCGGCCAGTGAGAAGGTGCTCAACTATGTCGACATGCCGATACAGCACATAAATAACGATATCCTGCGCTCGATGAAGCGTGTGGATACAAAGGAGAAGACGGTCGCACTGGTTGAAAAGCTGCGAAAGGCGATGCCGGACGTGGTGCTGCGGACGACGGTCATTACGGGATTTCCGGGCGAGGGTGAGAAAGAATTTGAGGAGCTGCTCGATTTTATTAAATGGGCGAAGTTCGATGCGCTTGGATGTTTTCCGTTTTATCCGGAGCCGGGTACGCTGGCCGCTGAGCTGCCCGGTCAGGTGGGCGAGTCTGTTCGGCAGGAACGGGCGGACGAGATCATGCGGGTGCAGCAGGATATTGCGTTCGAGAAGTGCCGGGAGCTCATCGGAAAAGAGCTTGTGTGCCTGGTGGATGAGCCACTGGCTGAGCGCCAGCAGATCGGCCGATATTACGGGCAGGCACCGCATATCGACAGCGTGTGCATCGTGATTAACAGCGACGCGCTGCCGGGCGATTTCGTTCGTGCGAAAGTGATCGATACGCAGGATTATGACCTGGTCGTCGAGCCGGTCCAGACGTAGTTTAACGGAGCTTATAGTTGAATATCGCGGCAGTTGCGATAAACTGACATTGCTGATGTGACATTATAATTCGGGAAATCAAGTGGCGGATAAGAACGACAAGCGAATAATCAAGCATGTGCCGAACGCATTGACGATGGGTCGGCTGGTGATGACGGTGGTGTTCCTGGCGATGATCATTATCGCGGGCGACAGGGAGAAGCCTGGTTCGAATTATCTGCTGGTGACGTTCATACTTTTCGTGGTGACCGGGCTGACGGACATCGTTGACGGTAAGATCGCGCGGATGTATGACGTGACGAGCAAGTTCGGCAGGATTGCGGACCCGCTTGCGGATAAGTTTCTGGTAATCGGGGCGTTTGTTTGTTTCGCGATCGCGCAGCAGCCCCGGCTGGATGCTTTCGGCTGGTCGGAGGGTACGCTTGATGTTCTGCGGTGGGGTACGGCAGGGATAATCTTTCTGCGTGAGGTAGTGGTAACGATCCGCAGGCAGATCGCGGAATCTCGGGGGGTAAAGTTCGGTGCGATAGCGTCGGGCAAGCTGAAGATGTTTTTGCAGTCGTTTGGTATCGGTACGGTGATCATCGGTTGGGCGTACGTGGAGCGTGCCTGGGGCGACTGGTTCACGCTGGCGGTTTACGCACTGATGATCGGTGCGACGGTCTATTCGGGTATCGAATCGATCATGAGGCCGATCAAAAAGAAGGAATAGCAGCGTATTGATGTATTGGGTGTCTTCCGGCGTTTTTCGGCGGCGCCGACTCAGCGGATGTGATCAAGAATGGCTGCAACCACGCCTTCGATGTCCAGCTTTGTGCTGTCGATCTTCATTGCGTCGTATGCGCATTTGAGTGCGCCTACTTTTCTGTTTTCATCCTCTGCGTCGCGGGTTTCGATCTGCTGCTGGAGTTTGTCCAGGTCGACTGTTTCGCCTGCAGCTTCAAGGTCCTTGAGGCGGCGGCGGGCGCGCTCGCGGGCATCGGCGGTCAGGAAGAATTTGTAGTCCGCGTCCGGAAAGACAACTGTACCCTGGTCACGGCCTTCGGTGACGATGCGCTGTGCTTTCTGGGCGTATTCCCTTTGCATACGGACGAGCTCTGAGCGGACGGCAGGGGAGTTGGCGATGTATTTGACGTGCGAGGTGACGTGCGAGGTGCGGATGTCGCTGTTTACGTCCTCGCCGTCGATGCGTACGGTCATCGGCCCGTCTGTCCGTTCGAAGTCGAATTCGGTAGCGGCGATCATCGAAAGGATGGCTTGCTCGTCGTGCAGATCAACGTTCTTGCGCATCGCGGCGAACGTTACCGCGCGGTACATCGCGCCGGTGTCGAGAAAGCGTGCGTCGAGTTTTTCGGCGAGCAGTTTTGCGATGGTACTTTTGCCGCTGCCTGCAGGTCCGTCGATGGTTACGATCAGTTTGTCCATTTGTGCTCCGGTTGTTTATGGCAGTGCCGGGCAAACCGGCTTGACGATCATTCGTTTCGTGTTGGCTGTTAGCTGCTTTCGTCGCAGTCGCATGTGTTGACCTTTACCGCTACCAGGCTGGTATCGTCGACCTGACTTGCCAGGCCCACGAAGCGCCTGCGGTATGCGAGCAGATTCTTGATGAGCTGGCCCGCGGAACAGTCGACGCATTTGTCGAGTACTTCGAGCATACGTTCCTTGCCCCACAATTCGCCGTCGAAGTCCATCGCGTCGATCAGGCCGTCCGTATAAAGCAGCAGACTGTCGTGGTCCTGCAGTTTGACGGTCTCGATGTCGTAGTGAGCGTCTTCGAGCACACCAAGGACCAGTCCGCCGGTGTTGAGATCGCGGGTCTTACCGCCGCGCATCAGCAGGCCCGGCTCATGGCCGCAGTTGCAGTAGGTCATTTCCATCTTGTCAATGTCAATGTAGCCGAAAAACAGCGTGATGAACTCGCCGTTGCGGCATTCCTTGTATGCGACCTTGTTGAGCTTGTCTACGATCTCACTCATAGAGCGTTTCTCGAAGGCCTTATCAGCATACGCTCGAAATGCACCTCGGAACAGGCTCATCATCATCGCAGCGGGGATGCCCTTGCCTATGACATCTGCGATGCCGATTGCGATTGTGTGATCGTTGATCTTTATGAAGTCGTACAGGTCGCCGCCGATCTCGAAGCACGGCTGATATGTCGCAGCGACATCGAGGCCGCACATCTTCGGTGCGTGATTGGGTATCATTCGCCTCTGGATGACTGCGCCGAGCCGCATCTGTTCGGACACTTTTGCGCCGCGGATCGCTCTGCTGTAGAGTTTTGCGTTCGTGATGGCAATTGCGCACTGGGTTGCCACTAGTCGCGCGATCGCGACGGAGTCTTCGTCAAACCGTCGCGGTTCCGGGCTGTAGAGCCGGAGTACGCCGATAGGTTTATTCTTGAAGGTCATCGCGACAGTGAGCTGACTGACGAGCCCTTCGTCTGCGATGGCCTGGGGATACTGTGACCGTCCGTCTACACGCATATCATCGAGCACGACCGCCTGTCCGGAGAAAGCTTCTTTGACGACAGGGTCCTCGCGGGTGACGGGTCCCTTGTTTCGCCAGGATTCGCTCAGGCCGTAAGTACTGCGCATGGCGAGGTCTCCGCTTTCTTCATCGAGAAGGCGGATAGAACATGCCGTGGTGCTGGTGATCTTGACGGCGGCTTCCGCAAGTCGGTCCAGTACCTCCTGTAAACTGAAGTCGCCCGCGACCATGGTGGCCATATCAAGGATCTTGTCCAGCTCTATATTTTCGTTTGTCTTGCCTAGCATTCAGTTAATCTGTTGTCGCAACTACACTTATGTTTTGGCTGCGAAGCTGACTGCAGCCGATTTCGTCTAAAACAATATTCACACAATCACTAAAATTTTATCAGAAATTGGCTCATACTTACAATTAAATCCACCTTAAATGGCAAGCTTTTTCTTCCGGGCCGGTCTATCCTTTACAGGCCGGATGACCGAGGTTACTATTAAATCGAACGAGGTAGCTTATTGACAACAGTTATTTGCAGGTTTGGCTAAGTTTTTTGAAATGTGATCCAAAAGCCCCAAATTTGCGAATGCAGATGGGGCATTATGTCCGGAAGGAGTACTACATGGCCGATACTGCCAAGAAGATCATATACAAGGGGCGTGTGCAGGGGGTTGGTTTTCGGTACACAGCCAGTAGAATTGCTGACCGGTACGAGCTCAAGGGCTACGTGAAGAACCTGCCCGACGGTTCAGTGGAAATTTTCGCCCAGGGGCATCCGGACGACATTCAGGATTTTATCGCGGACCTGCAGGAGACATTTGCAGCGCATATACGAGATCGTGAAATGCACAAGCAGGAGCCGAGCGGCAGATACCAAGGCTTTGGCATTGCTTTTTAGATTCGACGGGAAATAAAGAATGGAGGTTTGACGAAAGTTTTATATGCATAACGTGGTCATATTGCCGGCTTTGGGGGATAATTACATTTATTTGTATCGTTACGACGGTCAACGAGTGTTCGTTGTAGATCCGGGGGATGCGGGGGTCGTTCTTGAGAATTTGCAAAAACATGCGCTGGACCTGACACATGTACTGATCACGCATTCACATGGGGACCACAGCGCGGGTGCTAAAAAGCTCAAGGCCGAGACCGGCGCAACGATTTTTTCGCCGGACAGTTCAGCGATCCGCGAGACGGACTGCGATATCACCGACGGGCAGACGCTTGCGCTGCCGGGATCGCCGGTCGTTGTCATCGGAACGCCTGGGCATACCTCGTCGGCTGTTTGTTATTATGTGCCCGCAGGACTGGATCGCCCCCAGCCGCTTCTGTTTACCGGCGACACGATGTTCATCGGTGGGTGCGGCAGGATCATTGGCGCGACCGCCCGGGATTTCTTTGATTCGCTGTGCCGACTGAAAAAACTGCCCGACGAGACGCTGGTATTTCCGGGGCACGATTACACCGTCGAGAATTATGAATTTGCGCTGCAGGTCGAACCAGGCAGCAAGGTTCATGAAAAGCGGCTGGCTGAGCTGCGGAAAATATCAAAGCAGGCAGATATGGTGCCTTCCTCAATCGGCCGTGAGAAACGAGAAAATCTTTTCATGCAGGCGGGTTCGGCGGAGGAATTTGCAGAGCTTCGCAGAAAGAAGGATATTTTCGGCTAGCAGGTGGAGCTGAATGGCGGAGGGCGGGCGATCGTTGAGCGTCAGGGTGGCAGAAAAAATGCCCCGCCCAGATAACCGAGCGAGGCATTGAAAGTGCTTCAGGACTGATCATCAGATCATATCTTCGGTTCCCAGCCCGGTGCGTATTCGCGAGACCACAGTGCCTGAGCGGTCTTGTTGTTCTTGATGTGGCCGTTAGCCGCGTCGCATTCGAGCATGGTACCTGTTCGTGCAGCGATGTTGCCGAGGTGCCCGAGCAGTACGCTCTTGTGACCTTCGTCGATTGGCGAGTTGACCTTTTCTACGCCGCGGATGGCCTGGATGAAGTTGCCCGCGTGGTTGTCCTTCAGGCCTGGGTCGGTGGTGTCTGTCTGGTCGGCGTTTTCGTCAGCCTGCACCGAATCGACCTTATTGACAAGATTGTGGTTCTTGTCGAATACTTCGTAGCGGTCGGCGTAGTAGTCGATCTGGCCTTCGTCGCCGAGTATCATCACGCCGCGGCCCTGCTTGTTGATCGGTGTATTACCCGCGCTGATGCCTTCCCATGTGATCAGCTTATCGCCGCCGAACTCGATGGAGATATTCTGCGTGTCAAAGCATTCCCAGTCGTCCTTGTCAGGATATGCATATCGGCCTGCAAGACTGGTAACCTTTGTGGGAAATTCAACGCCGAGTGCCCAGCGTGCGATGTCCAGTTCGTGTGTACCGTTGTTGAGTGCTTCGCCCGTGCCCCAGCGCCAGAACCAGTGCCAGTTGTACGGATGCACGTTGCTGCGGTATGCGGTTCTCGCAGCCGGTCCCTGCCAGAGGTCCCAGTCGAGGTAATCTGGGACATCCACTTCCTTGCCGAAGCCGATGGGTTTGCGATTTCTGGAGTACCATGTGCGTGCGAAATAAGGATTGCCGATGACGCCGTCGCGGATCTCTTTGATCATTCGCTGGGTTGCGCCGATAGAACGACGCTGGTTACCCATCTGAACGACCTTGCCGTATTTCTTCTGAGCAGCCACGAAGAGCTCGCCTTCTGCGGGATTATGGCTGCAGGGCTTTTCTACGTAGACATGTTTGCCCGCGCTGAGTGCAGCGATGCCCATCGGTGCGTGCCAGTGGTCGGGTGTCGCGATTACGATTGCATCGACGTCTTTGTCGTCAAGGGCCTTGCGGAAGTCGCTGATCTGCTGGGGCTTTTTACCTTGTGTCTTTTCGACGCCTGCCGCACAGCTCGGCAGATACCTGCTGTCTACGTCAATGACGTATTTAACTTCGCAGTTCTTCAGGCCGGCGAATTTGTTTGCCAGGTAATTTCCCCGGCTGCGGATGCCCGCGACAGCGACGATCACTTTTTCATTCGGCGCGGCTTTGGCTACTGAGCCCAGGCCCATTACACCCAGACCGAGTGTTGCTGCGCTTGTGGATTTGATGAAATCTCTTCTATTCATAAATCTGTCCTTTCGTGTATTGGAAGAAAGTCAGCTATTTGAGTTCCCTGATTTTAATGCTTCTGAAGTGTACCAGGTTGCCGTGGTCCTGCAGCAGGATATTGCCTTTTTCGGCTTCACCGAAATCGGGCCAGTCCTTGTATTTGCTGTAGTCAACGAGTGCACGCCACATCTGGGTTGAGCGTTCGTATTCGAGCATCATGAGATTGTTCATCCAATGCTCAACGTGCTTGCCGTCAGCCAGAATGCGTGCCTGGTTCCATCCGTTGCGTTTTTCACGCTTGCCCCAGGGGTTCCATGCCGGGATCAGATCGTACAGAGACGCAAGTGTGCGGTTCCCGTTTACACCCTTCTTCGCATCGGGATGGTTGCGATCGTCAAGGATCTGGAACTCACAGCCGATCGCAGAGCCGGGACCCTTGTTGAGCTTGGGATCGACGAAGTACTTGATACCGCTGTTCGCGCCCTTGGTGAACTTGAAGTCGACCTTAAGCTCGAAATCGCCGTATTTTTTCCTCGTGACGATGTCGCCGCCGTATGCGGATTCAGCACCGCCGGAGGGCATTACAGTCAGTACGCCGTCTTCGATCTTCCAGCCCTTTTCGGGGAAGTCGTCGAGCTTTGCGCCGCGCCAGCCGTCAGTCGTCTTGCCGTCCCAGAGGAGCTTCCAGCCCTCGGCTTTTTCGCGTTCGGAAAGGTAGTTCGGCACGAGGTTGACCTGGTGAATGGCCATATAGTCTTCGCTGAGTTCGTCTTCGAGATCGTCGGTCATGATGCGGATATTACGCCAGGTGATCTTCATGCCGTCATGCCTTTTGGGTACGCTGTGGACCTGCAGACCAATAAAACCTTCCGCGGTCATGTCGTCGACCAGGTCCGCACAGGGTACGCCGTTCACGAATGTCTTGATGTGCGGGCCTACCGCTTCGACGCGGAATTTGTTCCAGCCCGTTGGATTGAACGCGGCCCGGCCTTCGTGTCCGCGGTAGAGCGGGTACAGCCAGCCGCGTCTTGCTTCGTCATAGATGCCGCCGCTCCATGCGCGGTCGCTGGGATCGCATTCGACCTGGTAGCCGTGAACCCTGCCGTTACCGTACTCGGGCTTGCTTTCACTGCGGATCTGCACGCCTGAGTTGATCGCGCCGCCCAGCTTCATTTCATATTCCAGGATGAAGTCCGAGTAAGTGTCGGTGGTGCACAGGAAGCTGTTCGGCTGGCCTGCTACGGTCTGACCGACAAGCACGCCGTCCTCGGCGTAATATTTGGCCTTGCCGTTCTTCCGTTCCCAACCATCTAGGTTTTCGCCGTTGAAGAGCTTTTTCCATTCACCTGCAAAGCTGGGCTGACAGATAACGGCCAGAATAGAGATGATTAAGAGTGATTTTGACAGTTTGCTCATGTTCGAGGCCTCCAAAAAATATAAGTAGTCATAATGCAATTGTGATCTGCAAGTCCCACCTGCTCAGAGGTGATACCAAATTCTGCTACGCCAATAAATCAAAGCATGAAATATTTTAAGTGCAAGACAGTCAGATTGCAACTATAATCCGAGTAGATTCAAATATGAACTTGGAGTAGGCTGTCAGTTTAGTTTTTTTACCGAAACAAAGGTGCTCCCGCCTCTCTGCCCTTTTCCCGTCGGCAGCTCTATCAGGCAGGAGGTCACGTCATTTTCACCGTCGTAGGTGCAGTTTTCGCCCTCGAATTTACCGCTGAGCGTCAGCTTGAAACTGTCAATATCTTTGTTCGCGGTCGGCTCGGCGACTGAGATGTTCACCGTATCGCCTTTTCGTTCGAGCATCACCAGTCCGGGCTTGTCGAGTGCTGTGTGCGGACTTTCGGGTATTTTTACCGAGCCTGCTTTGTGGAAAATTATGCCCGCCCAATCATCACAGGTTGCCGCCTGAATATTTTCAGTATTTGCGATCACTTGCAGCTCACCGATCTTGCCTTTAAGTAAAGTACTGGGCTTCACGCCGGGCAGGATCTTGTAGGCATAGCTTGCGTTCTGGGGCGCTTTGCCATGCTCAATCTGCGCCCTGAAGACCTCTTTGCTGACCTGCTTGTCCGACCCTGCCGAGTATACGCTGCTCCATTTCCCGGTCTGTTTGTCGGCACTGACGTAAACGCCGCTATTCTCGAGGAGGGCATAGCCGATTCTGTTGTGCCACATCCACGCGGGCCTGCCGAGTATATGCTTGCCGACCATCGGGGACCCGTCCCTGCCGTAGACAACTGCTTCGCCGTTCAGTAAACATTGATCGATCGTGGTTACGACATACTGGTCCTTATCGGTGCTGATCCCTGCTCCCAGGCAAAGTATCTCATCGCCGTGGAAGAACCACACCTTCTTCGCTCGCAGCCCGTCGCGGTCGTAATCCATCACAGTCACGCCGTTGTTCCCGTCTGACACTCCGCCAACAAAGTCGCTGCCGTTGTGATAGCCGGACCAGCTCAACTGCGGCAAAGGCTCATCACTCTGCAGACATGTTGTGCCGGGCAGTTTTCGCCAGTCCCAAACGGGGAAGATGTCGCGGTATTCATCGCCGTTGCGGTAAATATAGGTTGCACCGTCAGCAAGATGATAGCCGAGCAGGTTTTCTGAATTTCCCGATTCAGCGCCGATCACGCGAGGCGAACACATCTTCACAGAACAATAAAAGTCCGGCCTGCGATGCACGGTAAAATCTGACCTCCAGAAATGCTTATGACCTGTGAACGCATTTTCGGTTGTACCGTCATCAAGGTACCGTCTTGTAAATGCCATATACTCGGCCATGTGTTCCTTATCCGCCGCAGCCATGACCGGGAAAATCTCGGCAAGCAGACGTGCCTTTTTGCGGGGCTGTCCCGGAAAGAGCTGTCGTCCGCATGCGCTGATGTCCATGCTTCTGTTCCAGACGACCCACTGCTGTCCGTTCAGCAAGTAGTTTCGCAATATTTCGATCTTCGCATCGTCAAACGCGAAACGTGTGCCGCGAAGGATGTTCGCCCACATCGCGCAGTCGTTTGCGTACGACAGACCGTAGTTTCCGAACTGAAGCTGCGGTCCGTGCTGGTGAAAGCTCCAGTCAGGCTGAACGCCTTCAGCGGTGGTGACGCGGACCTCAGCGGCAATCGCGTTGGCCGCTTTGGTGACGAGTTCGGCATCATCCGTAAGCAGCCCTCGCATGAACACATTGCCCGCCAGCCAGATCCTGTTCTGACCGGTCATACGTATCCGAGCCCGCGCCATTACCATTTCTATAGAACGTTCTACGACTTCTTCGGGCACTCTATCGCCTACCAGTATAAGAGTACGTCCCACCTCGCGCGGAACTCCGATCTGGTTGTGCCACCAGTTGGGGCTGACAAAATCGTTCTCCAGCCAGAACTGCAGCGCTTTGCGGATGGCACCAAGCATCTCGCTGCTTTGGCTGTATTTGCTGTTCCGCGAGCAGTAGGCCTTCGCCATCGTTGTGACACGCGACATGTGACCGTTGACGGGCCAGCCGCCCCGGCGTTTGCTCGTGTAATCGATACTTTTCCAACTGCCGTCCGATTGCATAGACTTCATGAACCTGCCGGCTTTTAGAAATTTGTCACTGTCATGCTCGGGATTGATCGTGTCGAACAGATTGCTGTATTTGTTAGTGAGCAGATACTCTTTGAGCTGTCTTTCGAGCTGTGCCAGGTCGTCGGCAGCAAACGTGGTGCCTGTGATGACAATTAGCAGACATACTGAAAAGGCGAACTTTGTCATCTAATCTCCGTTTCGAATTAGTTATCATCCTCAGGCAGGTTGGTTCTCCATTCAGCAATCTCAGCAAGTCGGTTCATGATGTCCAGATGCTGCGTGCATACTTGTTCACACTTGGCGCATTCGATGCAGTCCTTGGCGCGGGAGACCTTTTCTGCAAGTCTGCCCCATTCCAGCTCGAACTTGAGCTTTTTCTTCATCTCTTGTTCGTCCTTGCCGAAAAGCGGCTTGTCATTGTAATACTGCATATAGCTTGCGATCGGAATATTCTGCGGACAAACCCCTGCCATGCAATAATTACAGCCCGTGCATAGCGAATTCATGTGGTCCGACAGATTCGCCTTTACCCGTTCGATATCTTCCTCAGTAAAGGACTTTGCCTGATCAGCTACACGACAGGCCATATCGATATGCTCTTTGTTTTCAAATCCGACCAGTGCGACATTTACCTGTGGACAACTGATTATAAATCGCAGTGCCGCTTCTGTAGCACTTTCGCCTTCCTCGCCGAGGAAAGAAAACTCCTTCTCATGTTTTGGTATTAGCCCCCCGCTGAGCGGGTTCATCGCAACCACGCCATAACCGAGGTCGTGTGCCTTCTGTACGCCTTCCCAGCGATACATGAAGTTCAATATATTCAAACCGAGCAGCACGGCTTCATATTCTTTCTTTTTCATGATCTGCGCAATATGATCGCCTCGCAGATGAGAAGATATGACAATATTTTTGATGAGTCCTTCCTCTTTCGCCTTGAGCAGGCCTTCGTACTGACCGCCCGGCTTCATCGCCAATTCGTATTCACTCATCCGGCGGATGCACCAGACGTGATAAAAATCTATGTAATCCGTGTTCAGGCGCTTGAGCGATTTCTCGACCGCTTCCCGAGCCTTGTCCGCTGTGTCATAAGTGGCCGGCATGCCCTTGGTGGTAACGTAGAACTGATCACGTTTGTCCGCCATTTCTTTGATGGCAAGGCCGTAAATGTCCTCGCTCTTGTCATCGCAATAGCCCGGTGCCGTATCGAGGTAGTTGATTCCTTTATCGACTGCGTAAGTGAGCAGCTCGGCGTTTTCCTCATTTGACTTGTTTTTGGTGTCGAATCTCATGCCGCCAAACCCGACAGCACTTACTTTGGCACCTGTTTTCCCGAAATCGCTGTAAATCATGAAAACTCCCACATATAGAACTCGTGTTTTTAAATACAAACCCTGTGCGTTGGTCGCCCAAACCATTATAAGGATTATGCTCTTAATTAAAAGTCTTAGGTAAGAAAAGCTCTTAAACGGTCCTATATTCTAAAGCTTTATTGCTTGATAATCCGATTAGTTCTATAGAAATACATCATGCTCCGGCTCGAGGAGGCTACTGAATGTTGGCGGCTAAAACAATATTGTTTGCAGAGGACAACCTGGGTAATTTTGTCCTCACTAAACGACACCTGAGAAGATGGGGGATCGAAAGCTCCTTGATCCGGTTTGGTAGTGGGCAAAAGCTGCTTGATTATGTCGACAATAACATTGCTCAGGCTAACTGCTCGGGCTATATCGTGATTCTTGACATACAGTTGCCCGGTCTCAACGGCGTTGAGGTCCTGAAAGATATTCGCCGGTCCAAAAAGAGCTGTGAACTCCCTGTACTCATGCTCAGCACCACGGACCGGCAGACAACGATCGACAAATGCATGCAGATCGGTGCTGATGCATATTTCGTCAAGCCTCTCTCTAAGCCTGCATTCTTCCGTGCTCTTGACAGACTGGGCATGCCGGAGGATAATCTGGATGATTCGGGTATCTCGCAAGCTCAGCATGTAAGTTGCTGAGTTTGCCGGCACTTACCCCTTTTCGCTTTACAGATGCCGTCTGGGAGCAAACCTTTACAATATCAATGTGCAGTCCCGAACCCTCTTTGTGGTGTTTGCGTATCAAAGGTGAGTTGAAAGGTGTAATCATGAGGCTTAATAAAACTATTCTATTTTTGTTTACGGCTGCTGTAATCATTTCGCTGATGGCGGGTTGCGGCGCACACGGGAAGGAAGCCCATATGAATAATACGGAACTGAGATCTGTACAGCAGGCAAGTATCGTTGGTGAAAAAGCAATATCTGAAAATGTTCAATCTGCCACATTTGCGGGCGGCTGTTTCTGGGGTGTCGAGGCCGTTTTCCGCCAAACTGAAGGCGTAGTAGCAACCGCGGTCGGATATACGGGCGGCAGCAAGGAGAATCCGACATATCGCGAAGTCTGCACCGGGCGGACGGGCCACGCCGAGGCTGTGCGGGTTTATTACGATCCGGACAAGACAAACTATGCGAAACTGGTGGATAAGTTCTTCGCATCGCATAACCCGACAACACTGAACCGCCAGGGGCCCGACGTTGGCACCCAGTATCGTTCCGCAATATTCTACCATGACGAATCACAGAAGGAAATCGCTAAGAAGACCAAGGAGGCATTGCAGGATTCGGCGAAGTTTGAGAGGCCGATCGTGACCGAGATTAAGCCCGCAGGCCCGTTCTATATGGCAGAGGATTATCACCAGCGGTACTTCGAGAAGAACAAGGGCGCGTACTGTCCGCATCCCGTTGAATGAAGTTAGGCAATGATCCTGCGGTTTGCTAAGCGGTGAAGCTTGTGTCCCAGTCCTTCCAAACAGCTTCTCGGCCTGCCCGTTTGATCATCTTGGCGACTTCCGATGGGTCGCGGTCGTCCGCTATGACGAACTGTTCAGTAGAGTCATCTTCTTCTGAATAGCCGCCCGGATTCGTCTTGCTGCCCGCGCTGATCCGCGTCACGCAAAGATTAACCGCATTGTTTCTCAGCTCAGCACTTTCGCGGGTGCTCAGGACGATCCCTGCGTCGGCGAAACACAATCGCAATGCAATCATCATCTGCACCAGTTCCCGTTCGCCCACGAGGTGTTCATATTCTTCGGCTACATGCGGCGCGGGTCTAAGACGCGGGAACGAAAACGAAACCTGCGACCGCCAGTATTTTTTCATAAGGTACGCCGCGTGCTCAGCGAGTGCTAGCGTCTCCTGTCGCCAGTCCGCAAGTCCCAGCAGCACACCCAGCCCGAGCCTTCGCATGCCCGCTCGTGCGGCGCGGTCATAAGAATCTAGCCTTTGGTCATAGTCCGCCTTGGGCCCTGCGATGTGGTAACGTTCGTAAGTATCGCGGTCGTACGTTTCCTGGTACAGCGTCACGCCGTCGATGCCCGCATCGAAGCAGTTCTTGTAGCCCGCTTCGTCCAGCGGATAGATCTCAATCGAAACGCTGCTGAAGTCCTCGCGAAGCCGTTGTGCCAGTTCCGCGAGGTAATCGTTCGTCACGTATTTCGTATCCTCGCCGCTGACAAGAAGAATATGGCGAAAGCCTTCCGACGCGATCACCTTGCCGTCCTTTACCGCCTGGTCGATCGTCAGGCGGGTACGGCTGAACTCGGTTTGACAGTTGAAGCCGCAGTACAGGCAACTGTTCACGCAAACGTTCGAAACGTACAGCGGGGCGTACATTTGGACGGTCCGCCCGAACCGCTGGATCGTTAGCTGTCTGGCTTGCTGTGCCATCTCTTCCAGCAGCTCGCTCGCAGCCGGAGAAAGCAGCGCCATGAGCCTGTCGATGCTGTACCGACCGGGCGGCTGGGCGAGGTGTCGGCGGACCTGGTCGGTCGTTATGTTATCGATCATTGTTGACGTGTCCGGTGATTGCCGATCCAGCTTTTTGTCACGTAATATCTGTGCGAATTCGCTCACTATCTATGTGCCTTTCGTGTATCAGTCACGCAGGAACCCGGTAAGCGGGCTCGATGCATTTGCTGTTTTGCTGATCGCCGCTTTGCCCGCCAGGTACGCGGTTCTGCCTGCCTCGGTCGCGAGCTTGAACGCCTCAGCCATCGCTGCCGGATCGCCCGCTGTCGCGATCGCTGTATTGACCAGCACGGCGTCCGCGCCCATCTCCATCGCTTCGGCGGCATGGCTCGGCAGACCGAGTCCCGCATCAACGACGACAGGTACTGTCGCCTGTTCTATAATGATCTCGATTGCCGCTCGCGTGGTCAGTCCCTGGTTCGAACCGATCGGGCTGGCCAGCGGCATCACGGTTGCGGTGCCGACGTCCTGCAGCTTTTTCGCCAGTATCGGGTCCGCGTTGATATACGGCAGCACCACGAACCCGTCATTGACCAGCGTCTCGGCAGCCTTCAGCGTCTCGCCGCCGTCGGGCAGCAGGTAGTACGGGTCGGGCGTGACTTCGAGCTTGACCCAGTTGATCCCGCTTGCCGCACGCGTCAGCCTTGCCAGCCGGACGGCTTCTTCCCCGTCTCGTGCGCCGGAAGTGTTCGGCAGCAGCACGCACCTGTCACGATCCACGGCCGCGAGCATATCGTCGTTCTCGTTCCGGATGTCCACCCGGCGAAGCGCGACTGTGACCATCTCACTTCCCGATGCATCGATAGCTTTCGCCATGTCCGCATTGGACGAATACTTGCCCGTGCCGATGAACAGCCGGGAGGTGAATTCTTTGTCTGCGATCTTAAGTTTTTCCATTATCAGCCTCCGCCTACGAATCTTATCAGTTCTATCTGCTGGCCCGGCTGCAAGGACGTTTCAGCAAAATTTTTACGTTCAACGATCTGCCCGTCGATCTCCGCAACAACTGTCGCCGCGTCGATCTCGAGCTGCTGGAGAAGCTGCGATATGTTAGCGGGCATCGCATCAGCCTCGTAGCTGTGCTCCTCGCCGTTGATCTTCAATTTGTGTTCCATATTTGTCTCGCTTTTGACCAGTTCGGCTGGTCCATAAAAAAACGC
Source organism: Anaerohalosphaera lusitana (assembly GCF_002007645.1). GTDB lineage: Bacteria > Planctomycetota > Phycisphaerae > Sedimentisphaerales > Anaerohalosphaeraceae > Anaerohalosphaera > Anaerohalosphaera lusitana. The sequence continues at coordinate 632,373 of NZ_CP019791.1, forward strand.
GCCCTCGAATGAAGGCGCGTCGAAAAGATCGTTTTCGTGCCTCCCTTCGCTGGCATTATCCAGATCAGGTACTAAGGGTTCCCGACTGCGGGATCTCAGCTCGGACCGATCGAGTCCGAGCACCCCTGACATTGTTTTCTGCGATTGTAATTCGTGGCTGGCCAAAAAGCAAGGCTATTGTGCAGTCAAACAATTTGAACAATACTCTCGCCGGGCGACAATCGGTCTGATTAGAATTTCTTGCGGAACCTTGCGGATGGTATGTTCAGCAGCTTGCGGTACTTGGCCACGGTCCTGCGGGCGATATTCTCGATGCCCTTGTCCGCAAGTGCCTGCCGGATCTGATCATCGTTGAGTGGTTTTGACTTGTCCTCAGCCTCGACGATCCGCTGCAGCTCGGCCTTGACCGCGTCCCAGCTCTGCATCTTGCCGCTGGCGTTTTTGGTGCCGCCGCTGAAAAAGCCCCTCAACGGCACAAGTCCCTGCGGACACTGCATATACTTGCCCGCAACGGCTCGCGATACGGTCGCGACGTGCACGCCCACTTCATCTGCGATAGTTGCCATAGGCAGCGGTTTTAGGAACAGCTTGCCCTTTTCGAAGTACTCCTGCTGGTGGTTTACGATCGCCTGCGCGACCTGCAGCAGCGTCTGCTTTCGCTGGACGATAGCGTCCATGAGCCATTGGGCGGAGTGGATGTTTTTCTGCAGGAACTGACGTGTTTTATCGTCCACTTTGCGATTACGGGCCATCTGCGAATAGAAGCGGTTCACCCGCAGATTCGGCATATTTGCCTCGGCCAGCGATACTGAATATCCTCCGTCCGGGCTCGGTTCGACGATCACATCGGCGGTTATCGGGTGATTTTCGTCCCTGCCCACACGCAGGCCGGGCGACGTATCGAGCTTGCTGAGCCGTTTGATTGCATGGTTTATCAGCTCCACAGGCACGTTCATTTTTTTCGCTATCTGCGGCAGGCGATTTTCCAGCAGCTCTGACCAGTGATCCTCGACCAGCTTGCGTTCCAGCGACATGTCCTCGGGGAACTGATCGATCTGAATCAGCATGCACTCACGCAAATCCCGTGCCCCCACTCCTGCCGGCTCGAGTTTCTGCACGAGCTGCAGCGCCTCGCGAAGGTGATCGATATTGAACGGATGCTTTTCTTTGTCAAGCTCTTCAACCGGGGTCGTCAAATAGCCCTTTTCGTCGATGTAGTCGATGATGTGTTCGCCCGCCTGCTTGACCTCGTCTTCGGCGTCGATCAGAGCCCACTGCTGCAGCAGCGAGTCGCGAAGTGACAGGCCCGAGCTCGCGGTGTTCTGCATCGCTTCGAGCTTTTTGTCCTTTTCGGGTGTCTTCGGCCGGGCCGAGACGCTCATGGACTGGTCGAAATAATCGCCGAAATCATCGTTTATACTGTCAAGACGCTCGAAATCGTCAGTATTGTCGCCTTTCTCATCGACCACGAGCTCTTTTTCGTCCAGGTTCTCGCATGCGGACTCTTCCTGCTCATCGCCTGCCTCAATGCGTTCTTCAGCGATCTCGAGCACCGGGTTGCTGTTGAGCTCCGCTTCTATTTTTTCCTGCAAGGCCAGCAGAGGCAGCTGCAACACCTCCATCGACTGTATCATGCGGGGAGCCAGCTTCATCCGCTGTTCCAGCCGCATCTGGCCTGTCATTGACATCTTCATAAGTCTGTCACCACTAATTCTTCGCTGTGATAAAATTCTAATGCAAACCGCATACCATGATACTGTTTCAGCTTGTAAATGTTAATGGTTAACCGCCAAAGTTTAGTAAATTCAGCAGAAAATGCCCCTTTCCGAGCGGTCTTACAATTAAAACTCGCGTAAAAGTTTTAAGAAGTGCTGGAAAATGAGTGTGTGTGAGGCTGTAAGGGCCCTAGTCCATGTTTGATCGGCCAAGGATCGCCTCAGCCAGGATGGACCCGCTGCTGTACTCGATGCTCGAACCGCTCGGCAACCCTCGAGCGAGCCTTGTGATCTTCACCCCCAAGGGTTTGACCAGCGAGCCTATATACAGTGCCGTGCCGTCGCCTTCCATGTTCGGATTGGTCGCCATGACCAGCTCTTTTACCTCGCCCGAGCGGACCCGCTTGAGCAGTGCATCTATCGTCAGGTCGGTCGGCTCGATACCCTCCAGCGGGGCGATATGCCCGCCGAGAACGTGGTAGACCCACTTGCAAAGTCCTGTCTTTTCGAGGTTTATGATGTCTTTGGACTGCTCAACCACGCAGATGACGCTGTGGTCGCGCTTCGGATCAGCACAGATTGCACATTTTTCGCCCTCGGCCAGATTATAGCATACCGAGCAATGCCGCGTGTTCTTTTTGACGCTGCTGATCGCGTCCGCAAGCCCCAGTGCTTCCTTTGCATCGGCTTTGAGTATGTGGAACGCCAGCCGCTCGGCAGTCTTTGGGCCTATGCCGGGCAGATTGCTGAATTCCTCGATGAGTTTGTTGAGGCTTTCGGTGTATGCCTGATTCATTGCAATAACTCCCTATGCGGACCTGTTCTGATCCTGAGGCACACGTTCGATCATTGCGATATTGGCGTCAAGGCCGTTCCGCAGCAGTTTGACCGCGGGGTCTTTCTCGGCCTCATCCCGCTCTTCGGCGCTTAGTTTGCTTCCTGGCGACTGCGGCTTGGGTATGTGCTTGCCGCTGGCTTTGGCTTTTTCGATCTTGACGATTAGTTTCTGGCCCGTCGCAGCCGACAAAAACTCCTCGATTCGTCCGTGCAGACTTTCGAACCTTTTCATCACGAAGCTCGTTGCCGCACCGAGGGTCAGTGTGTTGCCAGCCAGCTCCTGCGGCACTGTCTGCTTCAAAAAGCCGGGCAGTTTTGCGTATGGACCGACCGCTGAATCGAGTATCGCTGTCCAGTTATCTTTTAGCGACTCGAGAGTGACAGGTCCGTTAAGTACCTGCTGCTGCTGAGGTTGCGCCGGTTCTGACGAGTTTTGCTGCCCTGGCTGTGGTACGCCTGTCGGCCCGGCAGATGCGGATTTTTTAGCGTCTAAACTGGGTGGAAAGTTTTTTTTTAAGCCCGCACCGCCGGCATTGCCGCCGCCGCTCTGTATTTTCGCCAGTAACTGTTCGACACCCAGGAAATGTTCGCTCAGTGCGAATCGCAGTATCGAAGCTTCCAGCAGCGCACGCGGCGTTTCGCTGTTCTTGATGGTCCAGCGGAGCTTTTCCAGCGCGGTTATATTATAGATAAGCCCGGGGATATCGAATTTTTCAGACAGTTTCGAAAGCGTATCCCGTTCGCTCGGCGTGAGGATGAGCAGGTCGCTTTCCTTGCTCGCGGCCTTAAGCACCATCATATCCCGCATCTGGTCGATCAGCGAATCCACGATCAAAATCGGCGTCTGCCCGGTCTTGATCAGTGATTCTATTGCCTGCAGAACAGCCGCAGCCTCACTGTCGCCGATATAACCGATCAGTTGTGCGACCTGCTCCCGGCTGGGTTCGCCGAGAAATTCTTCAAGTAGCTCCACCGTCAAAGGTTCGACGCCCGCACTTATGAGCTGATCGAGCAGGCTCAACGCGTCACGCATGGATCCGTTCGCAAGCCTTGCGACGTGCAGAACCAGCTCATCTTCGTACTTGATCCCCTCGTTCTGCAGTATCTTCTTGAGCTGTGCGCAGATCGTTTCAGGGTTTATGCTGCTGAAATCGAACCGCTGGCACCGCGACTGGATCGTCGGCAGCACCTTGTTAGGCTCGGTGGTCGCGAAGATGAATTTGACGTGTGCGGGCGGCTCTTCCAGGATCTTCAGAAGGGCGTTGAACGCGTCAACCGTTAGCATGTGCACTTCGTCAATGATATAGATCTTGAACCGCGATCGGGCGGGGCGGTATATCGCGTTCTGCCTCAGTTCACGTATGTTCTCGATGCCGCGGTTCGAAGCGCCGTCGATCTCTATTACATCGATATCCTCGCCCGTATTGATCGCCACGCAACTGTCGCATTCGCAGCAAGGCTCTGCTGTCGGCTCGTCTGCATTGAGACAGTTAAGCGACTTGGCCAGTATCCTCGCCATCGTCGTCTTGCCCACCCCTCGCGTACCGCTGAACAGGTACGCATGCGCGACTTTGTCCTTCTTTATCGCGTTTTTGAGCGTCTGCGCGACGGCATCCTGTCCGACTACGTCGTCGAACGTCTGCGAGCGATATCTTCTTGCGAGTACTGTGTAGGCCATAACCGTAAATGCATTAAAAAACGAAAAAATGGACCGATCCGCGGATTATCATCCTGTCGTCCCGGTCCATTTATGTAATCTCTAATCGGCCCTTTTTGCAAGCACAAATTTCGAACGCTGCAAAATGGCTTGTCAGGTGCAACGATCAAACCTTTTCCGGAACCACAAAAGGCTCACGGTATGTGCCCCGGCCGAGCTTATTCGCCCAGAAAGCGGGGCCGAAGTCCTCTTTTTCGACGAATGTTTCTTTTTTAGAATCCATTTCGAGCCACGGACCTACCACAACACCTTCTTTTTGCAGATCGATCCAGTTCATGAACAGGTGCTCTTCCAGCCGCCGCCAGACTTTTGCTGCATGGCTGTTCTCGCCTACCGCCTCCTGCGCCTTTTCGGGGTCGCTCTTCTGCCCCATGCGATAGGAGTAGTGAGCCATGTGGCAAAGTGCCGAAGATTTATGTCCCTTTTCAATTTCCGCAGCGAGGTTCTCCCGTTTTCTGCTTCTTACCGCGTCTATGAAGTTCTGCTGATGGTTGCCCCCGCCGTCGCCCCGGAACTGCTTGATCTTGTTGCCGTCATTGTCATAGATCCAGCCGCCCCCGCGGCCGCCGGCGAAATATCCGTCCTTGCACTGGATAATAATGCCAGTCTTGATCCCCCGATAATAATCCATCGAGTTGCGGTTTTTGTTCATAGGCAGATTCTTCACTTCACAGATAACAGGTGCGGACTCGTAGTCGAGTATGGATACCATGGTATTCGGCGTCTCACCGTCATCGTCATAACCGTAACGGCCGCCGACACTTAGCACACGCGGCGCGAGCTTATCCTCCTGCAGTGCCCACATTGCAAGATCGACCTCGTGGATTCCCTGATTGCCGATCGAGCCGTTGCCGTAATCCCATACCCAGTGCCAGTCGTAATGCAGTCTTTCCCGCATCAGCGGCTGAAGCTCGGCAGGACCGGTCCAGAGGTCATAGTCGATATGATCCGGTATAGGCTGCGGTCCGGGCACTTTGCCGATGCTTTTGCGACGGCGATATGTGAGCGTATGCACATACTCGATCTCGCCCAGGCTGCCTTCGTGAATGTACTGCATCATAGGTATCAGTCCGATGTCCGAGCGGTTCTGCGTGCCCGCCTGTACGATGCGGTCGTATTTGCGTGCTGCTTTGACGAGTTGTCGGCCTTCCCAAATATTGTGCGAAACCGGCTTTTCAACATACACGTCCTTGCCTGCCTGACACGCCCAGATCCCTATCAGCGAATGCCAGTGATTCGGAGTCGCGATTACGATCGCGTCTATGTCCTTGCTGTCAAGCATCTTACGAACGTCGGTATAGGTTTCCACCGTCTGCTGGTCGTCGGTAAACTTCTTCTTTTCACGTGCGAGCAGATTGGTGTCCGGGTCGCAGATAGCGACTACGCGTGCGCCTTCAAGTCCACGTAAGTGTTCGATATGGTGTGCACCCTTGCTTCGTATGCCCGCCACGCCGATACGAATATCGTCATTGGCACCGCGAACCTGCGCCCAGGCGCTGCCGGCCATCGTCAGGCCCGCTGTTGCGGCAATGGAACCCTTTACAAAATCTCTTCTGCTGATGCTGCTCATGTTCTTACTCCATGTCCGATCTTGAACAAATAACTTAGTACTCAGGACTTACTTTTACCGCTTCTATTTGCATTTCTAGGAAGTCAACGGCTTGGCCTACTTCGTTCGGAAAGTCCGACCACCTGCATTCCATAGAAATGCCGCCATTATAGCCGATATCCTTCAAGGCCTGCAAGTAGGGCGTGAAATCTTCGCCGTTCTTGCCCGGATACCATCTTCCCTCGTTTTCCGCAATATGACAGTGCCGCAGATATTCACCAGCAGCGATTATCGATTCGGGTCCCTCGCCTTCCTGCATCATGTGATAGAAATCCGCGAGCACCCGAATATTCGGATGATGCACATCCTTTGCGATCGCCAGCGCCTCGTCAACCCTGTTTATGAAGTTGCATTCTTTACTTCGGAGTGGCTCGATCACGACGGTAACGCCGTCTTTGCCCGCAACTGGCCCCATCCTGCCCAAAAGTTCCACGAACTGCTCGCGAGCCCGGGTCGGGTCGAATCCGTCCGGTATTCGTCGCGAAGCTCCGCTGCCGAACACGATGTATTTGACGCCCGCCTCCTCTGCCCGCCTGAATGCGGTCTCGCAGTAAGTTATTATCTCATCGTGCTTTGCGTCAGGTCCGACCGATTTGAGCGATCCGGGCAAAAACCCGTTGCAGGCATATGTTTTCACACCTTCCTCTTCATATTTGCGGTTTGCAGCTTGGAATACATCCTCTTCTTTCGTAGGCACTAGAAAACCCCGTACAGAAGATTCTATGTAATCCAGGCCTGCCCTTTCCATGAATTGCGAGTCCGCTTTGGAAGTGCAAACGCCGATTTTGGGCGAGAAAGGCTCATTTTTGAGCTTAGCCGACTGCCGGGCCGAACAGGAACATAAAAGAAGGGCGATGCAGAGGAATTGGACAAAAAAGAATGTGCGAAGGGGCTGGATTTTTGCCATCAGAAACTCCTCAGAAAATTGCCGGAACCGTACCCGTTTCGATAAGCCTTATAATGGCCGCTTAAAGCAGTGAATGCTCACTGCGGATCAAAATAAAAGGTGGCCGGGTTTGCCCTACACAACGAGACTAACGCTTATGGCTGCTCGGTTCCCCGCCTGACCAGGTTCACGCGCCCCGCTTGCAGGGGACCCGACCATCAAATATATCGATCCAACCCGACGATAGTTCGAAAAACATGCGTTTTTGCGATTCGCCCGGGTTTATTGCGTCCATTATTCTGTTTTGACTGAGCTCCCTTTTCTGCTACGCCTTCATGCAGGGCAGGCAGTATAGCAGACACCAAAAAAATTTCCAGAAAAACCTTTTTATAATGTTAATTTCCACCGGCACGGGCCTTATAATACCTCAAAAGATTGGAGCTTTTCAATTCTACTTTGGTTTAATTTTCGAAAGGGGGCTTCTATGAAAGTCAGAGTCGATGATAGTTGTACAGCATGTGGTCTTTGCGTAGACACCTGTCCGGAAGTGTTTCAAATGGGTGATGAGTTTGCCGAGGTTATTGCCGATCCCGTCCCGCCCGAACATGAAGACTCCGCACAGCAGGCAGCGGATGAGTGTCCGGTAGATGCCATTCACGTCGAATAGACGACCATACCTTTCTATATAAGAAGGTACTATACGGTACAGTTTCTCCAAGCCGTGCGATGTTTTTGCGCACGGCTTTTTTTGTTCTCAGGGCCGGTCACAGATGATTCTCCCAGCTATCGGCTATGCTGAATCGAGGTCCAATCGCGGTTAATTGGCCTGAAAACGCTGATTTAAAATCTTTCTTGCCCTGCGAATTTGCTGGAAATGTTCTGTCATAACCTTTAAGCTGGCGGTTCGGTTTTTGCTAAAGAGAAAATCCTATACGGTAGCTAAAGTTTATGAAAGGTGTGCGAGATGCAGAATACGTCCAGTAATGTCCCAAAACCAGCAAATGAACCGGTATTGAGTTACGCTCCCGGTACTCCCGAGCGAGATCTGCTCAAAGAAGAACTGAACAGGCTCGAAAGCGAAGTCATCGAGATACCGCTTATAATTGGCGGCAAAGAGATCAAGACCGGAAACACCGGCAAATGCATCCAGCCTCATGATCACCAGAAGGTTCTTGCGACTTTTCACAAGGCCAGCGAAGCAGAAGTAGAGCTCGCGATCGAAGCGTCCCTGAAAGCCAAGGATCAGTGGGAAGCACTGCCGTATCAGCAGCGTGCGAACATTTTCCTAAAGGCCGCCGAGCTGCTCAGCAAAAAATACCGCTATACTCTCAACGCTGCCACGATGCTCAACCAGGGCAAGAACGCCTACCAGGCCGAGATCGACAGCGCGTGCGAACTGATCGACTTCCTGCGTTTCAATGCATACTACATGCAGCAGATGTACAAGATCCAGCCGGACCACTGCCCAACAGGCATCCTCAACAGCATCGAGTATCGTCCGCTGGAAGGTTTCATATTTGCGGTAACCCCGTTTAATTTCACCGCTATCGGCGGAAACCTGCCGACATCACCGGCCATGATGGGTAACACCGTACTCTGGAAACCCGCATCGACGGCTGTTTACTCGGCATATTTCTTCATGAAGATCCTCCAGGAAGCCGGTGTTCCCGACGGCGTTATCAACTTCATCCCCGGCTCCGGCAGAGAAGTCGGCGATCCGGTACTGCGTTCGCCTGACTTTGCAGGCATCCACTTCACCGGCTCCACTCCCGTGTTCCAGAACATGTGGAAGACCATCGGCAACAACATCGCCAGCTACAAGAGCTACCCGCGTATCGTCGGCGAAACCGGCGGCAAGGACTTCATGGTAGTTCACAACTCAGCCGACATCGACGCCGCAGCGGCGGCCATCGTTCGCGGTGCATACGAATACCAGGGTCAGAAATGCTCCGCTCTTTCACGCATGTACGTGCCCAAGAGTATCTGGCCTGAACTGAAGGAAAAGGTCTTCACACACGTCAAGTCGATCAAAATGGGGCCGCCTCAGGACTTCAGCAACTTCTTCAACGCGATGATCGACAAGGCCGCATTTGATACATGCAAGGGCTTCATCGACCGCGCCAACGAAGCCAAGGACGCCGAGGTCATCATCGGCGGCAAGTGCGATGATTCTGTCGGCTACTTCATCGAGCCCACCATCATCGAGACCGACAACCCGCAGTATGAATCAATGGTCGAAGAGATCTTTGCGCCTGTCCTGACCGTCTTCCCCTATGACGATGCGGACTTTGAAAAGACCCTCGAACTGTGCAACCAGACCAGCATGTACGGCCTGACCGGCTGCATATTCGCCCAGGACCGCTACGCTGTTCAGAAAGCACACGATGTGCTGCGTCACTCTGCGGGCAATTTCTACATCAACGACAAGCCCACCGGAGCTGTCGTCGGTCAGCAGCCCTTCGGCGGTGGCCGCGGTTCAGGTACGAACGACAAGGCAGGAAGCATGTTCAACCTTATGCGTTGGATATCCGTTCGAACCGTCAAGGAAAACTACAATCCGCCGATCGACTACCGCTACCCGTTCATGGGCTAGTATGATCATTCTAGATCAATTAACAGAAGGGCCGGCTCATTTTTCAGGGGGGTGCATCACAATATTTAGGCACAGTCTTTTATAGCATATTCCCATAAATCGCTGTGCAGTGCGGTTCTGACTTCCAGCATAGCGGATGCTCCTTGTCGGCTCCACCGCATCCCTGAGCTCTTCAGGCGGGCCTGCACAACGGTTTTGCATGAACTTTCTATCGGTCCGCTGTCCACGCGAAGCCCCATAGCCAGCAATTTCGGATAGTCGATCCGCTCAATCCGCCGAGACAGGAAGTTGATCAGCTTCGACAAGGCCTCGGCGTCTTCGCTGCTCGCAACCCGGCTTTTGCTGATTCGCAAGCTCCTGATCAGTTTTTTGGGCCCCTTATCTCGAAGTACATGACAGTATTTGCTTCGCCAGCGATTGCTCCTCTTCGAATTTTCACCGTAAAGCAAACTGGCACACTCGCCAATGTGCTGACAGCAGTGCCAGTAATCAACTACTTGTTTTGCATTAGGAAGATTGCTTTTTATATGCCTGTGAAAACCTTCCGCACCGTCCATTAAAAACGTCATGTCTTTGGCTTTCGATGCTCCAATCCGAATCGCCTCACGACGGGCAAGAGAGCCGAACTGCTTGATCGGACCGAGCACAGCACGATGGCTGACCTTACTACAGGCGTCATCCTCGTAACGCAGAAGTTTGACTTCCTTCCACCCTTCACGACGTACGTTTATCAACACTCCGTCGGCATAGCCATACAGCTTACTGCCGGCAATTTCGTCCCACTTCCGGTCGTCGCTGCTGCAATCACGGTTTTGTCTGATAGAGCCTGAAACCGCCAATATCCGCCTTCTCAGCGATTCGTGAGATATATGAATACTGAAGTCTTGACGCAAAAATCGGCTAACCTCTTTATAAGGGCCACTTGCCGTATGACGCAATACCAGCTCGTTGGCGATCCGGCTGTATTTGCGGCCGCTGCTGACAAGATTGCTGATCGGCTTGCTGCTGCCGCAACTGCAATGATAATAAGTGCCGGTAAGACTTATATTGCCACGCTTGGTGATGAACTCGTAGGATTTGCTGCCCTTGTGTCTCATTTTTTTTTACACTTGCCGCAACGCCGGTAGTCCGAATCAGTCTGGGATTTTTCCAATGCCGTCTGGATAGCCTTTCGCTGCACATCCTTGAGTAAAGGCTCAAGCGTTCTGACGATCTGATCATCGCTGACATCCAGCAACGTCCCATTAGCCGCGGAATCGAGCTCGTCGTGGAGCTCCTGGCAACCCTTGCGAAATTCGGCAACCGCTTCTTCAATCCAATCCTGCTGTGACATGATATACCTCGAAAAATAACCTTTTCTCTAAGTTATACCATATCCAAAATGTTCGCGCCACCTTTTTTTGATGCACCCTTTCAGGGTCGGCCCTTTTTTTGTGCTAAAAATTGCATGACCGATTCCTTATAATGTACGTGGGTGTACGTGGGCATTTGGGGCGGATCCCGCTGCACGGAAGTGAAATCTTTTTTGTGGGAGTTTTTCAATGTCTCGATTTTCGATCATGACCCTTTCGACGGTTATTATTGCAATTATTCTTTCCGCATCCCCGGCTCATGCTGCCATGCAGGAAGAGTTCATAATGTGGTACGACAAACCTGCGGACGATTACGGCTTCAAGAGCCCCCTTCGCTGCTGGGAAGTTGAGAACCCAAACCGAACTCACAAGCCCAATCCTGACCAGGCGTGGGAAAAATACGCACTTCCGCTGGGCAACGGCTTATACGCATTGTGAAATTTTTTCGCGCGCCACGGTTTTAGACTTGCGCCATCGCTAATGATGTGTCATAATTCCTAAAAAATGAAAGGAAATATGGCATGCACATCAGTGAGATCAAGTACGGTGACCTGCAAAAGTTAAAAGAAAAAGCTCGGATTGAAACCAATGCAAAGCAGCGAGATCGATATCGGGTGGTAGCCCTGGCATTGGAGGGATGGCAAACAAAAGCGATCATGACAAAACTTGATCGCAGCAAAAACTTCGTTCAGCGATGGTGTTATTTCTACCGTGATGGCGGCATTGAGGCTATCGCACCAAAACGTCAAAGCGGCAGGCCTACAAAACTGCCACGCAAAAAAGAGCCTGAGTTGATCAAGCGAATTCAAGATGGACCAACCGATTCAGACGGTGGTGTATGTGTGCTACGCGGCAGAGACATAAGACGGATTCTTGAAAGAGAATTTGGCGTAAAATATTCGCTCTTCGGCGTCTATGATCTAATGCATAGATTGGGGCTTTCATGTCTAAAACCAAGGCCTAAGCACCGAAAGAACGATCCGGAAAAAATGCAGCAGTGGTTGGAGCAAGCCCCCTTTTTGTCCAAAAAGTCCGAACAGAAAACCCCGAAAAGAAAATTGAGATCTGGTTCCAGGACGAAGTGCGAATAGGCCAGCAAGGAACACTGACCAATGTTTGGGCTCCAAAAGGATCCAGGCCTACAGCAGTAAAGCAGACCGAGTATGATTGGGTATATATTTTTGGAGCTGTCAATCCTGTCAATGGCAAATCGTCGGCTGTGATTACTCCGACTGTTAACACTGATTATATGAATCACCACCTGAGATTTATAAGCGAGGAGGCAGGCAAAGATGTACATGTGGTTCTGGTTCTTGATCAGGCTGGTTGGCATATCGCTAAACAGTTGGTTGTGCCGAAGAATATCAGCCTGCTTCACCTGCCTGCATACAGTCCGGAATTGAATCCGATAGAACGTCTTTGGGCCTATATGAAGAGTCACTACTTGAGCAACCGCATTTACAAAAATTATGAGGAAATATTCAACGCAGGAACAGTTGCATGGAACAATATAACCTCAGAAATGTTCTGCTCAATATGCAATACTGAATGGATTAAGCATGAGAATTAATCACAATGCGTATTAATCGGCGCGATGGTCTACGGCGGTGTCTCTCTAGAACGCATCCAGCTCAACGAGCACAGCCTCTGGAGCGGCGGACCTGGTTCAGCAGGCTGGATGAAGGACCAGAACAAACACGACGCGCACGAACACCTTGACGAAATCCGCAAGGCACTGCTGGCTGGCGACAAGCGAAAGGCGCAGCAGCTCAGCACCGAACATCTGCGAGGTCTCGGGCCTGACGACAGAAACGAAGCGGACAAGAATTTCGGCCGATACCAGACTTTCGGCGAACTGCACATCGATACCGGCCACGACAAAGAGAACGCCAAAAACTATCACCGCGAACTGAATCTCTCCACCGGTGTTCAGACGATCACTTATGACCTTAACGGCACAAAGTTTACGCGTACAAGCTTCTGCTCCAATCCCGACCGCTGTCTGGTCCTGCATTTTGATGCGGATAAGCTCGACAAGCAGAACATCGCCCTGAAATTTGCAACACCGCACGCGATCGAGACAACAGCACAGGACGGAGTCTTCATCGCAAACGGCAAGGTCGAAAACAACGGCCTCAAACTCGACGGGCGGATCGCAGTACTCAACGAAGGCGGCCAGGTCGACGTTACCAATGAAGGCATTAAAATCGCGAACGCGGACACGGTCACCTTTATTATCGTCCTAGGCACCGACTACGCAAACAACTGGCCCGTATATCGCGGCGAGGATCCAAAGGCGGAAAACATCAGCCGACTGAATGCCGCTGTCGCAAAAGGCTACGACCAACTGAAGACCGACCATATCGAGGACCACAGCTCGCTGCACGGCAGAGTCACCGTCGACCTTGGCACCACTCCCGAAGACGTGCGCAAACTTCCCACGGATGAACGTGTGAAGCTCAACAAACAGACGCCGGACCACGACCTCGAAGAACTGTATTTCCAGTTCGGCCGATACCTGCTGATCGCATCCTCGCGCCCCGGCGGTCTGCCTGCCAATCTGCAAGGTATATGGTGCAACGAGACCGTCCCAGCATGGAACAGCGACTATCATCTCAACATCAATCTGCAGATGAACTACTGGCCCAGCGGTCCATGCAATCTCATCGAATGTCAAAAACCGCTGATCACCTACACCGACGCACTCCGCAAACCCGGCCAGGCAACCGCCCAAGCGTACTTCAACGCAGACGGCTGGACCGCAAATCTCTCCAGCAACCTCTGGGGCTACACCACACCCCATCCAGGCAAGAACCGTCCGCGGTACTGGGCCTTCTTCCCAATGGGCGGAGCATGGCTGACAACCCACGCATTCGAGCAGTACGCGTTCGGCATGGACGAAGATTACCTGCGGCAGATCTCCTGGCCGATCATCGCAGGCACCGCGGATTTTCTCATGGACGCGCTCTACGAACTGCCCACCGGCGAACTCTCCAGCACCCCGAGCTGGTCGCCCGAACATGGCCCGATCTCAAAAGGCACAACGTGCGACATCGCTATGGCGCGCGAGGCTCTCAAGGGCGCGATCATCGCTGCCGAAGTACTCAACGAGACCGGACCGCGGGTGCAGCAATGGAAGCAGGCGATGGAAAAGCTCGTCCCGTACAAGATCGGTCAGCACGGCCAGCTCCAGGAATGGTACGAAGATATTGACAACCCAAAGGACAAACACCGCCACCTCAATCACCTGTTCGGCCTGCACCCCGGAACCCAGATCGATCCCGTACATACGCCCGAACTCGCGAAGGCCGCCAAAACAACACTGACCCAGCGGGGCGACGGCGCTACAGGCTGGTCAATGGGCTGGAAGATCAACTTCTGGGCAAGAGTCCATGACGGCGATCATGCTTATACGCTCATTCGCAACCTGCTCAAACGCGGCACCAATCCAAATCTGCTGGACGTGCATCCGCCTTTCCAGATCGACGGCAACTTCGGCGGTACAGCAGGCTTTGCCGAAATGCTCATGCAGAGCAAATACCGTCGCGACGGCGGCGAGATCATGCTCCTGCCCGCACTGCCCAGCGCTTGGGCCGACGGCTCAGCCAAAGGACTGCGTGCCCGCGGCGGCTTCGTCGTAAGCGATCTGCAGTGGCAGGACAGCAAGCTCACCGCTGCAAGCGTCCTCAGTGAAAACGGCGGCGAACTGACCGTCAGATGTGCCGGCAAGAAATGGGACTTCAAAACCGAGCCCGGCAAAACTGTTGAAATACCGCTGGACTAAAAGGCCGGCATTAAATCGCAAACAGAAAGGGCCGGCTCATTAATATGGGTTGGCTCTTTTTTTGTTCACTGTGCCGAAGCTCACAGCAGCCACTTCTGCCCCAGCGCCACCCATGCAGGTATCGTCGCAAAGCCCAGCAGCGTCGTCGTCGCGATTATCACAAGAGCGGTCACCGGCTCACCCTTGTAATGCCGTGACAGCACCAGCGTAAACATCGCTGCAGGCATCGCGGCCTGCACGATCAGTATCTCGCGTGTCTGCACATGTCCCGCCGCAAAGCTCGCAACCGTCAGCACCAGCAGCGGCATCACCGCAAGCCGAATGATCGACCCCGCCACTGCCGTCTTCAACAGCGACCGATCCGTGAACCGCACATGCTGCAGCCGCTCGGCCAGCGTAGAACCCGAGATCAGCAGACCCAGCGGGATCGCCACCGCACCGGCAGACGAAAAAAACTTCTGCACCGGCACGGGCACCGGGTTAGCGTCGAACGCGTTCTTTATGAGCAGCGCCACTATCAGCGAAATCAGCGGCGGATTTATAATCTTCTTCCAGCAGTTACGATCGAACTTGCCGCTCAGCACTGTCACACCGACCGACCACAGACAAAGCTCAACGCCCGAGGTGAATATGAACACAAGCCCCACCACCTGCTGCCCGAAAAGACTCCCGATAAGATACAGCGGGATGTACGCGTAATTGTGCATGCCCGAACATGTCGCGAAAGTGTGCCTCGTGCTCGGCTGATCACGAAAGACGAACCAGCCGACCGCAAGCGATATCATGATGCCCACCAGCGGCATCGCAAACCCCCACGCGAACAGCTCCGCGATCAGGCCCGCCGATGTATCCGTCGCCTCATCGGTTATCGACGCGAATATCAAACACGGTATGAACACGTTGATGATCAGCCGCAGCATCTGGTCCTCGCTGTTGCGGTTGAGCCATCTAAGTTTGTGCGCCGCCGCCCCCACGCCCAGCAGCATAATGATCGGTATCAGTGAATTTATAACAGCCGTAAAATACATATCCATCCATAAAAAAATGGGCAACACGTTATCCGTGCGCCCATTGTATGCGATGCCGCTCTAATTGAAAGCTTAAACGCTCTTATTCGCTCAGCAGCTCAAAAACATAGTCCGCGATGTCAGTGTTGTCGATATAGTGCCCGCGAACCGGGTCGAACCCGTCCGCCCGCATCACGAATTCTCGTCCCGCCCGCCCCTTCACGTAAAACGGAACCAGCGAATTCGTATGTCCGCCGCTGTGCCATTCTCCGCCGGGCATTTTCCCCTTGCCGTTGTTTACGATCTCCTTCCATACAGGCCCGTCCTCGTTCGCACCCGACCCCGGCCCTGTCAGATACCCCGTCTCATGGTCAGCCGTCACGACCAGCATCGTTTCCTGCCAGTTGGAATTCTCCTCGACCCAGTCCACGACCGTCTCGACCGCTCGGTTGAACTCGATCTGCTCCTCGATCATCCTCGGCAGATTGTTCCCGTGCCCCGCCCAGTCGACCGCTCCGCCCTCGATCATCATACACAGGCCGTCTTCGTCTTCATCCAGCACGTTTATAGCGGCCCTGACCATCGTCGCAAGCGCAGGCACGCCCTTGTTTCGCTCCACTGCGTAAGGCTCCTCCTGTTCCCTGCCGCCTGCCCGGTTATACTGCAGCGTGCTGCGAACTCGCGGAATCCCCAGCACCCGCTTAGGCGTATCACCCTCGCCGATCTTCTCAAAACCGTCCCCCGTATCAACAAACGTCCAGCTATCGCGTTTACCGTCGCCGTCCGCATCCGCGCCTTCAACCTCACCGTCCGAAATATCCGCCCACGCATCCGCACCGCCGACAAATTTAAAATCCTTAGGCTCTTCCACACTCTTTGCGTTTTCGTCATACAGCGGATGCCCGCAGCCCATGATCACCTCCAGCCCACTCTCGTATATCATCTCACGCGCGATCTCGGCATAGTTGCCCCGCGCGACATTGTGCGCCGAAAAGCCCGCAGGCGTCGCGTGTGCGAACTGGACACTCGTGACCACCCCCGTCGCCCGTCCGCTCTTTTCCGCAGCTTCGAGTATGTTGGCAAGATCGAACCTGTCCAGATCAACGCCGATCGCGCCTTTGTAAGTCTTCGTGCCCGTGCTCATCGCGGTCGCAGCCGCCGCAGAATCCGTACACCGCGCGTATCCGCCGCCCTCGACATAATTAAAATACTTCCACGCCTGCTCAGGCTCATACGTCTGGCCCGCCGCATACGTGCTCATCGCGATCTTGAACGGAAACTGCTCATACACCTGCCTGCCCTTGTGCCCATACTGATAATAGCTCGCAGTGTCCACATGATTGAACCCGCACCCGTCCGCGATCATGATAATGATGTTCTTCGGTGAAGCTGCCCGGCCCGCCTCTTCAGCCGGACAGACCCCCGCCGCAAAAAACACTACCCCGACACACGCAAAAACAACGCTCAGCTTCTTAACCCCGCGTAGGTACATACCTATCCTTTCCAAAAACAATGTCTCAATCCCTAATCCCACCGCACCAGCCATATTACAATAAAATCCCGCCAATTTCTGCAAATTTTCCGTTAGAACCCAATCTGACCGCAATTAATTCGCCAAATTGAAGATTTTCTAAATTTATACGAAAGCGAACAGGGCAATATTGACAAAAATCCCTTTCATTACAAGTTCTACCCCTTATAATGACTACGATTACGATGACATAGACAGGGTATCAGGCGTGACATATCACGACACCACAACCGAGTCTTTCGGCATGGACGACCTGGGCAACCGCGGCACGGTCGGCCTTCGCGACAACACCACGGATACGTACGTGGTACAGCCTTACGCGGCCAACGAATACGCCTCCATCGACTCCGTATCCCTCACCTACGACAACGCAGGCAACATGACCGCCGACCATCGCGGCTTCGAGTACGAGTACGACTACGAAAACCGCCTCGTCAAGGTCACCAACCCCGGCCAAAGCGTCACCGTCGCTGAATTCGACTACGACGCCCTCGGCCGACGCATCCGCAGGATCAAACACGACATCAGCGAGACCCGGCTGTACTTCTACAATGACAACTGGCAGGTGCTGGAAGAATACGACGATTCCAACGTCATGAAAAAGCTCTACGTATACGGCAACTACATCGACGAGGTGCTGGCTGCGGGCGGCACTAGCTCCGTCTACTACCTCCAGGACCATCTCTACAGCCCGGTCGCACTGCTCGACACCAACGGCAGCACCGTTGAACGCTACGAATACAACGCTTACGGCCAGGCCACCGTCTACACCGACAAGGGCACCGACGGCACATGGCTAACCGCCGACGACACCACCTCGCCCATCAGCGCACTGGACAACGAATACACATTCACCGGCCGACGCCTAGACTCACTCCACGCCAACCAGCTCCCCCTGATGCAGTACCGCCACCGCTACTACGACCCGCAAATGGGCAGATTCCTGACACGAGATCCGTTGGGAATAGATCCTGGGGTTATGTCTTTTCCAAATTTGTTTGCTGTGCGAACGCAGTATATGGGTGGATTGAATCTATACGAATATGTTGGTAGTACTTCGATACTTTATACGGACCCTTATGGATTGTGCAAGGCCGGAGAAACAAACGTCTGTACTAAAACATGGTTTCTAAATAAAGATTTTAAATTCAGGTATAGAGGACAAATCGACCCATGGGGCTGGTTTCCTAGTATCGGGTACATAAAGGAGATATTTGTGAGAGCTATTTGGGATGAGAAAACAGTTACACTTTCTGTCCCCTGCGATTCCTGTACCGGAAAGTGGGACTATGCCAATTCTGAACGCAAGGAGGATGTCGAATCTAAAAAAGGAACAGAGCATTCATCAAACGATGCTGTTACTTATCCAGTTAAAGGCAGAACGGAAGAGGTGAAAGCTGCTCTTCGTGAGTATGCCCGGCCAGATTTGCCGACAGAAGATTCAACTGATTGGTCTTGCGTGATTAAACCTTAGTGTTGTTTTTTGGAGTAAGACATGAGGCGTTTGCCGCTAATATTAATTCTATGTGTTATTGGCTTTGTGCTGATCTATATTGCCCTCCGAACTGACATCTTTACAAGACACAAGTCAAAGCAGGCTATCAGCCGTGAAGAATATTTAGCAAGATTAAATAAGCCTGATATCTCTGTAGAGAAACTGATAAACGAGATAGAGTATGCAACAGATGACTGGCAAGAAAGATATAGAAATCAATTGGATTATTATCTTTCTCGCCGTTACGCTAGATTGATCGCTTTTCTTGTCGAGCAAATGGCCGAAGAAGGGCATTTTAGATTACGTTTTGACGAAGAATGGCGGAAGGCTATATACGAGGACCATAAGCCATACAAGATGGAGGATCCATTTGATATCGAACCAATTTGGAGATATACAGGAAAACGAACTTGCTTTGAAGTGTTAAAGGAGGATTATGGGCCCGGTAATGAGTCCATCCTGCAGGCCGTGCGAGAAGAAATAGCTGATTGTTCTGAAAAGCAATGTAAGCCTCATTTTATTTACTTTCTCTTGAAGCTTTTCAACGAGAAACTCAAAGCAGATCGTTACGTTTATACAGATGATGACGGCGCAATAATACAGGTATTTAACAAATACCGTACCTATCGCGCTGAATATGTTTACCAGGATATCCAACGGTTGCTTGAGATTTATAAGCAGTATGAAAAATGGCCTAAAATACGTAACGAAGTGTATTTTGCGATTTTATTTGTAACTTTGGATTTTGATTTGAGAGATGAACTTTTGCAAGAAGTCGATGATCATGGGCTAATAAGTGCATATCAAATGCTCGATAGTTACAAAGATCAGATATGGCAAAAAAGCAAGATTATGCAATAATACTTTGCAAATTCGACTACGATGCACTCGGCCGACGCATCCGCAGGATCAAACACGACATCAGCGAGACGCGGCTGTACTACTACAACGACAACTGGCAGGTGCTTGAGGAGTATGAGTGCGTTTCCCTGCATGGTACGACTATGGTGAACAGGTACGTCTATGGCAACTATATCGATGAGGTGCTGCGTAAGGACGATGGCACAGACGCTTACTATTACAGCCAGGATCATCTGTACAGCCCCGTTGCCCTGCTGGACACCAACGGCACCGTCGTCGAACGTTACGAATACAACGCCTACGGCAAGGCCACCGTCTACACCGACAAGGGCACCGACGGCACATGGCTAACCGCCGACGACACCACCTCGACCATCAGCGCACTGGACAACGAATACACCTTCACCGGCCGACGCCTCGACTCACTCCACGCCAACCAGCTGCCCCTGATGTACTACCGCCACCGCTACTACGACCCACAAATGGGCAGATTCCTGACACGCGATCCATTGGGATACTATTTGGATGGATTAAACCTTTTCGAGTACACCAAGTCACTACCGTTAAATCGGCTGGATCCATCAGGGCTTTTCTATATGGTCCCCCCACACGTACCTAAACCCTCACCCGAAGAATTGTGCGATGATTGGATCGAAGATGAATCTGACGATATGAATTGGATCAATGACATACCTCACTGTCCCACAAATTTGCCTTGTGACGGCAGCAATCCGGACTCTGACATATGGGAAGATCCAAAAGATGCCGATCAAAAATATCATCCCGGGGCTGACAAGTGTATCAGAGGTAAATATGAAGACATAGAATCAGGACAACAGTGTTGTTATAGCGAGGATGGCAACCTAATTACAGACGGATTGGGTGCTGGGACCCCTGATCGGATTTCTCCAGTTGGAGGAATCAAGAACATAAAAGGCGTCAGAGGTCATCTTTGGGAGGATGTAAGGATGTATAAATATTGCAAAAAGCATCTCGGCGACGATTGGGTTGAGGAGAAGTATAATAAGGTTAGACCCCCGTGCTTAGGTGAGGAACGATGTGATCTTCAAAAATAGCTAAGGAGCCCACTATATGTCTAAGGATGTTCGTAAATGTTTCCTTGCATCGCTTGTGATATGGAACGTAGCATCTATAGGTGCTTGGTTGTGGATTTGGTCTTTATTTAATATGGCCGATATTTCAAGGCAAGAAAAAAATGAGGTTACGGTTATCTTTGCGCTTACTGAGGCATGGCTTATTCTTACATTAGTTTATTGCCTCGGCTGGCATACAAAGCTGTTTCGGATATTATCGGATATTACAAATGCTCTCGCTGTATTGGCCGGAATTTATTACTTATTCATGATCCATCCCGGTATCGTAAACTTACTTGTTCCCGCTATTTATTTGATATCCGCATTATTTTACTTCTGTAGTCAACACTGTCCGGTGAAAAGACAAACAGGATAAGGTAAAAGCAGGATGGAGGGGTGAACTAAAAAACTATGAAAGCCAGATACCCCGAGGACGAATATGTTATATTCGCCCCGAAACGTGCTCGTCGCAGTGACGGCACAAAAATTTACTCACGTAAATTTTAAGGAGTATCTGACATGGAAACTATTGTAGCAATCGACCTGAAGAGATGAAGTAAAAGGGCCGGACACCTTTACAACGTAAACACTTGCTATGAATGGGCTTACAGGTAGCTGCGCGGAAGGAAATGCAAGAATACGTCGATTCGAACGTCATGAAAATGAAAAATCTTTACGTCTACGGCAACTACATCGACGAGGTGCTGGCTGCGGGCGGAACGAGCTCCGTCTACTTCCTCCAGGATCATCTCTACAGCCCGGTTGCGGTGCTCGACACCAACGGCAGCACCGTCGAACGCTGAGAATACAACGTCTAAGGCAAGGCGACCTGTCATAATGGCATGATCAACTAAAGGCTCTGTGTGCGTAAATGCTTGCTGGGCCTTGTTTTATGCGCGTTGAGGGTCTGCTGGCACAGAGTTTGCAATATTGCTAAGAGGTGGTTTTATGTCAATCCATAAGGCTTCCCGATAACCAGACAAAGTAAGTTACATTGCAAACTCGACAGAGGTATCATATTTATGAAATTCGACAAATTCACAATGAAAACGCAGGAAGCCATCGCCAGCTCGCAGCAGCACGCGATGGCCGAGTCCCACACCGTCGTCACGGCCCTGCACCTGCTCAAGACCGTACTCGACGAGGAAGAAGGGCTCATCATAGACATACTCAAGAAGATCGGCGCCAACCCCGACCGCATCAAGCAGATGGTCGAAAGCGAACTGGCCCGCGTCCCCAAGGGCGCCCAGAAGGGCCAGATGATCATGCCCGACTCCGCATATCAGCAGGTCATCCTCGACGCGCAGAACCGCGCCGACCGCATGGGCGACGAATATCTCAGCCTCGAACATCTGTTCATGAGCCTGGCCGACATCCCCAGCGACGCAAAAGAAATTCTCAGCGTCAACTCCATCACCGCCGACAAGATCGAAGAAGCATCTAAGGACCTCCGCGGCGGCGAAAAGGTCACCGACGCCAACGCCGAATCCAAATACAAGGTGCTCGAAAAGTACGGCATCGACCTGCTCGAACTCGCACGCAAAGGCAAGCTCGACCCGGTCATCGGTCGCGACCAGGAGATCCGCCGCTGCATGCAGGTGCTCAACCGCCGTACGAAAAACAACCCCGTGCTCATCGGCGAACCCGGCGTCGGTAAGACCGCCATCGTCGAGGGCCTCGCCCAGCGGATCGTCGAAGGCGACGTCCCCTCGGGCCTGAAGGAAAAACGCATCATCGCGCTGGACATGGGTTCGATGGTCGCAGGCACGAAATTTCGCGGTGAATTCGAGGAACGCTTCAAGGGCGTCCTCAAGGAAGTCACCCAGAGCGAAGGCAAGATCATCCTCTTCATCGACGAGCTGCACACCGTCGTCGGCGCCGGCAAAACCGAAGGCAGCGTAGACGCGGGCAACCTGCTCAAGCCCTCCCTTGCACGCGGCGAACTCCGCTGCATCGGCGCGACCACGATCGACGAATACCGCAAGTACATCGAAACCGATGCGGCCCTCGAACGCCGCTTCCAGCCGGTCAAGATCGACCCGCCGACCATCGAAGAAACCATCGCGATACTCCGCGGCCTCAAGGACAAATACGACACCCACCACGGCGTACGCATCACCGACAGCGCTCTCGTCTCCGCCGCCATGCTCTCGGACCGCTACATCTCCGACCGCTGGCTGCCCGACAAGGCAATCGACCTGATCGACGAGGCCGCATCGAAATTGCGCATCGAAAATGATTCGCTGCCCGCCGAGCTCGACAGCATCCGCAGACGCGAGATGCAGCTCGAGATCGAACGCGAAGCGCTAAAAAAAGAAAAAGACGAAGCATCCGCCACCCAGCTCGGGAAGGTCGAACAGCAGCTCGCCGAACTGCAGCAGCGCGACAACGAACTTACCGCGAAATGGGAAACCGAAAAGGAAGGCATCGACGGCATAAAACGCGTCAAGGAAGAGATCGCCGACGCCCACACCGAGCTCGAAGATGCCCAGCGCCGCGGTGATCTAGAAACCGCCGCCCGCCTCAAATACGGCACCATCTCCGAGCTCGAAAAGAAGCTGCACGGCATGGAAGAGGAACTCGCGAAAAAAGACGGCACCGAAATGATCCACAACGAAGTGACCAACGATCAAGTCGCGCAGGTCGTCGCAAAATGGACCGGCATACCTGTCGCAAAACTGATGACCGGCGAGCGCGAACGACTCATGCAGATGGAAAAACAGTTGGCGAAGCGAGTCGTCGGCCAGCAGGAAGCAGTGCACGCAGTATCCAACGCTGTCCGCCGTAACCGCGCAGGCCTCGGCGACAAGAACCGCCCCATCGGTACGTTCCTGTTCCTCGGTCCCACCGGTGTCGGTAAGACCGAGCTCAGCAAGGCGCTTGCCGAATTCCTGTTCAACGACCCCAACGCAATGGTCCGCATCGACATGAGCGAATTCATGGAATCGCACTCGGTCGCCCGGCTGATCGGTGCACCTCCCGGCTACGTCGGTTTCGAGCAAGGCGGCAAACTCACCGAAGCCGTCCGCCGGCAACCTTACTGCGTCGTTCTGCTCGACGAGATCGAAAAGGCCCATACGGACGTGTTCAACGTTCTGCTGCAGGTCTTCGACGACGGCCGACTGACCGACGGTAAGGGTCGAACGGTCGACTTCAAGAACACGATCATTATCATGACCAGCAACTTTGCCGGCGATCAGATCATGCAGATGACCGAAGAAGAAGGCGCGGACTGGGAGATCGAGGCCCACGTCAAGGACGCCCTCAAGCAGGCGTTCCGGCCCGAGTTCCTCAACCGTATCGACGAGACGATCGTCTTCCACATGCTCACGCAGGAGGACCTCATGCGTGTCGTAGACATCCAACTTCGCTATCTCACCGAACGGCTCAAGGATCGCAACATCGAGCTCGAATTCACCGACGCAGCCAAACAGCTCGTCATGGACGAGGGCTACGACCCCGCCTACGGCGCACGTCCGCTAAAGCGTGCGATCCAGAACCGCATCGAGAACCGGCTCGCCGCCGAGATCCTCGCAGGCAAGTTCAACGACGGCGACAGGATCAAGGTCGACGCCGAAAACTACTCACTGCAGTTGACCAAGCTCAACGAGTGATCAAAATCAAATACAGTTCCTTTCCTCCGTTTCGATGGGCGTGGCAGATGCAACTGTCACGCCTTTTTGATCCGATCAGCGCATGGAAAAGGCCGACAACCGCCGGCCTTTATCGTGATCATTACATCGTCTTATACCGCGGTCCGCCCCCGCCCTCGGGCACGGTCCACCGAATGTTGTCAAACGGACACTTCCGCTGACACGTCTTACAGTGCAGACAGTTCGACGGATTCGCGGGCTTGACCACATCGTGGATCATCTCGTACACACCCGCCGGGCAGAACGTGATGCAGGGCCGTTCAAACTTCCGTCCGCACTCATCGCATTTCGCAGGATCCAGTATCGACAGATGCGAAGGCTGTTCCTCACGGTGCTCCGTATCCGCCATCGCGGTGAACGTATCCTTATCAAAATCCATGTCGGGCCTGAGCCGATACTCCATCGACGTCATGACCTCGTAATCCGGCTCGATATCAAACTTCGGCAGCATCCCACCGAATACGCTGAACGGCATGCCCTGCAGCGGGCCGAACTTCGCAACCGTCTGACGGAAATTTTTCGCCGTCCGCATTTCATCGAGCACGCCCGCCTCTTCGACCAGCCTGGTATACTCGACCGCCAGCTCATCGAGAGCGCCGAGCTTCGAAGTGATCGCCTTGCCCGCCGCAAGCCCCGAAGAGATCGCATTATGCAAACCCTTGATCTTGTTCATGTTCACAAAGCCCGCCGAATCGCCCAGGATGACCGTGTTCGCCTTGCCGATCGCGTCGGTAGATCCCTCACGCGGGATCGCAAAATATCCGCCTTCCGGGATCATCTTCGCTCCGCCTTCGACCACCGTTCCGCCATCGACGAACTGCTTGACGAACTTATGCTCCTTAAATCGCTCCAGCGCATCCTGCGGATTGAAGTCGTAATATTTCCAGTCTAGCCCGACGATCATCCCCACGGCGATCTTGTTATCGCCCATCGGATACATAATCCCGCCGCCGAACATCGCGGGCCCGATCACCGGCGTCCAGATCGGATAGCCCATCGCATGAACGACCCGCCCGTCGGTGAACTTTGCGTACTGCTCATCTGTGACCTTGATGTTTTCCTTAACACCAATCGAGTAAAGCTGCGTCGCTTCACGCTTCAGCCCCGCCTTCTCGATGAACTTCTCCGTAAGCAGCCCGTCACAGCCCTCCGCCAGCACAACCGCATCAGCCTCGACCACCTCACCCGGCACAAAATTCGGCAGCGGCTCACCGTCATGACCCCGCCCCTGATCCACCAGCTTCACGCCGGTCGCCTTGCCCGTACTGTCGAGCAGAATGTCCTCAGCCGCAAAACCCGTCATCAACTCAACACCGACGTTCTTCGCAACGCCCGCAAGATACCCCGTCAGGCTGCTGATCGACACGATATAGTCGTCCTCGTGCACCATCTGCCCGAATCCGATCTTGCACGCCTTCGCAGCCTTGATCGCCGGCATCATGCTGAACGAGGCCTTCTTGCCGGCCAAAAACAGAACGTCATCCTTATCGACCTTGCGCGAAAACAGCTTCTGCGCCTCTTCGTCCTCCCGCCAGTCACCCGCCGCCATATCTAGCAGCTCATGTATAGGCCCCGGTTCGAGCACCGCACCGGAAAGATTGTGGTTGCCCGGTTCTGCCGCCTTGTCGATCACGCAGACATCGGTGCCAGGACTTTGTTTTTTAAGAGTGATCGCGGCCGAGAGACCCGCGGGCCCCGCCCCCACGACCAGTACTGAAACCTTATTGTAATTTGTCGAGTCAGCCACTTTACGCCTCTTTCAATTCTTCAACCAGTTTCGGTACGATATCATCAGCCGTTCCGATCATGTAGTAATCGCATTGTTTCAGGATCGGTGCGTTCGGATCCGAGTTGATCGCCACGATCGTCTCGCTGTTCGAAACGCCGATCATATGCTGTATCGCTCCGCTGATGCCGATCGCGATGTAAAGCTCGGGCCCCACCGCTGTTCCCGTCTGTCCGACCTGGTGCACCCTGTCGATGAAGCCCTGTTCTACCGCTGCACGGCTTGCGCCTTTTTCCGTTGACACGCCGAACTTATCGCCGATCACGCCGTTGAGCATGTCGATCATGCTGTCGAACTCATCGCGGTCCTGCATACCCTTGCCGCCAGCCGTGATAACATCCGCCTCGAAATTGACCTGCCCAGTTGCCATCTCCGTCTTAATGATGTCCAGGCTCTGATCCTCGGGCTTGAGTTCTACCTTGTGCTCGATCACCTCACCCGTCCGCGAAGTGTCCGGCTCCAGCCGAGTCATTACGCCCTCGCGCGCCGTCGCCATCTGACATTCGCTGTCCTTCGTCACGATGGTCGCCATGATATTACCACCCAGCGCCGGCCGCGTCTGGAACAGTATCGCAACCTGCCCCTTCCTGCTGCTGTCGCGGATCTCCAGCCCCGTACAGTCCGCCGTCAGCCCGCACTTGAGCCGATACGAAACCATCGGAGCCAGCACCCGGCCCTGCGGCGTCGCGCCATACAGCACGATCTGCGGATCATACTTCGCAACACAATCCGCAACCGCCTTGCGGTATACCGTCGGATCGAATTCCTTCAGCAGCGGGTCCTCGATCACATAGACCTTATCCGCCCCCGCGTGTATCAGCTCGTCCGTAAACTTCTTGACCGCGTCGCCCGCAATGCAAACGCCCACCTTCGTACCCAGCGAATCCGCCAGCTCACGAGCCTTGCCCGTCAGCTCGAACGTCGCCGAGTTGATCTTATCCTCGCCATGCTCAGCCATCACCCACACTTCGCCTGAGTAACTCGTCTCGGTGCTCTTGAGTGCGTTGAGCATGTCCTCCAGCGCCTTCTTGTGAAAACCGCCGTCACTCTTTTCGAGTATCTCGTCGAACTGCTTACCGTCGATCTTATTCACGTCCTCGATCTTCATCTCAGACAGCAGCCGATTAAGTTCCTTGAAATCGTCGTTCTCCTTGTCCGTCCCCTCATAAGAGCGGTCGAATTTACTCTCGCGCCTGGCCGGCGGCACATATGAAGGCCCGGCTTCAGTTTTGTCCTCCTTCTCGCCTGCACCGCCTTTACCCGCGGCGCCCGCGATCAGCTTCGCCAGCTCTTTAACTTCCGTCACTTCCTGACACTTCCGCGTCGTCTTGCCCGGCGGGAACACCCTGATCACACGCGTCTTAGAACCTTTCACGCCGACGTTGTCCGCGCCGATGTCCTTGGCAGTCCACTGCGTCATCTCCGCCCGCTCAGCTTTTCGGCTCGCCGCGAACGTTGCGAACAGCGGATACTCGTATTTCGCCACCGTCACAACCGCGGGCATCTGATGCGCTTCCACCACCTGGCTCCCGCCTGCGATGATCCGTGTGAATCTGAACTTGCCGTTGATATATTCCGCATCGGTCGCGTACGGTATACAGGGCACCTTCATCTCTTCAGCGATCTGGGCAGGCACCTGAGCCGTGTCCCCGTCCACCGACTGCATACCGGATACGACGAAATAATCATCCGTCCCGCCCAGCTTGTCCTTGACGATCTTGCGTATGCCATATGCCAGCGGATTCGCTGTCGCAAACGTATCCGCTCCGCCCAGCGCCCGGTCCGTCAGCAGCACCACATCATCGGCACATCTGCTCAACCCGTACTTGAGCACCTCCGCTGCCATCGGCGGCCCCATCGTCAGGCATATAACTTTCGACTCAGGATCGTTCTGCAGATTCCGCATCTTCCAAGCGAACGCCAACCCCTGTGCATCCAGCTCATTGATTACGCTAGGCAGCCGGGTGCGGATCAGGTTCCCCGTTTTCGGATCGAACGCGTTGTCCGTGATCTGCGAAACGTCGGGAACCTGCTTTACCAATACGATATAGTGACTCATATGACACCTTTAATTCAAGTGTGCTGTCATTTCCATACCCTAAGTTACTTTACCTGCGAGTGTTTTGCAATATAGCAGGAATTCAAATAATAACAAAGCACCGCCCTATATCTATCAATATCCACCACTGGTAGATTTTGAACAGGATTCACGACTCTTCAATCTTATTTCACGTGTCAAAACAGAACATCTGCCCGCACGACCAACATGTATTTGTACTCAACTTGCTGTTTTATGCTCGTATTTTATCAAAAACCGCATTGTTGACGCCAAACCCTTGATTTTGCCGATATTATCCTGTTACATATTAGCGGAAATCACTGTGGAGCTGCTGGAAACAGTTCCCGAATGGAAATGGTAATCGCAGTTAGGAATTAAAATATGGCAGATTTACAGGCACTCGCAGATGCGGTCATCAAGGGTGACCAGAAAACAGCAGTAGATCTTACAAAATCAGCCCTCGAAGAAGGTACCGGACCCGGCAAGGTACTCGAGGAAGGCCTTATCGCCGGCATGAACGTCATCGGAACACGGTTCAAGGCCAACGAAGTCTACATCCCAGAGGTCCTCATCTCCGCCCGCGCCATGAAAATGGCAATGGAAATCCTCGAACCCAAACTCGTTGAAGCCGGAGTAGAACCTATCGGCAAGGCCATTATCGGCACCGTCCAGGGCGATCTGCACGACATCGGCAAGAACCTCGTCATGATGATGCTCAAGGGCGCAGGATTCAACGTGATCGACCTCGGCGTGGACGTCTCACCCGAAAAATTCGTCGAGCAGGCAAAAGAAAACGGTGCCCAGATCGTCGGCCTCAGCGCATTGCTGACCACAACAATGCCCGCAATGGAAAAATCCGTCAAGGCCCTCAAAGACGCAGGTCTCGACGCAAAAGTTATTGTAGGCGGCGCTCCAGTAACGCAAGGCTACGCAGACAAGATAGGCGCAGATGGCTACAGTCCCGACGCCGCAAGCGCGGTCGATCTCGCAAAATCACTCGTTTAAGCAATTACGCAGATACAGCAGGGCGGCGCAAACCGTTGTGTCGTCCTTTTTTGATGCGCGCATTTGGTAAATGTTACTATGAATTGACCATATCTTGATTTTGCGTCGTCAATTGACGATAATAACAATGATCACAACCTAATCGCACAATATATGATCCCACCAGCCGCCCGCTGAGACGATAATTATGGCAAAATTTCGTAACGACGATTTAAAGCAATTCTTCACCGAGCTCAAGTTCGCACCCAGACCCAAACGCCTCGAACAGCTCTACGCCGCCCGGGATCTGCTTGCCATCGTCGAAGAGGACCGCGAATACCCTCTCGAATTCGTCTGTTTTCGCGTTACCGGCTACCGGCCGCGTCAGATACTCTCCGGCACACTGATAAAAGGCGATCAGCTCGCCAACGATCTGCAGACCTTCATGGATCGTCTCAGCACCGCCCTCAAACTCCGGGCCGACGAACAGCCCGAACCCGTCCTCACGATCGCCGATCTGTGCGAAAAATTCAACGTCTCCGCAAAGACCGTTCAGCGATGGCGCAAACGCGGGCTCTGGGGCTGCATGTACGTCTTCGGCCCACGCAAAAAACGCCTCGGCTTCCTCAAGTCGGATGTCGAACGTTTCATGAATAAAAACCCCGACGCCGCGAAAAAGGCCACGCAATTCTCCCTCGTCACCGACAGCGAAAAACAGCAGATCGTCCAACTCGCCCGCGACCTTACCGCCGACAAAAAACTGAGCCGCCACCAGGTCATACTCAGCATCGTAAAACAAACCGGCCGCTCCAAAGAAACCGTCCGCTATATACTGCTCGAAAACGAAGAACAAACCGACAGCATACCCGTCTTCGCCAAACCTTCCGGCGTCATCAGACCCGCCCAGGCCTCCCAGATCTATAAGCTCTACAGGCAGGGCACCTCCATCAAGGAACTGATGGAAAAATTCAATCGCAGCCGCAGTTCCATCTACCGCCTGATCAATAAGCGCCGCGCGAAGAAGATCGTTTCCGAAAAGATCGACTTCATCGCCAGCGACGAGTTCCTCACCGAAAATGCAAGACAGCAAATTCTCGGCGACAAATTCGAACTCCCCACCATCGGCAAAAAACGCATACTCTCACGCCCCCAGGAACTAGAACTGTTCCGCAAGTACAACTACCTCAAATACCTCGCCACCATCACACGCACCCAGATCGACTTTACCAGCCCCCGCGCAGGCCGTCTCGACGAAATAGAAAAATATCTCGATCAGGCCGAACAGATCAAACAGCTCATCATCGAAGCAAACCTCGGCCTCGTTGTCAGCATCGCAAAAAAGCACACCCCCATGACGGGTCACATGCCCGATCTCATCAGCGAAGGCAACCTCGCCCTCATGCGCGCCGTCGAAAAATTCGACTACACACGCGGTTACCGCTTCAGTACCTACGCCTCGCTCGCGATCGCAAAAGATTTCGCACGTAAAATTCCCGCCGAGATCACCCGTTTCGACAAAGCCAACGGCGGCCCGGACATCGCCGAATACGGCCGCGACATGCGAAACATTGACACCGCACACGTCGAGTCCATCGAACGCGCAAACCTCAGCCTCGACGAAGTCATCTCCAACAATCTCACCGAACGCGAACAGTTCGTGATCCGCAATCATTACGGCCTTGCCAAACGCAAAGTCGGCGAAAAACCAATGACCCTCAAAGAGATCGGCGACAAACTCGGCCTCAGCAAAGAACGCGTCCGCCAGATCGAACTGCTCGCTCTCCAGCAGCTTCGTCACTGTCTCCGCCCCGAACAATTCGATCTGCTCATCGGCTAGTCTTGGGCAACCGTATAACTGTTCTCGCTCCCACTGCTGGTCATTGCAAGCTTACCGCAATACAGGGTTGCAATAGGCCTCTTCGATCTGTCATTCCATGGCAATATTTGACTGCAATTCATAGCGTCCTGACTTGAGCTCCAGCACGGCCACTCCATCATCGAACGATATGACTTTTCCGAACGGTTCAGCTTGAACACTCTGTTTTGTTATCGCGGGCATATGCACCTCCGCAGTTGTATTCGGCGGGATCACGACCGTACAGTTGAAATGTTTGCCGTCCAGTTTCCAGTCGGTCTCGATCGTTCCTCGAACGGAATCATATCGCGTCTTCGCCCACTTCAGTTCACCGCCGGGACGCGGCTTGAGAACGATATTCTCAAACCCAGCTCCCTCAGTCCTGATGCCGCCTATATTCTCGAACATCCACTGACAAACCGCACCGAAAGAATAATGCGCGAACGAATTCATGCCCGGATTCGCAAAACCCTCATCGGGCGTCCAGCCGTTCCACCGCTCCCAGATCGAAGTGGCCCCATGCTTGATGGAAAAGCCCCACGATGGGAACGTGTCATTGTGAAGCAGCTTATACGCCACATCGTTCCGACCGATCTTCGCCAACACAAGCATCAGATCCTTTGTTCCTATAAAGCCGGTGGACAAATGTCCGTCGTTTTCATCGATACGCCTTAGCAGATGCTCCGCAGCTTTCTTCTGCATATCCTCGTCCAGCAGATCGTGCGCGATTGCCAGCACATACGCCGTCTGACTGTCGCCCTTGATCTTGCCGTCTTCCGCAACGTAGGCCTCATTGAATGAAGCCTTGATTTTCTCAAACAATTTGTCATAAGCAGCCGCATCGTCTTCATACCCCAGCACTCGGGCAGTTCGCGCTAATAGATCGGTGCTGTATGCGAAGTACGACATAAAGATAACGTCTTTCGGCGTATTGTCATCAATATTGAGCCAGTCACCGTAACAGTGAAATCTGGCAGGCGGCAGCAGTTCATCAGTACAGCGGTTCTTGCGAAATTCAATAAACTCTTTCATCGCCTCGTAATGCTTCTCCAGCACACGCTCGTCACCGTACATCTTATATATTGTCCACGGACAGATCACCCCCGCATCGGCCCAAGCGGGTCCGCCATCAGCGCCTGCAACCTTGAGCGGTGCCACCCTTGGGAACTGTCCGTCCGCCCGCTGCGCATCCTCGAGATCGACCAGCCACTTGGTGAAGAACGCATGCACATCATTGTGATAGCAGGCCGTGTTGATATAGACCTGTGCGTCGCCCGTCCACCCCAGCCGCTCATCCCGTTGCGGACAATCAGTGGGTATGTCAATAAAATTCGCCCTCTGGGTCCATACGGAATTCTGCTGGATCTTGTTTACCATCGGATCCGAACATTCAAACGTCCCCGCAGTCGGTGTATCACTGCTCAATGCAAGACCAGTCAGCATATCCAGATCAGGCTTAGCATCCAAACCCGTAACTTCCACATACTGAAATCCGTGGAACGTGAAATAAGGCTGCCATGTCTCTTCACCGTTACCCTTGCAAATGTAGATGTCTGTCGCATCAGCACTACGCAGATTTTCCGTGTAGATCGTTCCGTCCGATTGCAGCCATTCGGCATGGCGCAGCGTGATCTTCTGTCCGCTTTCGCCGTTTATCTGGATCCGTACGACACCGGCAAAATTCTGTCCCATATCGAAAACGTACTGACCGGGTTTGGGCTCGGTAACTGAAACCGGTTTGACCTTTTCAAAAACGATAACAGGTTGATGAACGGCCGCCTGAATCTTAGGCTGCACCTCTTCACCGCCAACAGCGACCTTTCGCCACTCAGCATCATCGAAATCCGCTGTATCCCAACCCGGCATCTCCAGTCTCGCGTCATAACTCTCACCCATAAGAAAATCTGCATACCCGATCGGCCCCAGAGACGCTTTCCAGTCCGGCCCCGAAGCAACCACCTGCGAACTGCCGTCATCATAAGTTATATGCAGTTGTGAAAGCAGCCTCAACTTCTTGCCGTAATGGTTTCGCTGTCCGCCATAACCCACATAGCCTGCGAACCACCCGTCGGCGAGTATCGCACCGACTGCATTATTTCCCTGCTTGATCATATCAGTCACATCATACGTGCGATAATAAATGCGTTTTTCGTAGTCGGTCCAGCCTGGCGAAAAATAATCTTCAGTCACTCGCTGCCCGTTAACGAACATCTGATAGATGCCTAATGCGGTCGCGTACAGCCGCGCTTTCGCAATACGTTTTTCCTGCACAGCGAAGCTTCTCCTTAAGTACCGGGCCGGCGGCAGTTCTTTTACGTCAGTGCCCACCTCACCCCAGGGTTTGCACCCATAAGGCCCAAGCGTACGCGACGCCGACCAGCTAGCCGTATTGTGCTCGACTTGGGTCCAGCCGTCCTCTTCAGTCGAGGATGAGATCCACTGTTCATTCGTGACGAACTCCAGCGTTTCGCCTGCATCCGACTCAATAACGATAACTGCCAGCAGACCGGCAGGGTTAGCACTGCTCCCCACGTTTTCTGCCGAAACCGCAACGACATTCCGTCCTGTTTGTACTTCATCACTGATATCGATTGGTTTTATGACTTCCCAATCTTTACCTTGCCCGACCGGCAGGCCATTGAGATTAAGCTCAAAACTGTTGTCGGCCGACACGTATGCCATGGCACGATCGACAGTAAAGTCTTTAGGTACTTGGAAATTCTTCCGGAAATAGCACTGCCCCACAGGCACATTCTGCCCACGCTGATCCGCCGTCCATATCCAACTTGCTTTCTCGATCACCTTGGGCAGACCGTTCTTTTTATCCCGCACATCAAAACCAATCCACTCCGCCTGCCAGTCCTCCCGATCCAGAAGCCCCATCGACCACATTGCGGGCCCACTCCAATCACTCGGCTCCCCGTCCTTGTCCCACACGCGAACCTTCCAATAGCAATCTATTTCGGACTTAAGTTCCGAACCTGCGTAAACAATTCCAAATGTCCTATCGCTTTCAACCTTGCCCGAATCCCACAGATCCGCCTGCCCGGCTTTCAGCTTATCCGGCTCAGTCGCTGCAAGTATTCGATAAGCGGTCTGTTTCTGACCGTACCCATCCGAACTCAGTATCCAGCTCATACGCGGTGCTGCCGCATCGATGCCCAGAGGATCAGTTCGAGATTCGCATTTCAGATCCCCGACCGAAAGACCGTCGTTATCAGTTAATCGAGCTGCATTGCCGAAGCAGCCGCACAAAGCCATACAAAAACAAATAGTCAGAAGAATTTCCGTACGCATAGAATACGCCCTCAAAAAAGTATACCTGCCGTTTACCATTTAAAGAAAAGTAGAATTAGCCTCAAGGGTCAAACAAAAAACCGATCGCACCAAAAGATACGAACAATCTTAATATGCCCTGGCGAATCAGGCCTAATCCACTTCTACCACATAAGTCTTGCCTTTAGTAGTTTTAAACTCGATCACATTTTCGCTGACCCTCTTTACCTTCGGCCCGAACCACCCGCCGTCCAGATCCGCAGGCACGTTCGTCCGAACCCGACAGATATTGCCGCTCAGCGACCTGATCCTTGCTTCTTCCAGCTCGCCGTCTTCCCATTCGATATCCACCTCAAAACCGCCTCGCGCACGTAGCCCCTCGACCGAACCTTCCGACCATTCTTTCGGCAGGGCGGGCAAAAGCTCCACTTCACCCGCATGCGACTGCACCAGCATCTCCGCGATGCCCGCGCATCCCCCAAAGTTACCGTCGATCTGGAAGGGCGGATGATTGTCAAACAGATTCGGATGCGTCGACTTCCTCAGCAGCGCCTGAATATTCTCCAGCGCCCTCTCAGCCTCATGGAACCTCGCCCAGAAATTTATGATCCACGCACGCGACCAGCCCGTATGCCCGCCGCCGTGCGCCAGCCGATATTCGATGCTCTTCCGCGCCGCTTCGACCATCTCCGGCGAATCCTGATATGTGAACTGATATCCCGGATGCAGCGCATACAGATGCGACAAATGCCTGTGCCCCGGCTCAGCCTCCTTGAACTCCTGCGACCATTCCATAAGACGCCCGTCCGAACCGATACCCGGCAGCATCAGCTTCTCACGAGCAGCCCGCACCTTCTGCACGAACTCGTCCTCGATCCCCAGCACCTCCGCCGCCTGCAGAACATTCGTAAAGTTCTCCCAGATGATCTCCTGGTCCATGCTCGTACCCATGTCCGCATTGACCCGGTTTCCATCCGGACCGATGAACGCATTCTCCGGCGAAGTCGAAGGCCCCGACACCAGCTTCCCGCTACGCGGATCCTCGATCAGATAACCCAGGTAAAACTCAGCCGACTCCTTCAACAGCGGATACGCCCGCTCGCGCAGAAACTCCTCGTCACCCGTAAACCGGTAATGCTCCATAAAGTGCGCCGAACACCACCCCAGCCCCATCGGCCACATACCGTAACCAACGTAACCTATAGGCGCCGTCCACTGCCACGCATCCGTTGTATGCCCGGCCGCCGAACCCTTACTGCCCAGCGACTTCGCCATCTCCCTGCCGTTCGGCACAAGCCCTTCAACAAAATCAAAGAACGGCCCGTGCATCTCCGAAAGGTTCGTAACTTCCGCCGGCCAGTAGTTCATCTGCATATTGATGTTGATGTGGTAATCCGAATTCCAAGGCGCCGCGATATGCTCACACCACACCCCCTGCAGATTCGCAGGCATCGTCCCCGGCCGTGACGAAGTGATCAGCATATATCGCCCATACTGAAAATACAACGCTATCAACCCCGGATCATACCCGCCTTGCTTAACCGCTGCAAGCCGCTCATCTGTCGGCATATCTTCATTCTCGCTCTCGCCCAGGTCGATATCCACCCGATCGAAATATTTCGCATGATCCTCGACCGCGGCTTCCTCTATAGACGCATAGCTATTACCAACAGCCGCATCGATCTTCGCTTCACAGACCGCAGCACTGTCCCGAACCAGCGGCTGATACGGATCATCCTTGTTATAATCAGTCGCAGCCGCCACATAGATCGTCACCGCATCAGCGTCCGCGACCTCCAGCTTCCTGTAGCCTGCCTTCACCTCACCGCCCACAGCAACCGCGCGCACCTGCGTATGCCACTTCACACCCATCTGCGTCCCGTTGTGCTGCGCCTGCCCATACATCACAATCGAGTCATCACCCTTATTCTCAACCTTATAATCCACCGGCCGATCCAGCGCAATATCAAACTCCAGCTCCTCCGGCCCGTCAGCCTCGATCCGCACCACGATCACATCGGCCTGCGGACTCGCGAACACCTTCCGCACATATTCCGTCCCGTCGATCTCGTAGCTCGTCCTCGCGACCCCCGTCGAAAGATCCAGCGACCGCTGATAATCCTCGACATCCCCATCGACATCGAATCTCAGCGTCATGTCCCCGAGCGTCTGATAGCTCCGCGGCGATATTCGCCTGCTCATCACATTCTGCTGAACCACCCGCTGAGCTTCCGCATACTTACCCTCAAATATCAACTGCCTCGCCTTCGCGATATATTCATACGCCCCCTCAACCGGCTCCGGCACAGGTGGCCCCGCCCACACCGTATCCTCATTCATTTGTATCCGCTCTTCCTTCACTCCCCCGAACACCATAGCACCCAGGTGCCCGTTACCCACCGCCAGCGCCTCCAGCCATCTTTCCGCCGGCTCGTTATACCACAGGCTCCACTCCTCATCCGGCGCTTCCCCCAACGGCTCAACGATCACTGGCAACTGGATCCTCAGCTCCTCGCCGCACACGCTTTCGAACCCGCCGTTTTCGACCTCGCTGAAATCCCAATTCGCAACGCACCCCTCAAGCCTGTTCGCCTCGTAATCGCCCTCATCCGCCAGATCCTCGATCTCGTCAGCCGTCAGCGCACGATCATAAACCGCCGCCCGCGCGATCGTCCCCCTGAACCGATTCGCACCGTTACTGTCCGCCCCGATCCGCAACGGCAGATCGTTCACTATAAGCGCAGGCAGTTCCCCGCCCGACTGTTCCGCAACTTTCTCACCGTTTACATAAAGCTGCCACACATTCGCATCGCTGTCATACACCCCAGCCACATGCGTAAACTCATCCGTCGGCAGATTCGCACCGAACCGCAGATGCCCCGCCGCCGTCACCATCCGCAGCGAGTTACCCGGGTAAGTGTCCAGCATATATCCGTTGTTCGTCCCAGCACCGCTCTTGTCGATTATCCTCGCACCACCGCCCGGCAGCTTCTCGGGCTTGACCCACGCCTCCAGCGTCACCGCCTCCCGCAGATCCAGCGAAGCATCCCGCTCGCTCTCCAGCACGGGCCCCGCCCCGCTAAGCACCACGCCGTCATCATTGATCTCAACACCAGCCGCCCCGCAAAACCCCAAACAAAAACTCATAATAGCTGTAATTATCGCAAAATATCTCATGTTCATGTCCTCACAAAGTTAATACTGTTATTCGTTGACCCCGCCAGTTGCATCTGCTCACTTGTAATCTTTACCAGCCAGACTTTCAGCACATGACCGCCGCCACTTATCTAATTTAGCGATCATTTCTTGTGCCGCATCCGGATGTTTTTCGGTAATGTCCTCTGATTCCGAGGGATCAGTTAGAATATCGTACAATTCATAATCTTCCCCCTCATTTCGGCTGTAAAGCTTATATCTGTCACCGATCAGCGCAACCTGCCTTCGTATCTCAAAAGCGATCGGCTCACCCCGCTCATCAGTCTTACCGTTGATCATATCCAGAAGGCTGACACCATCCACAGGTTCAGGCCCTTTCTTCACAGTACCTCCCACTGCATCCATTACCGTCGGCATGTAATCACTCGTACAGCACGGAGCCTTCACCGCATGAGCCTCCTTAACCCGCGCGGGCCATTCCAGCAAACCCGGCACACGTATGCCTCCTTCATAAAGCGACCGCTTCCTTCCCCGCAGCCCGCCTGTCGACCCCGGTGCCTGTCCCTTCCTCCCCTCCGGCCCGTTATCACTGCAGAACCACAGCATCGTATCCTCCTCGATTCCAAGCTCTCTTAGCAGCTTCCGCAATCTGCCCATCTGCTCATCCATCGCAGTGATACACCCAAAGTAATTTTGCGAATACCCGTCAAGCCCCTCATATATCGCCCGATGCTCATCGCTTGCCACCACCGGCAAGTGCGGCGCATGAAACCATACAACCGCAACGAAAGGCTCATCCTTTTTCGCCGATGCAGAAATGAACTCCACCGCCCGGTCCATTATGACCCGCGAATCGTCCCCCTCCAGATTCTCCGTCACAAGCTCGTCCGCACCCGTCCAGTAGTGTGTTCCATATTCCTTCGACTGCTCTTTATCAACAGGGTTCCACCATTTATTACTGTGCTCTCCCGCCGGCTGTCTCATCGGATCATAAGTCGGCACCTTCGCCTCGGTCGAAAAGCACACATCAAAACCGTTCTCCCACGGCGGACTGTAATTCTTTACACCTCGTTCCCCTCCTCGGTTGGAATCTTTGATCTCCTTCGTAAGTGTCCCCAAATGCCATTTCCCAAAATGTCCCGTCCGATACCCCAAAGGCTTCAGTGCCTCCGCTATAGTCAATTCCTCCTTCCGCATATGCCCAACGTTCGCATAATGCACCCCATATCGTTCAGGATTCCTCCCCGTAATACAGCTCCCCCTCGTAGGCGAACATACCGCCGATGCCGAATACCACCTGTCAAAACGAACCCCCGCCCTCGCCATCGCATCCAGGTTCGACGTCTTCACGACATCATTGCCGTTATACCCGACATCCCCCCATCCCAGATCATCCGCCATGCACAGAATAACGTTGGGTCGCTTACCTTTTCTGCTCAATGCTCCCTCAGCACCAACCGCCTTTGAAACGCACAGGCTCAACCCACCCACCGCGCACAAACGCAAAAAACCACGCCTTGTGATTCTCAAAATAAAGCTCCTGCTTAAACTATTCGATCTCCACCGGACCCATCTTCCAACCAGGCGCCACCGTATACAGCCGATTGACCTTCTCCGTATTCACATGCGAAGCGACCACTCTACCTATAAAGATAATATGGTCACCCGTCAACTTTTCCCCAGCCAGCTCGCACTCAAAATTCGCCACCGCATCATCAAATACGACCGAATCGATCATGCTCGCAGGCGATGTCGCCACTTTCATCTCGCCCACCTTGTCCACCTGCCGCCCGCTCTTCGTCCCGAAAAACAGCGCCTCGTCATGCTCATCCCCCGCCGGAAACACCAGTGTAAAGCACTTACTGTGCCGGATCGTCTTCACCGAATAACGCGTCGTAGCCACCGCGATAGCGAACATTGCAGGATCCCCGCTCGTCTGCATAAACCACCCCAGCGTGATAGGATTCGCCTTGCCGTGTTCATCCTTCGCAACCGCATACGCCACCGGCTCGGGATACTTAGTCTTCAGCGCTTCCGAAAATTCTACTCTTTCCTGCATGATACCTCCTCAGGCATAAAATATAATTTGTGTACACAAAGCTGTCCCCGCAATTATAAACCGCCACTCACAACCCCGAAAGAATAAACTTGAAACTCACCGACCCCTCCGCCACAATATCAAGCTCTCGGCCAATTTGTCCGATAACAATACTGAAACGCAAACTAAAGGATAGCTCTAATAATTGCTTTTGAGCGGCAAGTAGGAGATCTTTGCATCCCGGTAAGGAAGACAAATCAGCTTTAGTTGTAGCTAAAGCGGTTTTTGTCTGACGCCGCTCGGAATCAAAAAGATTCGCTTGTCCGCCAAAATGAATTGTTAGAGGTGCCCTAAATACGTACGGAAGGACGCACAATGAACAAAATCGGCTTCATCGGCAGCGGTAACATGGCAGAGGCTCTCATCAAGGGCATCATCTCGGCAAACCTCTACGCACCCGAAAATGTCCTCGTCAGCGACATCCGCCAGGACCGCCTCAAATACCTCGCCGAAGAATACGGCGTCCAGCCTGCCTCTTCCAACACCGAACTCGCCTCGCAGGTAGACGTCCTCGTTCTAAGCGTCAAACCCCAGAACATGGCCGCAGTCCTCGAAGAGATACAGGACTCCCTCAACGATTCCGCCGTCGTCATCTCCATCGCAGCCGGCATCACCACCGAACGCATCGCCCAGTTCCTCGGCGACGTCCCCATCATCCGCGCCATGCCCAACACCCCCGCGATGGTCGACCAGGGCGCCACCGCCGTCGTCATCCGCAACACCGGCCCACGCCAGTTCAAAGCCGGCCTCGACGTCTTCATGGCCGTCGGCAAGGTCGAGGTCCTCGAAGACGAATCGCTCATCGACGCGGTCACCGCCGTCAGCGGCACCGGCCCCGCATACTTCTTCCTGCTCATGGAAGAACTCATAAACGTCGCAATAGATATGGGCCTGCCCGCAGACATCGCAAAAGAACTCGTCTTCCAGACCGCCAAAGGCGCGGGCCTCCTCGCAGAAATGGCATACTCACGAAACGAAACACCCGGCCAGCTCCGAGAACGTGTAACCAGCCCAGGCGGCACAACCGCAGCAGCCATGAAGGTCCTCAAGGACCTCGACTTCAACGGCATAATGACAAAAGCCCTGACCGCCGCAAGAGACCGCTCCCGAGAACTCTCACAATAAATTTATAGGGTTGCTCCAATTAAGGACCTCTGTTAAACTCAATACCTGACGCTTGAAAATCCGAATTCAAACAGGAGGTAGCATGAAAATTCTCATCGTCTACTATTCCCTCTACGGCCACACCCTCAAACTTGCACGTGCCGCCGAGCAGGGCGCATCCCAGATCGAAAACGCCGAAGTCATCTTCCGTCGCGTCCGCGAGTTCCCCGAAACCGAAGTCGACATGCCCAACCACCCCCACGCCGACAAGGTCTGGCAGCAGCAGAAGGACACCCCCGAATGCACCCTCGACGACCTCAAAGCCGCCGACGGCATAATCTTCGCCTCACCCACCCGCTTCGGCAACATGATCGCCCAGATGAAACGCCTCTTCGACTCCTGCGCATCGCTCTGGATGGAAGGCGCCCTCGAAGGCAAACCCGCAGGCGTCCTCACCTCCACCGCAAGCACCCACGGCGGCCAGGAAACCACTCTCGTATCCATGATGATCCCAATCCTCCACCTCGGCATGGTCGTCGTAGGCTGCCCATACTCCATCGATGGCATGATCCACACCGAGGCCCGAGGCGCAACCCCCTACGGCCCGACAACCCTAGCAGGCCCCGACAACTCACGCGAACCACACGAACAGGACATCGAAATAGCAAAACAATACGGCAAACGCTTCGCAACCATAACCGCAAAAATGACACAATGACCCCGTTCAACCTACTTCAATCACCCGGTCCAAATAAAAAACCCGCTAGCTGCGTCCATACTCGCCCAAATATAAGCAGCACCTGAGTTTGTCATCCGCCTCAGGCGGACCCAGAGAACTCTGCGAGAACACATGCACGGCCGAAACACCACGGACCAGCCATACCGTGCAAAACGATCATGGCGCAAAACGCGCGCATGCTTCTGGCCTGCACATACAATGCAAGCAGACGGCTAAGCCCGCAAGAGTCCCCCCTCAATACCCGCCAGCCTGCCCATCCTTCCGCGACTCCGACGCCCCGTGATAAACGCCGTTCTCCGCATCCCGCCGGATCGCCTGATACCCGCCGTATCCGCCCCGGCTGGATTCGATCATGTGCCCCTTCGCCTTCAGCCCCTCAACCGTCGCATCATCAAACCCGCTCTCCAGGTACACAACCCCGCCGTCCGCCATCTCCTCACCAGTCGGCTGACTCGACCCGCCATGCCTCATCCGCGGCGCATCCCCCGCCTCCTGCAGCCCCATCCCGAAATCGATCATATTCACCAGCACCTGCACATGCCCCTGCGGCTGCATCGCTCCGCCCATCACACCAAAGCCCATCCAAGGCTCACCGTCCTTCGTAACGAACCCCGGTATGATCGTATGGAACGGCCGCTTCCCCGGCGCATAGCAGTTATAATGTCCCTCATCCAGGCTGAACAGCTCCCCGCGATCCTGCAGCACAAATCCCAGCTTCCCCGGCGTCATCCCGCTGCCCATCCCCCGATAGTTGCTCTGTATCAGCGACACCATGTTCCCCGCCTCGTCCGCCGTCGTCAGATAAACCGTATCCCCATGCTCAGCGAAATTCCCCGCCGGATACGCATCCGCCGCCTTGTCCATGTCGATCAGCCCCCGCCTCTTCACCGCGTACTCATCCGAGATCAGCTCCGCCACCGGCAAGTCATTGAACGCCGGATCCGAATAAAACTTCGCCCGATCCTCGAACGCCAGCTTCTTCGCCTCGATCAGTAAATGCAGATACTCCGAACTGCCGAACCCGTACTCCGCCAGCTCGTACCCCTCCAGAACCTGCAGCATCTGCAGCGCTGCGATCCCCTGACCGTTCGGCGGCAGCTCCCACACGTCGTACCCACGATAATTCACACTCACCGGCTCCACCCATTCCGACTCATGGCTCGCCAGATCCTCATAGCTCAAAAATCCACCTTGCTCTTCCATATACTCCGCGATCTTCCGCGCGATCTCACCCTCATAAAACACATCCCGCCCGCCTTCGGCTATCTTCTCCAGCGTATCCGCAAGATAAGGATTGCGAAATATCTCACCCTCTTCCGGCGCCTTCCCGCCCGGCATGAAAACCTCCGCAAACCCCGCATACTCCTCCAGTATCTTTGCGTTGTGTCCCCAATAGTACGCTATAACCTCCGTCACCGGAAAACCCTCCCGCGCATAACCTATCGCTGGCTTGAGCACATCCTCCATATCCAGCTTGCCAAATCTGTCATGCAGCTCGAACCACCCGTCCACGCACCCCGGCACCGAAACCGGCAAAGGCCCGAACGCCGGTATGTCCTCTATCCCGTTCTCCCCGAAATACTCCAGCGTCAAACTCTTTGGACTCCGCCCGCTCGCATTCAGCCCATAAAGCCGCTTCGTCTTCGCATCCCACACTATCGCGAACAAGTCTCCCCCGATCCCGCTCCCCGTAGGCTCCATCAGCCCCAGACACGCGTTCGCCGCGATCGCCGCATCCACCGCACTGCCGCCTTTCTGCAGAATATCAACCGCCGCTTGCGTCGCCAGCGGATGCGAAGTACACGCCATCCCGTGCTCAGCGATAACCTCACTTCTGCCCGCAAACTTCTTACCCGCTATTCGATCATACCCAAACGCTGACCCCGCAAGCAAAACCCCGACCAAAACCGCCCATACATATCGCATATTCTTCCTTTCTCGATAAGCCCGTACAACGTGAACCCCCGCCGCCTGCTAATATACCACATAAACCGCCATGTTTCACGTCCTGCCTGCAATAAGTAATAACCCTTCCCGATCTGCAAATTAGCGCACCGCAAATTCCTTGTACTGTTCCGCCGCAAATGTTATATTGCTTCCTTTCAAAACCAAGCGAAGAGTGTGTAGTGGGTATTTTGTAATTATCTAGGGAGTCGCAATGGATACGTTCGTACGCAGGGCCGCCGGCAGCAACGCAGAAGAGATCTTCATCAACCTCGCCCCCACTCCGGATACGGAACTTGCTGACCAGCTCGAAGAACTCTACAGTACCGCAAAGGAGTTGCTCGCTGCCTCCAACGCAAAGGTCCTCCAGGAACGTTTCTTCGGCACCGACTCCGCAGCACAGCAAGCCTCCACCGCCCGTGCCCGGCTCCTCGCGGACTTCGACGACGGCGTACCCCCAACATACCTCTCCGTCC
This sequence comes from Anaerohalosphaera lusitana, assembly GCF_002007645.1. Lineage (GTDB taxonomy): Bacteria > Planctomycetota > Phycisphaerae > Sedimentisphaerales > Anaerohalosphaeraceae > Anaerohalosphaera > Anaerohalosphaera lusitana. Next base: position 675,984 of record NZ_CP019791.1, read on the forward strand.
CCGCAGGCATCCGAGGCGAGATCTCCGGCATCCACATCCATGCCGTCACCGGCGACTGCACCGTCACCCCTATTGAACACGAAGGCAAAAAAGTAGGCCGCATCTGCACCACCCTCGACCGCAAATTCATGACCGTCTCAGGCATCACGGGCGACCCCTCCACAGACCCCGCAACCCAGACACAGCAGATGCTCACCGCCGCCGAAGCCATTCTCAAACAAAACAACGTCGACCTGCTCGCCGTCCCCCGCACCTGGATGTGGCTAGGCGACATCCTCGACTGGTACGACGACTTCAACGAGGTCCGCACCGCCTTCTTCGTCGAACGCGGCATGATCGCCAAGGGCAAACCTAGCCGCATGCCCGCCAGCACAGGCATCGGCATCGGACCCGCCGGCCCCTGCATCTGCGCAATGGAATTCACCGCCGTGCTCGAACCGGCAGGCGGACTCGAATACCTCGACGCAGGCGGCAACCAGCACAGCGCCTTCGAATACGGCAGCGCCTTCTCACGCGCCGCCAGCGCACTCACCCCCGCAGGCGAAACCATCTACGTCTCTGGCACCGCCTCCATCGACGAATCCGGCGCCACCACCAACATCGACGACGCACCCGCACAGATCGACGCCACCATCGAAAACATTCAGGCAATCCTCCGCGACGAAGGCACCAGCGAGAACGGCATAACCTTCGGCTTCGTCTACTGCAAAACCGCCGAGATCGAACGCCAGTTCTGCGAAAAATGGTCCAACTTCGACTGGCCCGCATTCACCATGATCGCCGACGTATGCCGCCACGACCTCCTCTTCGAAATAGAAGCAACTGCCATCAAACCATAAGGTCAACACATAATATCGGCCAGCGGAAGCGAAATTCAAATACCTTCCTCCTGCGCCGAATGCTCAGCCGCATAATTTCACAGTCCGCCGGGAATAGACCCAACACAAAGTTCGTCGGAGGCGTCACTGTTAGATCTTGCGGCGACCCAGTCGCCCCCGCGCCCGAAAAAGCCTTGACTTTCACCCCGGATTTTCACATCTTAATACAAGAACTGTCCGCCGCGAACTCGCGGTAAATACTGATATACGGAGACCTTGCAAATGAACCTGAGGAATTGTCTGCTCGCACTCGTACTCGCACTCATCCTGCCCACTCTCACCGCCTGCACCGAGGCCCCCATCACCGGGCGCAGCCAGTTCATCATGGTCTCAGACGCTTCCATGCTCTCCGCCAGCCAGGAATCATACGCCGAGTTCCTCGAAACTAATGAACTCAGTGACAACACCGAACAGACCGCCGTCGTAAAACGGATCGGCAAAGACATCCAGAACGCAGTCGAAACCTGGGCTCAGGACACCGGCCAAACGGACCTGCTCGAAAACTACGAATGGGAATTCAACCTCGTCCAAAGCGACCAGGTGAACGCATGGTGCATGCCCGGCGGTAAGATCGTCGTCTACACCGGCATGTTCCCCGTCGCCGAAACCGAAGCCGGCCTGGCAACCATCATGGGCCACGAAGTCGCCCACGCCATCGCACGTCACGGTGCCGAACAGGTCACTTCCAATATGGTCGTCGGCGCAGGCGGTGCACTCCTCGCCGCTGCATTCAATGACGACGAACCCGGCGACCCCAACAGCACCGACGGCGGCTACTCCGACGAGCAGATCGCCATGATCTCCTACGGCATCCTGACACAGGTCGGACTCCTCCTGCCCCACAGCCGAACTCAGGAACGCGAAGCCGACCACCTCGGCCTCATCTACATGGCGATGGCCGGCTACAACCCCGAAAAGGCTCCCGAACTCTGGCAGCGAATGGCAGACCGCGGCAAATCCTCCTCCGGCCTGCTAAAATCCTTCGAGACCATCCTCTCCACGCACCCCACCAATGAAGAGCGCATAATAAACCTCCGCGACCTCGCCCCCGACGCAATGCGTTATTACCGAAACGCACCCACCCGGCACGAAGACAAAAAACTCCCCCTGACACCAGAACAGACGGCAGAAACAGAACCCGCAGACGCACAAACCCCCGAACCGCAAACCTGATCCTCTACCCGCGGTAGCATCCGTCTGCGAGTACGCATGACTGGATCGGCCCCTACAGCTCCGTCACGTTCTTCGACCGCGGATCATCAATCGTCTCCGGCCCGTTCGTCAGATTCCCCGCAACCGCAATATCGCGAAAATCCTTCATCGGATCGTATAGCTCGATATCCGTATTCACCTCATTGATCATCATCTGATCACGGTGCCACTCCAGCTCCTTCACGATCTTCCCGTCCGGCCTAATAAAACACGATGGATACGGACTGTACCACGCACTGCTGTTGTTCATGCTGATCCAGAAAAAGTTCGTCGCCGCTCGGCACTGCATCGTCTGCCGCATAATATCCGTATGCACACTCGGACCCTTCTGCCGCGCATTGTAAAACGACTGTATCACGAACTGCACGCCCCTCTTGTAAAGGTCCCGGTAAATCTCCGGAAACCGCAGATCAAAACATATCAGCAGCGCACACGTCACGCCTTTGAGCTCAAACGTAACCGCCCGATCCCCCGGAGTATAGAACGGCAGCTCGATCTCCGTACAGAACCGCTTGTCATACCTGTCGTGAATCTTCCCGTCCGGCCCGATCAGATACATACAATTGTGCGGCTTGTTCCCCGCGCTCAGCTCATGCATGCTCCCAAGCGCCACCCACACCTGCTTCTCCTTCGCAAGCTCCATGATCGCCCGCGTCCGGTCCCGAAGATGCTCCCAGTCAAACCCCTCCAGCGTCTCATGATCCACCCCCGCATACCCGCTCAGACAGCACTCACTAAGATGCACCAGGTCCGCACCCTCTTCCCCCGCCTGCCGAACAAAACTCTCGATATGCCCCGCATTATGATCCACATCCCCAGTAACCGCAAACTGACACGTCGCTATCTTAAGCATAGACCCTCTGTATTAAATTCAACCTTATAAGTTGCTGTACTGCTTTTGTTAAATATATCTTCCCATCCAGTCTAGCAACCCTTACCCGTCGATACAATGACAAATTTCCAAACGGTCCGCGCATCAAAAAAGGGCGATCCCAATGACCGCCCTTTATAAATCTGAAGTTCTATATCACAAACTTTACCTGCGTCTGCGTCTCAAAACGCCCAGCAGTCCAAGCCCAAGCATCGAAACAGTTGCAGGCTCAGGAACCGTCGTCGCGGTCACATCCATTTCGAAACCGCCGCTTGCGTCCCACATCATCTGACTGACAGGCGTATAGATATCAGCATCAGAACTGGTCGTACCGTAAACACTATAAATCCCCGCATCCAGTCTGACAGTAACGTCAAGATTACTGTACTGACTTGTCAGCGATATAATATTTTGGTTCGCTGAATCACGAAGGTAAAGGCTTGAAGAAGCTGAAATCTCAAAATTCGAGTTGCTGAAGTCGTTAAATGCAGTAATCGCCAGATCGGACTCTTCCGTCAGTTCGAAAAGAAATGTTATCTGAGCGCTGGCCGAAGCATTCCCTGGCCCGGTGGTAATGCCTGCATGGCTGTTGCCCATCAGAGAAAAGCTGTTGTCGCCCACCGTCAGAGAAACGTCACCCATCGCATCGCCCATCGGACCACCCTCGACGGTCCACATCCCAGGGTCGCCAGGGTCGCCGGGATCGCCGGGATCGCCGGGATCATCTATTGTCCCCATAGAAGTGGCGAATGAAGAGGTCGAACCGCCGCTCGGAGAAACAGTCGCTGAATCAGAAAAAAAGTCCGACGAACCGCCGTTGACATAGGCATCTGCCGAAGAGGACGTGTTGCCGCTTATCACAACCAGATCTGCGGATGCTGAACCCGCTGCCGCAAGACACACTGCTGCCACTAAACACACAAAAATTCTCATCACCTTGCTCCTGAAAAATGGGTTATAAAGGTTCCACCTGCGTTGATTTGCGAAAAAAGCCTCCTTGCAAGACACGTATTATACAATGAAGGCCTATCAATGTCAACAAAAAAGAATCCTCATTCTTACACCAGCCCCATCGCCTCATCGAAACCGCATACGATGTTCATGTTCTGCACCGCCTGCCCGCTCGCGCCCTTGACCAGATTGTCGATCACCGAAAAGCACACGATCTTGCCCTTCACAGCCGTCGCGAAAACCTGGCAGTAATTCGTCCCCGCCACATTCTTCACAGCCGGCGGCTGCCCCAGCACGCTCACGAACCGCTCCCGCTTATAGAACGCCCGGTAAATATCCGCCAGATCGTCATTGCTCAACTCCCGCGTCGGATCACAGTAAACCGTCGACAGGATCCCCCGGTCAAACGCCCCGATATGCGGCTGGAACAGCAGCTCCACATCCGTCCCCGCCACCTCGCTCGCGATCTGCTCCATCTCCGGCATATGTCGATGCGTCCCCACCCCGTACGGCACCAGATTCTCATTCAGATTCGGATAATGACACAGCTTCGACGGCTTCTTACCGGCCCCGCTCGCACCCGAAACCGAATTCACCGCCATCCCGCTCGTCTCGATATACCCGTTCTTCAGCAGCGGCGCAACCGCTAGCATCGCCCCCGTCGGATAACACCCCGGATTTGCCACCAACTGAGCGCCTTCTATCTTGCTCCTGAACAGTTCGGGCAGCCCGAACGCCGCCTTCGCCACATTCGCCCGATCCGTATGCTCCACCTTGTAAAACTTCTCATACGCCTCCAGATCCCGCAGCCGATAATCCGCACTGAAATCCACCACCTTCAACCCCATATCCAGCATCTTCGGCACATATCCCATCGCTACCTTGTGCGGAAGACAGCACAGCACCACGTCCGCCACCTCCCCCAGCTTATTAAAGTCCAGATGTTCCACCTCCAGCTCGCACCGCCCCCGCAGCCGCCCGAATATCTCGTCCACCCTCCCCGTCTCCGTCATCGCGCTCAGATACGTCACCTCCGCCTGCTCATGCCGCAAAAGTATCTCGATCGACTCAACACCCGTATATCCGCTAGCACCAACTATCGCAACACGTACCATCTGGCTCGCCTTTCAAACTGTATCCCGTGTACTCTCTTCACCGGCAGGGCGATCACATCTAATGAGCCCCGTATGTGAACATAAAAAAATGGCCGCCGGAGCAACCTCCAGGCGACCATTGTAATACCAAATCTGCTTTTTGCAAATTAACGCTTCGAGAACTGGAAGCTCCGGCGTGCACCAACCTGACCAGGCTTCTTACGTTCAACCATACGGCTGTCACGTGTAAGGTGTCCGCCGTCACGCAGAACAGGCAAAAGCCCATCATCATAAGTTGCCAGCGCTCTTGCAATACCAAGACGAACCGCACCGGACTGACCCGTCGTGCCGCCGCCCTTGACGTTTACGAACACGTCAAAAGACTTCTCGCCCTTAGCAGCCTGCAAAGGTGCAAGAACCAGCTCCTGGTCCTTCTTGAGTCTGAAGTATTCTATCAGCTCTTTGCCGTTGATCTCGAGCTTGCCGCTGCCCGGCTTGACCCGTACTCTGGCAACACTGCTCTTACGTCTGCCCGTGCCCCAATAAAAACCACCCTGGTCTGGGCCGGTCTTCTTCTGTTTCTTCTCTTCAGTGGCTTCCTTCTTGTCAAGTCCAAGATTCTCTGCCACGATTGCCGGATCTATCAGCGGACTGCCGTTTGTGTTTTCAGCCATATCTCTACTCTTTTACAACCTATAGTTCAATCTTTTCGGGTTTCTGTGCCGAATGATTATGCTCAGGACCAGCGTATACCTTCAGCTTGTCCAGCATTTCCTTGCCCAGCCTGTTCTTAGGAAGCATCAGGCGTATTGCATTCGTCAGGATCCGCTCGGGATGCCGTTCGAGTACCTCAGCATAGCTCGATACCTTACGCCCGCCGGGATAACCGCTGAAGCGGTCGTATTCCTTTTTCAACTCCTTGTTGCCGGTGACTTTCACCTTCTCGGCGTTCACGATGACTACATAATCACCAGTGTCAACATTCGGAGTATACGTGGGCTTCGTCTTACCCATCAGTATCATCGCAACCTTGGATGCCAGACGCCCGAGGATCTGCCCCTCAGCGTCGACCAGCTTCCAGCTACGAGCAACTTCTTCTTTTTTCGCTACGTACGACTTCATTGTACAAAGTACTCCACACTTTTATTTTTAGAAAGCGCGATATTATAGTCGCCAAAAACGCAATGTCAATGCTTTTTCAGCGCAAAAATACAAAACACCCCATCCGTGCGGCCTGAATCCCAAAAACAGGGTCCATTCCTTGTAAATACCTGTTTTTATCGTCCCGGCAGGGCGATTTACACCCGCCAAAACCATTGTAGGGCCGTCATAATTACCAGACCCGCCCCCATTAGTCAACCCAAATGTCCGCTTTTCCTCCTCCCCGACTAGAAATTATCACGTAATTTGCTTCCGCGCACTAAAAAAGGCCACCCTTATAATAAGGATGGCCCTGAAAGTCTAGTCAAACTGTCTGTTAACTGCAGCCCATGCTGTTGCCGCAGTTGAAGCACTTATAACACGTGCCGTTACGAACCGTAAGCGATCCGCAAACATCACAAGCTGGCGCATCGTCCTGGAAATGCTCGAACTGGCTGTTAAACTGCTGCATCACACCAGCCTCGCCGTCGCCGTTTCCGTCCTTGACCACCGTACTCACTGCAGCCACCGCCTTGTCAGCGATCGAATCGGTGAACCTCGGACCCTCAGGCTTCACACCCTTGCCGTCCTTGTCCCTGGGCTCGGCAGGCTTTTTCGCCTTCTCGGACCCGCCGTCCTTCTTGATGGCCTTAGCCTCATCGATCTTCTTCGCCAGATCCTTCGTCTTCTCCACTATCTGCTTGGCGGTGGCGCCTTCTTTTTTTGCTGACTTACTCTGCTTCGGTCGGTTAGGCGTGTTCTTCTCGGCATAACCCGGAATGAACTGACAGCCCAGCCAGCAGAATATATAGTCGATCAGACTCTTCGCGAACGGAATATCACGGTTCGACGTCATACCCGCAGGCTCGAACCTCGCATGCCTGAACTTGTCCACCAGCGTCACTAGCGGCACACCATACTGCAGCGACATCGAAACACAAGTCCCGATCACGTCCATCAGTCCCCCAACGGTGCTGCCTTCCTTGGCCATTGTGATAAACAACTCACCGGGCTGTCCGTCCTCATATAGCCCCACCGTAAGATAACCTTCATGGCCCGCAACGCTGAACTTGTGCGTCAAACTCTGACGCGTCTCAGGCAGTCGCCTTCTGTAAGGCTTCGCCACCGGAGCCTCTTCCGCCACGGCCTTCTTTTCCTTCTTCTTGCTCTTGTCGTCCGTATTAACCGGCTGCATCCGCTTACTGCCGTCACGATAGATCGCAACCGCCTTGAGCCCCAGCTTCCAGCCTTCCATGTACGCTTCCATGATCTGCTCGGTCGTGCTCTCGTGCGGCATATTGATCGTCTTGCTTATCGCACCGCTGATGAACGGCTGAACCGCCGCCATCATCCGCAGATGTGCAAGATAATGGATATAACGCTTACCCTTGCGAGCCTGGAACGCACAGTCGAACACCGGCAGATGCTCTTCGTTGAGCACATCCGACGTCTCGATCGTATCGTCCTGATCGATCGTATCGCAGATCTTCTTGATCTCCTCGGCACTGTACCCCAGCGCCTCCAGCGCCATCGGCACCGTCCTGTTCACGATCTTGAACATTCCGCCGCCCGCCAGCAGCTTATACTTCACCAGCGCGATGTCCGGCTCAACACCAGTCGTATCGCAGTCCATCATGAACCCGATCGTACCCGTCGGCGCCAGAACCGTCGCCTGTGCATTGCGGAAACCGTACTTGCTCCCCGCCGAGATAGCATCGTCCCACGCATCCTTCGCCGCGTTGACCAGGTACTCCGGACAGTGCACCGTCGGGATGTTATACGCCCGCTCGCGGTGCATCCCGATAACCTTCAGCATCGGGTCCTTGTTCTTTTCGTACTCATCGAACGCACCCTTGATTCCCGCCAGCTCAGCACTCGCGCTGTAAGCCGTACCGGTCATGATCGCGCCGATAGCACCTGCCCACGCTCTGCCCTCATCCGAATCGTAAGGCAGCGCCATGCTCATGATCAGACTGCCCAGGTTCGCGAATCCAAGCCCCAGCGGCCTGAACTTATGGCTGTTCTCGGTGATCCTCGCCTCCGGATAACTGCCGTTATCGACCAGGATCTCCTGCGCTATAATATAGATGCGAACAGCCTCCTTGAATCGCTCGATATCGAACGAGCCGTCTTCCGTACGGAACTTCATCAGATTCAGCGACGCAAGGTTGCACGCCGAGTCGTTCACGAACATATACTCGCTGCACGGATTCGACGCATTGATCGGCCCGCTGTTCGGACAAGTATGCCATTTATTGATCGTCGTATGATATTGCAGCCCCGGATCACCGCACACACGCGTACCTTCCGCGATAAGCTCCCAAAGCTCCGCCGCCCGATGCTCCTGAACCTTCTCGCCCGTCGTAACCGAGACAGTCTCCCACTTTGCGTCCTTCTGCACGGCATCCATGAAGTTGTCCGTCACCCGGACCGACAGATTCGCGTTCTGGAACATAACGCTGCTGTACGCTTCGCTGTTCATCTCACCCTGGTAACCTTCCTCGATCAGGGCCCACGCCTTCTTCTCTTCTTCGGTCTTGCACGTGATGAATTCACGAATATCAGGGTGCGTCACCATCAGCGACTGCATCTTCGCAGCACGCCTTGTCTTACCGCCCGACTTGATAACGCCCGCGATCTGATCGAACACCCGCATAAAGCTCAACGGTCCGCTCGGCTTGCCCCCGCCGCTCAGCTTCTCCTTGCTGCTGCGAAGCGTCGACAGATCAGTACCCGTACCCGAACCATGCTTGAACAGCATCGCCTCGCTCTTCGCCAGCCGCATGATGTCTTCCATCGAGTCATCGACCGACTGAATAAAGCACGCCGACGCCTGCGGATACTTATAACTGTTCGGGCACTCTACAGCCTTGCCCTTCTTGGCGTCCCAGTAAAAATTATGCTTGCTCCCCTCGACTCCATATACGTCATACAGCCCCACGTTGAACCATACCGGCGAATTGAACGCGCCGTACTGATTAACGCAAAGCCATGTCAGTTCGTGATAAAAATTCTCAGCATCCTCGTCGCTCGCAAAATACCCATCCTGCTTACCCCGGTCCGCTATCGTCCTGCAGACCCTGTGTATAAGCTGCTTTACCGAGTTCTCACGCTCGCCGGTCTCATGATCGCCGTAAAAATACTTGCTCACGACCACTTTCGCCGCCAACTGGCTCCACTTCTTAGGAACCTCGACGTCCTTCTGTTCGAAGATCACCTCGCCGTTATCACCTGCGATCTTCGCCTCTCTCTTATCCCACTCCAGTTCATCAAACGGATGAACACTTGGGTCGGAAAAAGTGCGCCCCACCTTCAAACCGTCGTTTTTACCGCTTGAACTGTCTTTCCACGGCTCAAAACCGGCAAAGCTCCCGTCCTTGCTCTTGTCTCTGGAAATCCCTTCGGCCATTGCGTTTCTCCCTTCTAGCGACTGCGTCTACTGCTCAAAATACCTTTTTGGAGTTCATCATCCCCTCGACTACCTCCACCACAACATGTAGTAAACGCCCCCATGACATATCAACATCTGGCATTTATTACTACCCAATAATAGACCACAAAGTTTCACATGCAAGACAAAAAAGCGCAAAAAAATGCCCGTTTTCATTAACCCTTAAATAGCTTGAGATTACGAAAACAAAAAATTATTGTTAACAACCGCACAATAAAATAGGAGCTTAATAGATCCTGCGATCCCGGACAGTGGGTCCACCGGCTCTGATTCGCTTAAACTGCTGAAGTGAAAGGGTTTATGCTGATCAGCCCTCATCACGGCCCGCCAGGTCCATTCAACCCCTCGCCGAAACCGCAACCTCCAGAATATTCCGCACTCATAACCCCCGCGCCGTAATCGCATTCAACTGGAAATATCACCAGGGCCCGATAATTTTCCCGAAAAAACCACTTCCGTAAATTTACCCATCAGTAATTCGAAGGAAAACTGACCTGGCGTCCTCTTAATCGGCCTTCTGGTTAGAGACAAACCAAACGTTCTAAGGTAAATTCCCCATACAGCTAAGAAATACCACGAATTTTCTGCTAATACATACTTCCCCGCATTCCGATACTATAAAGGAGCGGGTAAAGAATCTTTATAACCCGAAAGGGGGCATCACAATGGCCGAAAATAAAAAGAAAAACAAAATTCTCGACGAAAACATCCTCTTCGACTCCCCGCCGTCTCCCGCCGTACTCGAGGTCCTCTACTTCAACTACCTCCGCAAACTCAGAACCCAGGCCTGGAAAACACCCGACACACCCGAGAACTTCCCCCGCGTCTCCAAGGCCCAAACCATCGAAACACTATCCCTCGCAGCCGAAACAACCCTCACCCAAGGCGTAAAACCCGCCTCCGACATCATCGTCGACCTCGGCGTAAAACTCGGCGACTGGTTCGTAGAAGCCGTCTCACATATCTTCATAGAAAACCAGCTCGAACCACAAAAACAACAATCCACCGCCTGACCACACTCCCTAACGCACCGGACATTAAGCCAAAATCACCCTTGCCCCCACAACCTGCGAGTACCATATAGTACTTGCCTCCGATTTCTTCAGCCGATATAATGGGTAAAAATAGAAATTCGCATTCTCAATCCCACTTGAAAGGCTGATTGTGAACCACCTTCTAAGTTTTATCGATTTCGACGCCTTGGTAATCATCGGCCCCGCTGCCGGCATAACGGTCTATGAATTTCTCAGGCTACGCCATCGCAAAAAGCACGGCATCACTGCAGAACAGGAACTTGCCAAGATTAAGAAGTTCCCTACATGGCAGATTTTCTGGACTATTGTAACAGCACTTTTGACCCTGTCACTAATGATGTATTGGCTCGTCAAAACAACCGATTTCCCTGCTTATCTTGCCTTTATCATCGTCGCATCAGTTACACTGATCGATCTCGCATTATTTGCTTTCCTGAAAAAGTGGTGCGAAAACCAGATCAAAAAGAACCAGCAGCAAGACCAAAACAATGAAACCGAACAAAACCCCCCAGCCGCATAAAAAAGCAAGCATGATTTCCAAAGGACTCCGAAACTCAATGCGAATCTTCGAAATAGCCCTATTTTCACTATTGTATCCCAACCCTTGACAAACGCTGAGATAAAAAGGATAAACTCATGGACCTCGAACAAGTCTTTACCATCGCCCCAATGCTCGGCATGGCAGTCTACATATTCTTAATGCGACGTAACCGCAAAAAGCATGGCCTAAACAAAAAGAACAGCCTACTAATCACAAAAAAGCCGCCATACAAACTTATGCTCTTTGCGATATTAAGTGGACTCGCAATGGCCGCTGTCTCAATGTATGTGCTCGTCAAGGATGGAACGCTGGATGCAGATGTGGCTATTCTGAGTCTTTCACTTACCGCCATCTTCGGTCTTGGCGTCTTTATGTTTTTCAGGGTAATGGCCCAACGCGAGCTTAAAAAAGCCGAGCAGCTCGAGGATAATGATGAAACCGAACAAAACCCCCAGCCGCCTAAATAACACGAGCAGCGCCTAAGATTGCCATCCGCACCCCAAACCGCTACAATACCCACATGAAACCAACCACCATCATCATAGCGCTCACCGCCCTCGCCCTCACCTCCGCGGGCTGCACAACCGCCGACCGTCCAACCGTCCTGCTCACCGGCTTCTGGCCCCCGTCCAACGAAATGCTCCGCCCGTTCTCACCCGACCCCGAACTCAACGGCGGCACCTGGGCCGGCCAAAACTGGCGAAACCTCGGCTGCGACGTCTACGCCTACTTCCCAACCTTCCCCAACGGCACCGACGCAAACCCCGCCGGCACAGGCACCTTCCGCGTCGACTACCAGGCCGTCTCAGCCGACCTCGACCGCCTCACCCGCAAACACCGCCCCCGTGCCATCATCGCCTTCGGACGAGGCGACGGCCCATGGGAGATCGAATACAACGCCATCAACCGCACCGAATGGGTCGACGACTACTCCGCCCCGACCCAGCCGACCAGCGACACCGCGATCACAACCTCCGCACCCGCCCGCGTCCTGAACCTCACGCTCCCCGCCCAGCAGATCGCCGACGCAGTAAACGCCGCCGACCTCCCCCTCACCGCATGGGTAGACTGGACCGGCCACCCCGGCTCATTCCTCTGCAACTACACCGCATACAAAGTCGCCCAGTACCAACGCGCCAACTCCTCCCCCGACTCACCAAACCCCTGCACCGCCGCAGGCTTCATCCACATCGCCCCCAACGTCCCAACAAAAACAGCCCAAACCGCCGCAAAAATAACCCTCCAACAAGTAATAACCTCCCTGAAAGCCAACAAACCCAAAAAGTAGCAGCCTAATTCAGTAATGTGCTGCAAGCGTGATACCGTTTGTCCTTGTCATCAGCCTGCAAGTCACTACAATGAATCTAGATGTGCCGAATAAGCAAGATGGATTATGATTCCGGGTGTTGCCGTGAAGCGAAAAGTCATATTAATACTGGCATGGATATTCATAATCTCCGGCATTGCCTACAAAGCCAATAGCTGCTGGCAGTACAATCAGATGCAGCATAACGGCCATTTGGAAATCCAAACCCGCATCCGCTTTTCACGTTTTGTCACATATGCCCAAACCTGGTGGCCCCTGAACAGACCGCCGCGAGGAATACCGGATATCTGTTTGCATATCCTGCAAGCACAGTCTCCCTCAGACCAGGATGATTACGATTTACACTACGAGTTCGGCAGTTCCATCGAAAGGGGAGTCCTGCTAGATGACTGGGGCCGACCAGCCTGCCTCGAAATTCTCTCACCCGAAAACTATCAACTCATCAGCTCAGGCCCAAACGGCAAGTACGAAAAAGGCGAAGGCGACGACATTTTATACGAATTCAACCCGCACCCTTGGGGCGATTACGGACACCTTCGAGACGCTTACTATTTAAGAAGTATCGATCAGATAAACGTATATAACATCAACCAAACCGACCTGAAGAATAAATCTCTGGCAAAGGCAACCATCGTCGCCCTCAAAAAGAATCCACCCGTCGAAATAGACATCCAGCTTTTCCGCGATTGCATGAGCCGAGCTTACTGGAACACTGATTTTTACGACTGGAAAGACGGATACGCATCTGTTGTTCACTTCCCCGATGGCAAAGAGAAGATATTCTTCCTCAGCCGAACGGGCAACTACATCAGAATCCCCCATGCTGGCGACTACGTCATAGCCCCCGAAAAACTCAAAAAGTGGCAGACATACCTCAAAGAAAAAGTCTGGCCCAAACTCGATTCTTTGCCCAAAATAGACCCCAACCCAAAACCGCCCTCATCCTCGCATGGAAATAACTCCATTTCTTACAGATTTCCGAACTCCCCAGCCGCATAATTTCACGGTCCGCCGAGAATGGACCAACCGAAAAGTTCGTCGGAGGCGCGGCTGTTAAATTCTGCGGCGGCCACGGAAGCAGCAATTCGTAAATCAAAAAACCCCAGCCGAGCGTTCCTGCCGCAGCCGGGGTTTATAGCACAATAGCAATATACTGACTAAACCGCCTTCTTCCTCCGAACAGTCGCCAGCCCGCCAATGCCAAGCAGCAGCATCGTCGCAGGTTCCGGAACTACCATAATGCTCGCACCGTTGCCGGACTCATATGCGGCCACATTCACCTGATCACCGTAAGAATCAGGATCGATCACGAAACCAACCCAGCCGTAACTATTCTCTACCGCTTCCTTGATCTGATCTGTTACATCCAGCGTGTACCATCCTACGGTGGTCGCCGCATTGAATTCCGCGATCTTCGTTCCGCTCCTGCTGTCGTAGTCTATAACGCCGTCAGCTTCGCCTGCATATTTGACACCGATCGTGCCGCTGCCGGCAGTTGGCATGTAAACATTGAGCGTGGCCGCTGTGATCTCGGCAGCCGTACCATTATAGTCGCTCATATTAAACTCCAGAACCGGAACGTACGCCCAGTAATCAGGGTATGACTGGTCTTTTTGCCCGTTCAGGACAGTGTCAGTAATGTTCCCCTCGCTGTAACTGGTATACGGACTCCACCCAGCCGTGCGGTAATACCTCGACATGCCGTCACTGTTGCCTGTGGTTGTCAACGAAACTCCAGCCTGTGCCGAAACTGCAAACATCACAACAAACAATAGTAAAATCGATCTTTTCATGTGTCCCTCCTAAAAGTATATTCAGGGTAACGATAAAAACGCTCCGGTGAGCGATCGTAACAGTAACATATCCCCGTGCAGCTTGTCCGGATTATAGGTGTAGTATACCCATCTGACTCTTTAAAGTCAAGCTTTTTTGCCCGCCCCCAACCCTTTGCCCGATAATAATGCGTGTTTTCAAAATATAAACAGCTTTTGCATGATGATTTTTTTGGACGAACCTCTCCTGTATGCTCGCAGCAACCGCACCCTTCCCTCCCGCGTCCGTATAGGCTATACTTACATCCAAACACCTAACGAAAGCCGAAACAATGCACGAAAAAACACCAGACGAAAACCGACTCGACCGCATCCGGGCTAAGATCAAGGACTTCCCCGCCGCCCCCGGTCTATACTTCATGAAGGACGCCCGAGACACCGTCCTCTACATCGGCAAAGCCAAAAACCTCCGTTCCCGCGTCGCCTCATACTTCCAGCGGTCCTCCGACCTCGCCTCCTCCCGCGGCCAGTGGATCGTCGATATGGTCTCCCGCACCCGCACCGTCGACTACCTCGAATGCGAATCCGAAATAGACGCCGTACTCCGCGAGGCCCGCCTCATCAAGGACATCCACCCGCCGTACAACTCCCAGCTCACCGACGACAAATCCTTCCCCTACCTCGAGATCACCACCCAGGACGACTTCCCCGGCGTATACATCACCCGCAACCCCAAAAGCGACAAGTCCCGCCTGTTCGGCCCGTTCACCACAGGCCGTGACCTCCGCGCCGTCCTCGTTCTCCTCCAGAAAATATACAAGTTCCGCACCTGCCATCTAGAGATCGACGCCGCAGACGCCAAACGCCGCTTCTTCCGACCCTGCCTGCTCTACTCCATCAAACAGTGCACCGCACCCTGCGCCGCCCGCATCGACAAAGACGAATACCGCAAACTCATCGGCGACCTCACCCGCTTCCTAAACTCCAAACGCTCAACCGTCCTCGCCGACCTCCGCCGCAAAATGAACAAAGCATCAAAGGACCTCGACTTCGAACGCGCCGCCATGTACCGCGACCGCGTCCGCCTCATCGAACGCCTCGACGAACGCGGCTCAGTCGAGGACCACGTCCAGCCCGAGGTCTTCGCCAAGGACCCAACCGACGCACTCGACCGTCTCCGCAAGATCCTCAAGGCCGACGAACCCATCCGCATCATCGAAGGTTTCGACATTGCCCACATCTCCGGCACCGACACCGTCGCCTCGCTCGTAAAGTTCATCGACGGCCGACCCTTCAAGTCCGGCTACAGACGCTTCAAGATCAAAACCGTAAAAGGCATCGACGACTACGCATCCATGAAAGAGGTCATCACCCGCCGCTACCGCCAGGCCGCAAAAGGCGAAGAACTCCTCCCCGACCTCATCCTCATCGACGGCGGCCGGGGCCAGCTAAACGCAGCACTCGCTGCCCTCCACGAAATAGACGCACCCGTCCCCCTCATCATAGGCCTCGCCAAAAAACACGAAGAAATATTCACCCCCGACCGCGAGGACCCAATCCGCCTCGCAGCACACAACCCCGCCCGCAAACTCCTACAGTACGTCCGAGACGAGGCCCACCGCTTCGCCCAGCACTACCACCACATCCTAAGAAAAAAATCCCTCCTCGACGAAAAATAAATCAACCTTTTCACGCACTAGCACTGTGCCTGTCATCCGTCGCAGGCGGACCCAGCATAAAAACAACAGTCGCGAAAAAAGATCGTCACCCCGGCCTCCGAGCCGGGGCCCAGAGAACATGGCGGGTGCGCATGCACGAACCCAACGCCCATAAACGCCCGAATTCATTACAATATCCATGGACCTAACTACTCCATATTTCTTTACTCCATGCCTTTCACACTCACCATCAATAACAACAGTTCGCCCCCCAAATCGCATGCACCCAACCTTTGTGTTGAATCATGTCAACCTGCCCGAAACCACCCGCAAAAAAAGGTTGTTCCCCCTCCATCAATCCGTTATACTTCGGCTAGCTCCTTGCAGAATCCATAATGTCCGCCCCGGCTGCATAGACGCCCGGGTAATAAAATCAAACGTTCGTTAACAACAAGAGCATACAGTATTTCCTGAGAAAAAATTAATGCCACAAAAAACAAAAGCTGCCTGCAGTATTGTTATTACCATTGCTGGCTGGGGCATATTTTTTGCCAGTCTGATCTATAGGAATACAGCGCCAATACAAAACGAATTTTCTAGTTTGGCTAACTATGCTGTTTCCTTCTATGGCATAATAATCGCATCTGTTGTTCAGTTGATTAGTTTTATTTGCTCTATTTGTTTCCTGCAAAAACCCGCATGTAGAAAAACAAGTGCGATCACAATAATAAGTACTCTAGTATTTGCAATTTATATTTCTGTTGCTTTCTACCATCATTGGATTTAATCTGCTTGTATGAGTAAACGAATACTACGAAATTTGTGTGAAATGCTCATAGTAGCTGCTTGTTCCTTGGTGTTGCCTATAACGTCCTGCAGCAAAGCACCCGAAGACGAGATGCTTGAAGCCTGTAAAGACGGCGATTGGGCAGCGATGCAAAATGTTTTTGATCGTAACCCCGACATACTACAGGGGGACAAAGGTGTTGACATACTGATAGAGGCATGCAAAGCAGAAAAAGCTGACATAGCAGCAAAGCTCATACAAGCAGGTGTAGATGTTGATGGAATGAGCTCAGGAGGCGTTACGCCCCTGGTGTTCAGTCTTCGAACTGATAAGCCACGAATGGTCAAATTACTCCTGCGTTACGATGCTGATCCCAACAAATCTGCGGGCACTTTTGAACTTCATCCAATATTCTACGCCATAAGGTCCGGCAACATACAAAACTTAAGCTTGCTGATAGAAGCCGGTACAAATGTCAACGTAAAGACCTCTTTAGGCTGGACGCCTCTACATGTAGCAGTTAACACGAACACAACGAATGCTCAACCCCGTTATTCTAGTGCCGTTTCCGAAATATAATTTTAACTTTTCCATGATTTAAGACTTGCGCCATGCATAATCTGGTATTATATAGAATGACACGAAGAAATAATTTCACGCTTACAAGCAGAGAAAGGGATTTCTTATGTGTCTGTACGCCAGAGACCTCAGTACCAGTGAAGGCCAGCAAATTCAGCGGATACTCCGCAGCAGCAAAAGCCGAATCAAGATTCGTCGCGGCCAAGTCATTCTTGCCTCTAACCAGGGCTATAAAGTTCCTGCTATCGCCGAGCTGGTTCACTATTCGCCGCACCATGTCAGGGTCATCATCAAAGACTTTAACCAACGCGGCCTTAAGGCGTTGGAGCCCAAGCCCCGGCCGGGAAGACCGCCGGAGTTTACCGAGGACGACAAGGCCATTATTGCCGAGACTGCAAAATGTCCGCCCGACCTTCTGGACTGCCCTTTTAAGCGGTGGTCGCTGGAAAAACTGCGTGAATATCTTGTCCAGGAAAAGATCGTTCCTACGATCAGCATTGAAACACTCAGGACCATCCTGCGTGAAAAGAAGGTCAAGCTCCGGCGGACAAAGACGTGGAAAGAGTGCAACGACCCCAATCTCAAGTCTAAAAAAAACTAATTCGCAGATATGTGAACCAGCCGGCCTCAAACGGGCCGACCATATCATTCGACGAGTTCGGACCGCTGGAGGTTCGTCCTCAGCCGGGCCAAAATTACTGTCATACCGACCATCCCAAGAGGCTGCCTGCGACCTATACCCGCAAACACGGCGTTCAGCACTGGCTGGCGTTTTACGATGTCCATCAGAAAAAGCTCTGGGGATATGTTCGGCCACGCAAGCGGCATCAGGAGTTCTTGGAAGTTTTGAAACTGACCAGGAAAAAGTATCCGGCGAACCAGCGGATACACCTGATACTGGACAATTTTTCGCCGCACCGCAAGGAAAAGGTTCTGCGGTACTGTCGCGAGAACAATATTCATCTGATCTGGACGCCGACCAACGCATCATGGCTAAATCCTATCGAATGTCAGTTTACCCATGTTAAGGAATTCGTCATACGCGGAACTAATTATCAAAACCACAATGAGCTTAAAATCGCTCTGAATAGATACGTAGCATATCGCAATAAAAAAAATCAGCAAAAGTTAAACTTAGATAATTGAAACGGCACTAGCTTGGATTGGGTTCGAATACTTGTGGATGCCGGTGCAAATGTTGATGCTATTAATACAAAGTTCGATGAGCTTGCTTCAAAATATGATAGCACAATTGTGAGAGGTTCTTCAGAGTCCAAGCCTCCTGTTTATGGCCGAACACCTCTTCAGCTAGCAGTGAGCGGTGGGAGGCTTAAAGTGGCAGAATATCTTCTCATGCAAGGGGCAGATGTTAACAAGCCCACTTTTCAAGCAGCCGACCGAGCTGACAAAGAAGAAATTCCACCAGGCCTTTTCCCAGATCTTCGTGGTGGCCCCATTAGCCCCCTACATTTGGCTATTTCGTCACGAATGCTTTCTGAAAATGAAACCAAAATGCTGAAAATGGCCAAGTTACTTATTAAGTATGGGGCGAAAGTGAATGCTGTATGCAAACTCCCGGCCCAACTATACGCACCAGCTTCAAATTCAAAGCAACAGGCAAAAGAATTCACCCCGTATGAACTGGCTCTTCACCTCGGTTTTTCTCGGGTAGCAAATTATCTTAATTCGTTATGATGCCACAAATATATCGCTTCTCGCTAATCATCCCAGTCTGGCCAAAAGACAACAGCCCCTACGGCTCCGACTGCATTGACAACCTCAACTGCGACCCGGCCGATATCGAAGTGATCCGCCGCGCCCTCAGCCACCACCATAATAACTCAATCCCGATACAACCCATAATCACTAACAATCCCCGCCCCATCAAACTCCACAAACAGCCACTCCGAATCGATGCGAATAAACCCTCTCTCCGGCCCAAGATGATACATTATTCCGCCCGACCAGTCACCGCCCGGCAGGTCGTCTTTCGCCTGCCCCGGACCAAGCAGCTCAACCACCTCATCCCGGCGAAGCCCATCCAGCCGCCCGCTCGCCATAAGATCATCCACCATGCACAACCGGCTCGGCCACATATGATCCTCATTGCTCGGCCAACGCCACTCAGCCGCAACAAAATCCCGCCGATGCCAATGATCCTCCACCACGGGCCAACCCATCATCCACCCGATCATGACCACAAAATAAAGGTTCATCACGGAATACCGGGGAATGCTGCTCTTATTCTCAGGAAGAAATATTCATCGTCTCGATAGCCGTATGCCTGTCGCTTGATGGTTTTGATCTTGTTATTGATCCCCTCCAGCAGTGACGTATGCAGCGGCCATCTGCTGTGTGCGATGATTCCGGCGGCGTATTTGCTCAGCCTTTTGGCAAACTTCATCAGCGGCTCAATCCCGCTTTGCATGGCTCGATCGAGCCACTGACCCCAGCACGATTCGGCGGCCTTGCGATCGCTCAGATTCCACAGCAGCTTGAGATCATCCTTCATCACGTAGGTCGTCATCAGCGACTCGTTGGCGGCCAACAGCTCATCGAGGCGAACCAGGTCCTCAGGCTTTTCGATGTTCTCACGATTGCGAAGCAGCAGCCAGCGCGAGCCCTTGATCACCCTGCGGGCGGGCTTGTCGTCTCGTAGTCGATTGGCCTGATCGACCCTGACCCGATCGATCACTTCACGGCCGTACTTGGCCACGACATGGAACAGATCATAAACTATTTCTGCCTGCGGACAATGCAGCTGAACCTCCTGCTCGAAGCTGGCGTTCATGTCCATTGCTACTGCTTTGATGTCTTTGCAGCGGTCGCCGAGCATTTCGAAGAATGGCCTGATAGAGGCTCTCGAACGCCCTCGGCCCACCCAGAGCACTTTCTTGCAGGTCGGATCGATGATAACCGTTGCATATCTGTGGCCCTTTTGAATGGCGAATTCATCCATCGCCAGCAGCTCCACATTCGACAGGTCGACAGGGCCCAGCTTCTTCTTGAGATGCCGCTTGTGGATGTCCTTGACGGTCGACCAGGACAGCGAAAAATACTCGGCCACATGCTTTATGCTCATCACATCACACAGCCTGGCGACCGATTCGACCAGCCGGGTAGTGTGGCGGCTGTAACGGTCCAGCCAGGAGATTCGTTCAAGCTTCGGCCCGCATCTGGGGCACAGCAGACGCCTTCGGTGAACGAGCAGGTGGGTAGTCTTGTCGAAGACCGGCAGATCGCGGATCCAACGCTGGACGGTCTCGTGAACGCTGCTGCATTCCTGGCCGCAGCCGTCGCAAATTCCATGGCCATATTCAGGTATCAATTCGACCCAGAATTCAGGGCCTTTCTTAGCAGGCCCAACAGTTCCAACACGATATCCTTCCCATTGGCCGAGTTTTTTGATAAGATGTTGTCCAGTCAACGGCAGTCTCCTTTGAGCTAATAGTCGGGTAACTAAAAGCTACAAAGTACTGCCGTTGATGTCTATTTCCCCGGTATTCCGTGATGAACCAAAATAAAGCACGAACCCCCCAACCCCAACCAGCAAAACCCGCCTGATCAATTCAGTAACATTTCGCTTCATCGTTCGCATGTCGCCTCTCATTTCCCTTGACTCCACTCCACCCGTACGGTATCACAAAACCATGCCAAAACATTAACTTGCGAAAAGGATTCCCAATGCGAACAATTATAACCATCCCCGCCATAATCGCAATCTCTTTCCTCGCCGGCTGCGCAGCCACGACACCAACCGCCGACATCCCCGAACCGAACCGCGAACGCATCGAATGGTGCGACATCTGGATTACCAACGCAAACCAGAACGACCTCCCCCGCGTCCTCATGATCGGTGACTCCATCACCCGCGGCTACTTCCCCCACGTCGAGGCCCAGCTCAAAGAAACCGCCAACTGCGCCCGCTACACAACCTCCCGCGACCTCGCCGACCCCGTCTTCTACGACGAACTGACCCTCGTCCTCAAGCAGTACCCCTATGCCGTCATCCACTTCAACAACGGACTCCACGGCCGACCCTCCACCGAAGCTGAATACGCCGCCGCCTTCCCCCGCATGCTCGAAACACTCGAAAAATACGCACCCCAGGCCCGCCTCATCTGGGCGACCAGTACCCCCGTCCAGCCGACCGGCGCCTTCGCCGACTTCGTCGACCGCGTCCCCGCTCGCAACAAAATAGCCGCCGAACACATCGCAGCCTCAGACAAACCCATCGCAATAAACGACCTAAATGCCCTCATCACCGGCCACCCCGAATACTTCCTCCCCGACGGCGTACACTACACCAACGAAGCCCGAAAACTCCAGGCCGAACAGGTTGCCCGCGCCATAACCGCACAGCTTCCCAAACACAAATCCGCCGACTAACCGCCTGCTCTCCAAAAACCGCACAGCCCTCAACCAGGCATCCGCATCACATCCGCCGGATAATCGGTCGTCACCCCGTCGACACCGATCCTCAGCATCCGTTCCGCCGCCGCAAGCTCATTTACACCCCAAACATATATCTCCAGCCCCGCCCGCTTCGCCTTCTCCACATACTCCGCCGTCAACGCCTCATGATATACGTCTAGCCCGTCAAACCCCCGCTCCGCCGCTCCCCCTATCAGCGCATCATCATAAACCGCATACTCCCCGTCATCATCCTCTCTCGAACCCAGAACCCAATACATCTTAACCCCGGGCATAGCCCCCGCAGCCAGCTCCAGCACATCGGCCGCAAGGCATATCACCGCAATCTGCCCCTCCTTGCCGCTGCCCTCGATGACCCGCCTTAGCCCCTGCACGATCTCCCCGCCGCACTTGACCTCAACGAAAAGCCTCTTCCCCGCCGGCAGCGTCTCGATAACCTCCCCCAGCCGCGGTATCCGCTCCCCCGCAAAATCCCCCGCCTCACCTCCGCCCACATCCACAGCACGCAGCTCATCGTAAGTCGAATCCTTCACCACCAGCCGCCTGTCACCCGTCCGCCCCGTATCCGCATCATGTATCACGACCACCTCCCCGTCCCGCGTCATATGCACATCCACCTCGACACCGTCCGCACCCGCATCCCACGCACTCCTCACCGACGCCATACTATTCTCCGGCAAAAAACCCGAATTACCCCGATGTGCCAACACCTCCATATCCGCCCAAAACCTCCCATCATAACGATGCAATTTTCACACCCTTATATACCAAACTCGCCTTGGGACCAACAGAACAAAACGCCAGTCGCATCCACCAGCGCGCCCACCAAAACAAACACAAACGGCGACCAGGTATTGCCATTCGCCTCAGGCAGGCCCAGCACAAATCATCATCGCGAAAAAAGATTGTCACCCCGGCCTCCGAGCCGGGGCCCAGAGAACATGGCGGGTGCGCATGCACGAACCCAACGCCCATAAACGCCCGAATCCATTACAACGTCCATGGACCTAACTACTCTATATTTATCATACCATCCGCATCAAAGTCCTGCCTCCCTAATCCTTCTCCCCCCTCAGCCAGTGCTCGTTCGCCGGCTCCCAGCTCACCAGCTCACCCTCATCAAACCACAGCCCGATCTCGAACTCCGCACTCTCCACTGAGTCCGACCCGTGCACCAGATTGTTCCCCTTGCTGCAGCTATAGTCCCCGCGTATCGTCCCCGGCTCCGCATCATACCCGAACGTCGCCCCCATCATCTTCCGCGACATCGCAATGATCCCCTCCGCCTCCCAAACCATCGCAAGCACCGGCCCCGAACAGATATACCGCACCAGCCGATCATAAAAATACTTCCCCTCATGCACCTGGTAATGCTTCCGCGCAAGCTCCTCGCTCACCCGCATAAACTTCGATCCCGCCAGCTTGAAACCCTTACGCTCAAACCGCGAAATTATCTCTCCAGCCAACCCACGCTGAACACCGTCCGGCTTAACAACGATCAATGTACGCTCTGACATATCAATAAATCCCCAAGAATCTAAACACACTATCCATAACGATCAAAAAAACCGAAAGCCTTTCAAAACCGGCTCCCAAACCCCGCATTATAACCATTTCCCCAACACTTACCACCCCAAACCACCCAAAACAACCATTCCAGACAAACAACTTGCCCACCACCCCAAAACCTGCTAAACTGATCATTGCAAATCGCTCACAATCCAAGGAATATATAATGTACTCAAAACTGATCCGTCTATTCGTTTTGTTTTTCATCATTTTTGCAACCCCGAACACACTACACGCTCAGCAGGCTCAGACTGAACGATCAACAGACACCGCCAATTCTGAGCAGATACTCAAGAGCTCGCTGGCCGTCAGAATAAAAATGCTCTCCCTCTCATCCGAAAATGGACCTCGACTGAAAAAAACCTTTGACGGCCAGACATCTTTCAGCCTTCCAGAAGATATAAGCTATGATAGCGAATGGCTCTACCTTGGCCCATACAAGATGCTTATCCCTTCAGCTAAATGCCTCACCACCCGCTTTCAGACATGGTCAGGCAGTTCAATGTCCCACATGACAAAAATGGAATTTGCCGGTAAATATGAACTGATGATCACCCTGCATACTGCACAATGCGACTCCGACGCTTTTAAGGAGGCGGTCATCAAAGAGATCGAACAGTCTGAATTGCCCCAATCCCGTAAGAAGCAGTTGCTCGAATTCGCCCGCTCACAAGCCATACCTCAAACCGACTACGAACTCTATACAATGTTGCAGTCGCGGGATTTCTCATCCATAGATGCCGAAAATGATAGCCTCGAAAACCTGCTTCTCAACTATTCTTTGGCCGTCTTCAAGACTTCTTACATGGGCGCAAGGCCAAACAGCAAACTTTATAAGATCGAAACCCCCCATCTAAAAGGTGCTTACGGTTTCCTTACAGGTCTTAAAGCATTATCAGGCGGCCAACTTTGGGATGACCAGCACAGACTGAAAATAAATCTACGCGCATTAGAAGATGCAAACGACTCCGTCAGGACTGCCGTAAAGAAAGACTGGCCGATCATCCGAAATCTGCTCGCATCCATCCAGACGCATGATTCCGATCACCCAGCCGCCGACATGGTCCAGCAGGCCAAAAAATACCTGAAATCTGAGCCTTGGCTCGCGGCAATACTCCTTCACTCCGCCCAGCACTATGGTTTCAACAAAGACGATAACTCCTTCTCTGATGACTTCCCCCGCAAACTCTGGCGGTCTACAGTCATTGAGACAACGACCCAGCTTATAAACTCACTAAAAGACGACGCCGCAAAATTTCACGCTGCTGCTGCTCTCGCAAGCCTTAATGGCCGAATCCGAGATATTGCCGCCGAATCAATTGACAATATCCAACCCCTCGCCACTGTTGCCGCCCATCCTGATCCAGATGTCAGCGCCATGGCTCTTGAAGCAATCGCAAATCTCAAGATAGCAGCTCCTGCTCTTTCTGTCGAGCTCTTGAACAACCTTGAAAACCATCAAAACGTCAAGGTCCGGGCCGCTTCAGCAAAGGCCCGCGCAGGCCTCTCTGTGGACAACCAACTCCGGACAAAGATCACAGATGCACTCTGTGCATCAGTAAAAGATGAAAATCCGCAAGTCCGCGAGATAGCTATAATGTCATTATTGGAATTTGGCACAGTAAACGAAAAGGTCAGACAAACGCTTGAGGCAGCTAAAAGAGATGATCCCAACAAAGACGTCCGCATCGCTGCAAGCAACGCACTGCTGAACATCGATATCAAAAATGATTCTGATCCCGACAAAAAGAAGATCTTCGAAAAAATGCTCAAAGCAATAAGATCCACAGAGTAAGCAGCTTAAAGACAAACATGAAAACATTCAGTGCAACAGTCGTACCATTCTTACTTGCCGTTCTGTCAATCCTCCAAACAGGCTGCCGCCACAAGGTCTACACCACAATCCACCGCCACTTACCACCCCAAACCCAAAACTCGCCTCGGCCCAGTACGATCAGGATTCCGACATAAGCAGCCCAAGCCTGTAACTGAGCATTTGACTCAGTGTGGCATACACGTCGTTGGGAATGTCGGAAGAACTTTCATGGGAATCGTGTGCCGCCTTGAGCAGGGCTTCCGTTTCTGAGCGATCGAACAGAACCTCCGCATCCAGACACGCAGCTTTTGCTTTCGTATACAGTCTTTCGGAAATTCTTCCCTGAAAAACTGACATTGTTGCCGAATGTTTACGCCACGAGCAACTTCCCAGTGCTAATGTGATTCTCAGCGGCAGTTCCGGACAGAACCTGCGTATGCAGCTGTAAAACTCTTCCAGCGGCCAGACATATCCATCGTTCAAATTTCGCGGTGTCTGATTTGCGAAGCTTTCCAGTTGCCCAAGATCAACTCTTTTGCCCGTGATAATACCATCACCATATTCTGCCGTATGCCGGATGTCTCCGCCTGTTCTCGTAAGAGTTCCAAGGGTCTTTCGTGATTTTGTTTTCGTTAGAATCGCCTCCCCGCCATAAGTCTGCATGACCCGTTGAGCATGTTCACGAGGGATCTCAAGCCTTAGCATCCTGTACATGAGATTGGCGAGCACCTTGCTGACAAAATCATCCGTTTCCATATCCTTCTCGATTGGCACCAGCATGGTATAAAGACTGTCAGCATGCATAACCGGCATGAAAAGATTACCGTCATTGAAAAAGTCCGCTGTGTTCACATACCATTCGTCAAAGCTGCCCTGAACCTCGTCAACTTCAACCGGTTGCGGCTTCTCACCAAGCTTCTTAAATGCTTTATTTGTCAAACGTAATATCATCATGGCCGAAACATTTTCATACGAATTCAAACAGATAAAAATTACAGGAAGCATCATCCAAAACCGCACCTCCATTCACCCCATTATAACCAATCCACCGCCACTTACCACCATAACCTGCAAACAAAAAACAGCCGCCGCCAAACTCGTTAGCGACGACTGTTAAAGCTTCTCAAAAAATGATCCTTAAGGGTAGCTCTAATAATTGCTTTTGAGCGGCAAGTAGGAGATTTTTGCGTTCCGGCAAGGAAGACAAATCAGCTTTAGTTGCCGCTAAAGCGGTTTTTGTCTGACGCCGCTCGGAATCAAAAAGATTCGCTTGTCCGCCAAAATGAATTGTTAGAGGTGCCCTTATGCTTTCATCAAGCTAGCCGGCCTTGCTCAACTCGGCCAGATCTTCTTCGCTCTTACTCTCCTGAGTCATCAGCGAAACCACGATCAGCGTCACAAAGCTAAGCGGCATGGACAATATCGCAGGCTGGCCCAGAGGGATCCACGCGTCCGAACTCGAAAAACCATAAAGCTTGAACATGTCAGGCCCAGCCAGAATGATACCCAGCGAAGCCGCAATGCCCACCAGGATCGAACAAATAATGCCCGCCGCCGTCGTGCGCTTCCAGAACAGAACCATAATGATCGCCGGGAAATTCGCCGAAGCAGCGACCGCAAACGCCCACCCAACCAAAAAGCCAACGTTCACACCCTTAAACAGTATGCCGAGTATCACAGCGACAACCCCGACCGAAACAGCCGTGATCTTTGCCGTCACCACCTTGGCCTTACCGCTCATCGAACGGTGCATGAACTTATCCATCAGATCGTTCGCAACCGCCCCCGACGCTGCGATGATCAGACCCGAAACCGTACCAAGTACCGTCGCGAACGCCAACGCCGTGATGATCGCGAAAAGCACCTTGCCAAAACTCAACGCCAGCAATGGTGCCGACATATTATCGCTCTGGGGATTCAAAACACCGTTTGCGATAGCCCCCAGCCCCAGATAAAGCGTCATGATATAGAACAGACCGATCGCCGAGATCGCCACGATAGTCGACCGACGCGCCGCCGTCGAATCCTTAACCGTATAGTAGCGGATAAGAACGTGCGGCAACGCCGCCGTACCGAAAAACAACGCCAGCATCAGCGAGATAAAGTCCAGCTTACCCCAGATACTGCTCGTGGCTATTTTGAAGTGTCCACCCGGACGCATAAGCTCATTGCCCGCCACCATCTCAGGGTAGTAAAGCTCAACTTCGCTGCCCTTGTAGCTGATGTCTGTTCCGCGAGGCAGTTCGATCTCGGTTTCAGGATCCGAGAAAATTGACAGCAGCCGCAAAGGCCCCACCGGCCCCGTTTTACCGTCATGCCCGGTCCTTGAACCGAATTCCGCTATTCTACCCATCGGCGCCAGCGCACTGCCGTTCACTGCCGGCAGCCCGTTAACATAAATATCGCCCGCCGAAGTCTTCGTAACATCCTGCGTCTCGACCAGAACCGTTCCTCCCCCAGGCCTCTCTTCCATCCGCCACCATCCCTCGATTTTCGCATAAGGCCCGCCGTCCTTTTTTACAACCCGCACCGACTGCACAGTTACCTCACGCCCCTCGCCCCCGATATCCGTCCCTGCGACATCGCTCATAAACGCTGCTATAGCGCCTTCCGGGTCGCGCACCACAGGCAGCCTCTGGCCGCGTCGGATCAGATGATAAGTCTCCCCGTCCTCATCAACTTCCAGCGGCGACAGTTCGCTCAGCACTACCCATTTCTGCATCGATTCTCCGTCCAGAGAATCCACCTCAACCGTGTCGACATACGAATAACCCGTCCCGTTGAGGCTCTCCTGCAAACCCGCTTCATCGTCTATTGTAAGCTTCTTGAACTGGTAATGCGCCACCTTTTCACCGCTTGTGTTGATCGTGTCCGGCTCACTGTGCAGCCCGCGCACGCAAACCGCCGTTACCAGCAAACCCGAAAACAGTATAAGCATACCCGCCTTGATAAACTGCACATATGTCGTCGATGACATGCCCGCCGACGCGACGATCACGATCACCACCACGCCTACCACGATCACGCCCCAGTGATGCGGAATCCCCAGCAGGGGCTCAATAAGCACACCCGCACCGACCATCTGAGGAACCAGATAACACATACATATAACCAGCGTGCTGATACCCGCTGCAAGATGGATCGTCTTAGACTTGAAACGTGAACCCAGCGCATCAGCAAATGTATACTTGCCAAGTCGACGCAACGGCTCAGCTACCACGAAAAGGGCAACCACCCAACCCGAAAGAAAGCCGATCGAATAAAGATAACCGTCAAATCCCTTGAACGCGATCATCCCGCATATGCCCAAAAACGATGCCGCCGACAGATACCCGCCCGTAAGCGCGATACCGTTTACGAACCAGTGGATCTCACCGCCCGCAACGAAAAAACCGTCAGCGGACTGAGCCTTTTTACCAAGAAACCACGACAGCCAGAAAAGGAATCCGACAAATACTGTAAAGATTGCAATTGCCAACATCAGTTAACCCTCTCCTTAGCTGTGGACGCTTTCTCATTAATGTCCCGCTGACCAGCCGCCTTGCTTTCACTGTAAGAGCAGGCCCGACTGTAGATCGCAGCCAGCGACAGCGCGAAAATTATTAGCCCGATGCCAAAAAACGCTGCCAGGTTCAGCCCGAAAGGCATAACCGTGTCCATCAATGTGATGTCGTAGATAGATATTGCGACGAAACTTGAGTAAACCACCGCATAGATTGCGCAAAACACTATCCCAAGTGTCTGCTTGAAGCGGTGGACGTGGTCAGTTCCATCTGAGCGAACGGGTCGATCAGCCATAAAAACACCTCTTTAGTCGATAAATGAACGGTTGTTTTTGGCTGACTACCCAGAATCTTGCAGACAACCATAGCGTACAATTCTTCAAAGGCCGCCCAAACCTCATTTAAGGCCCGTACAGCCTGCCGCGATCTCATAAAGCGAAATTCGTTGTAATATAGCAGTACGCCACCCCCATGTCAAAGTCCTTGCCCGCAAAAACCCGCTCAAAATAATCGCCGAACACAAAAAATGCCACTCAAACCCCAGCCGCACAACTGCACAGTCCGCCTGACATAAACCCAACACAAAGCTCGCCCCAGGCACGGCTGTTAAAATATGCGTCAGCCCAAGTGGGCATATCCCCCGTTATTACGTGACGAAACAAAAAAAGCCCCTCTTTCAAGGGGCTTAGTGAATCACTGCAAATTACTGACCCAAAAGAGTTCAGCAGGGCTTGACGTTTGTCGCGCATGGACCTTTTTTGCCCTGGCCTACTTCGAATTCAACGGCCTGGTCATCCTGCAGCGACGCATAACCCTGCGCCTGGATCTCTGAATGATGGACGAACAAATCGCTGCCGCCATCGTCAGGCGTAATAAATCCAAAGCCCTTGCTGTCATCAAACCATTTTACTTTACCTGTGCTCATCTTAAAACTCCCGGCCTGTGTAAGACCATTCAATTATCCTTTCAATGTATTATGGGCCGGGCCGTAAAGGACAAAACCAGCCTAACCCTGTTTTGCGCAGTTGAAAAAATCTCCCACCCTTATACCAGTATCAACGAAAAAATACTAGGAAATTCATCAGTTTTTAGCAAAATACCCAACTCTGCCCAAAAATAAAATAGGGACAGTTACCACTAAAACACCAAGGCCGCTCATTCATTCCAAACCTCAACGGCAACCCCACGATCACCTGCCCCGACTGCCGGCGTTACCCGGTTCAACTCCCAGCCGGACTGCAAGGCCGTGCCTTTGAAAAGCTCGTCAAGCTCAATAATTTCCCACGATGCTTTTCGATCCTGAAGAAAAAGTCGGCCAACCCCCTCACCCCCTGACAGCCGGACCCCTCGCACACGAAAGCCCCACCCCCGCAAACACGATCACCATACCCACCAGATCCATCCCCCGCGGCACATCACCAAAAGCCCCCCACGCCATCAGCATCGTCACAGGCGGCCCCAGGTAAAACAAACTCGCCACACGCGTAGCGTCCAGCCTGTCGATCAGCACCCACATAAGACCGTACGCACCGAGCGAAACACCCACAACCAGCCACAGCATCGTAAGCACGAACGGAACCGCCCACTCCGTCACCAGCCGCTCAGCAAATATCGCCGGAATCGCCATAACCACCGCAGTCGCCGCACACTGATAAAACAGCGCAAGGTCGACCGGCAGCACCTTCGCATCGTGCCTGACATCCAGTCTCCGCTGGATCAGGCTCGCAGCCGTGATCGCCGCAACCGACCCCAACGGCACAAGATACCCGAACACCGACCCGGCATCCCCAAGATCGATCCGGAACCCCACCGTCACCGCAACTCCCGCAAATCCGATAAACAAACCGATCCAGCGTTTCAGCCCCGTCGGTTCCCCCGCGGTCACACCCGAAAAGGCCCCCGTAGCCAAAGGCTGCAGCGCCACCACCAGCGCCACGATCCCCGCCGGAACCCCGCGATCCAGCGCAAGTAATACACACCCCAGCCACACCCCGTGAGCCAGAAAACCAACCGTCATATTGACACCCGCACTCCGCCAGCCAACCCACCTCAGCCGACCTCTTACGAGAAGAGAAACAAACAGGATACCCGTCAATGCAGCATACCGCCAGAACAGCAAACTGAACGGCCCCGCATAAGGCAAGCCGTACTCCGCCCCAATGAAACCGGAGTTCCACAGCAAAACAAATCCAACCGCCGGCAAAAATATATCCCTGAACCTCATATGATCTCGTTGCCTACTCCATGCAGAAAAACTCTTTCAAACCCTGGCTGCTGACACAATAATGCCTTACCACAACCAGCACCACCTCCCGCCAACCCGATAAGCATGTTCGTGCGCTGAACGGCCCGCCGAACTTACGTTCTATCACACAGTAAAACTAAAAACTAGGGACAAAAAAGCTAATGAACTAAAATCACAGTCACCCCTTTCAGTCCTTACTGCCAGGCTGAATAAAAGCTGCTTCAGCATTGCTTTTGACTTACCGGCGACTAAATAACGACAGCCCCCCATTCCCCGACAACACGACCACCAAAACAAGGCACGGCAGTCAAAACACCTCCCCCGCCCAACTGCATACTCCCCCATTATTCCAATCCACAAAAAAAGCCCCTCTTTCAAGGGGCTTGGTAAATCTGCAAATTACTGACTCGAAAGAGTTCAGCAGGGCTTGACTGCTGTCGCGCAAGGACCCTTTTTGCCTTCGCCGACTTCGAATTCAACAGTCTGGTCATCCTTCAGCGAGGCATAGCCATCTGCCTGTATTTCTGAATGATGTACGAACAGATCGTTGCCGCCATCGTCGGGTGTTATAAAGCCATATCCCTTGCTGTCACTGAACCATTTTACTTTACCTGTGCTCATGTTAGACTCCTCGGCCTATAAAAGACCAATAAACTATCCTTTAAGCTTTATTATGGGCTGGACTGCAAAGGATAAAACCAGTCTTGCCCTGATTAGTACTGCTTCGATTGTAATCGTTTATCTTTTCTACCATATATGTGGAAGATCACTAGCTGAATTATCATTCTCTAGCTAAATAGTCACATCATGCGATACATGTCTATATTCTTGCTCGATCTTGTTAATTAGCTGCTTTACTGAAATTATTTCATTGCATCTCCACGCGTTACTTCCCGCAAAAGCAAAGGCCTCGTCCATTTTACCTTCGGCCGCTTTAGCAAGTACGTTCGCAATGCAATAAGGTGCGGTCGCTGGGTTGCATGTTTTCAAACATTGGAATTTACACTTGAACGGCAGTCGCTGACCCTCGTTCAGTTTTTCAACAAACGCATTTTTGATCACCTTGCCCGGCAAACCAACTGGACTTTTGACCAATGCCAGATCGCTGCTTTTGGCATTTAAATAGGCTTTTTTGAAATTCTCGTGCACATCGCATTCTTCAGTACAAACAAATCGCGTGCCCATCTGGACGCCTGACGCACCGAGCTTCATAAAATAGGCTATATCTTCGCCACTGAATATGCCCCCGGCTGCGATAACGGGAATCTGCACGGAAAGGCTGCGGGTGAACTGCAAAACGTCTGCAAGCGTTTTTTCCAATGAGGGCATGTCAGATTCTATCTCTTCGATCCTGTAACCGAGGTGCCCGCCGGCTTTTGTCCCTTCGATTATCACGCCGTCCGGGATGCGGTTGAAGTTTCTCGCCCATTTCCGGCATATGATCTTAAGCGATCGCACAGAAGAAACAATGGGTACCAACTGAATGTCAGTTCCTTCGGTGTATGCAGGAAGTTGAAGCGGAAGACCCGCACCTGAGATTATGAGGTCTACTTGTTCCTCTACGCAGATTCGGATCAGCGACTCGTAATCCGTAACAGCAACCATCACGTTCACACCTAGAACCCCGTCCGTCAACTGACGAGCAGTTCGGATCTCTTGCCGTAACGCTTCGCGGTTCATCGTGGTAAAATCCGCATCGGGGTGGGTTTCATATTGGGCCAGCCCTACGCTGGCGATAGTGCCCGCACAACCTTCCTTCGCAACGGCCGCTGCAAGCATTGCCCGTGAAACCCTGACGCCCATGCCCCCTTGGATAATCGGAGGATCAATCGTAAGATGATTGAGCCTGAGTGGATAAAAGCTCGAAATATAGCACCAAATAGATACAAAATAAAAAAGAGACGATGGTCACAGTAGAAACATTCGCGTTTGCTGAGCCCCCGCGAGTTCAGCCATCATCTCATAGCAATACAGATTGTGTGCGAAGTGACTGCAAATTACAAGCAAAATCTTTTCAACCCCCGGTGTAAATAAAAAGGATCAGACATGCTCTGTAGAAAAGCTCTGATTTTTTCAAAATAAAGTCTTGCAATATCTTTTTTTGCTTGTATATATCATGGAACATGAGCAAAGTATCTAAATCTCCAGTGTAAATAAAAAAGGTCAGACACTTTTTATTGCTTGTAAATGATTTTGCGACAATGACTTACATCCTGGTGTCATGTTTGGGCCCGCTCTGCAGCACCATGGTTGAAGCCCACCTGCACACTCCAAACTGTCAAGCCCGAACAAAAGATCATCACAAAAACATCACCCAACCAAACCAACGCCCCCAAAACCTCCGACCATTCCCCGCACCCACCAGCCGCATAATTTCACATCCCGCCGAGAATGGACCCAACGGAAAGTACGTCGGAGGCGCGGCTGTTAAATTTTGCGGCGGCCCAACCCCCGCATGACCCAACCTCACCACCACTGCGCGCTCACCCCGCAGAGCCTTTATCCGCGCAGCCCGCGTACGCATGCTCACAATTTACTGTAACCTGCCCCAGAATCATATACCAGTTGTCACTAGAGAGTTGCTATTTTTATCTGTACTAGCCACTACTCCATCTGAAAGACGTTATCATTCTGCTTGCTTGCGCAGTTCCTGTGCCGCAGTTAGATAATAGTTTCGACCGGTTGCCGTCAGCAGATTCTCAGCAAGGGCTTCCAGTGCCTCAGCTTTAATCAGCTTCGGTTCTGATGCATCAGGATTTAAGGCAATAAGATGGTCCGCAAGTTGTGCCGCCCATTGGTTATCCTTAGATTTGACCGCCCGTTGAGCCTGTTGCAGCAGTTCAGCTTCACCGCCAGCCAACTTTGCCATCCTGATAGCCTCTTGCCTTGGGCTGAGTGAAAACAGATTTGTCGGATTACCATCGAACCAGCCCAGATGAGCGTTAAATATCTGGCGGACGGCCCACTCTACATTTCCATAGTATTCACGAAGATAATCCTTTTCAGCCAGACGATCAGGCAATCTGGCATAATCAACCAGCTCATCCGGTGTCATTCCCTTGTTCATTCCTTCGATTGTCTTATCGAAAACGAACCGAATGGCATCTCGATAGTTGGTCATTACTTCAATTATCTTTTCACCACCGATGATCGGGCGTGTGTGACCACCTACCAGGTATTCAGGCTTTTCCTTGATCATCATGTCAACACTGCTTGCCCATGATCGAATATCACGATACATCGTTCCTCGTATAGCATACAGATTTGGCCATGATTTATAGAAAGTATCACCTGCGAATAAGACACGCTTATTGGGCAGCCACACATAGAGAGCATCACTCGTTTCAGCATTGACAGCAACCAGTTCTATCTCTATTCCAGCGACCTCAATTTTCT
Organism: Anaerohalosphaera lusitana; assembly: GCF_002007645.1. GTDB lineage: Bacteria > Planctomycetota > Phycisphaerae > Sedimentisphaerales > Anaerohalosphaeraceae > Anaerohalosphaera > Anaerohalosphaera lusitana. The sequence continues at coordinate 710,242 of NZ_CP019791.1, forward strand.
TTCGGCCCCTCAGATAAATAATGAGTCGGTTTCCATGACTTCTCCGATGCGAAGACGGCTCCGCCACGTTTAGGCCAATAAGCCTTGGCAACACCATTATTGATTCGCTTTTCAGGTGGTAGCATAAAACCACCCTGTCGAGCACCTCGAACTTTTTGGATAGTTAAGCCTGCTTGCTCCAAGGGATGTGCTTCAGAACCAAAGTTTGAACGTGTCCATATCTGTGGCTTGCCCCCCCCGGCAAACACTCTCACTCCGCCGGTATGGTCCCCATGAGAATGGGTAAGTATTATGGCTTTGACTGGTTTATCACTTATCTTACGAAAATCTGCCAATACCTTCTCGGCTGATATCGTATCCAATCCAGTATCCACAATTATCAACCCGCTCTTTCCTATGATCATTGAAACTGTCGATACGGAATACCCTACAGCGGTATAGACGTCTTCATTAACTTTAATTACTTCCTGTTTGAATTCCGAATTACGCTTCTTCAAAAGTTTTGTAGCTTCAGAATCTATTGCTGAAGCGTTTGATATAAATACTGTTAATAGAGCTACTGCAAATGTGATTGTTCTGCTTGCTGTTTTCATTTTTACATCCCTTACATGTCAAGCTATGTTTTTTTGCTGTATTATCATTCATATTCTCGCAAACTATATACGTAGATTATGATCATTTTACTTTACGGAATTGTCTATAGGCCTGGGCTTCTTCTTTGAGAGAATATATGTCTTTGCCGCATTTTGGGCATTTTTCAGACTTATTAGAAAAGGATTCACCGCACTTGGAACACGTCCAGCGTGTCTTTTGGGCCTTTAACCACTTTTTGTAGTCCAGTCCGGTCAAGGTATAGCAATTCATCTCTGCGACCAGGGCAAAGTCTTTTCCGTTTTTATGAAAGTTTTTGGTTTTGTCACAGGGGAACTTTTTGCATTCACCGCAGGACTTATACGCATTGTGATTAATTCTCATGCTTAATCCATTCAGTATTGCATATTGAGCAGAACATTTCTGAGGTTATATTGTTCCATGCAACTGTTCCTGCGTTGAATATTTCCTCATAATTTTTGTAAATGCGGTTGCTCAAGTAGTGACTCTTCATATAGGCCCAAAGACGTTCTATCGGATTCAATTCCGGACTGTATGCAGGCAGGTGAAGCAGGCTGATATTCTTCGGCACAACCAACTGTTTAGCGATATGCCAACCAGCCTGATCAAGAACCAGAACCACATGTACATCTTTGCCTGCCTCCTCGCTTATAAATCTCAGGTGGTGATTCATATAATCAGTGTTAACAGTCGGAGTAATCACAGCCGACGATTTGCCATTGACAGGATTGACAGCTCCAAAAATATATACCCAATCATACTCGGTCTGCTTTACTGCTGTAGGCCTGGATCCTTTTGGAGCCCAAACATTGGTCAGTGTTCCTTGCTGGCCTATTCGCACTTCGTCCTGGAACCAGATCTCAATTTTCTTTTCGGGGTTTTCTGTTCGGACTTTTTGGACAAAAAGGGGGCTTGCTCCAACCACTGCTGCATTTTTTCCGGATCGTTCTTTCGGTGCTTAGGCCTTGGTTTTAGACATGAAAGCCCCAATCTATGCATTAGATCATAGACGCCGAAGAGCGAATATTTTACGCCAAATTCTCTTTCAAGAATCCGTCTTATGTCTCTGCCGCGTAGCACACATACACCACCGTCTGAATCGGTTGGTCCATCTTGAATTCGCTTGATCAACTCAGGCTCTTTTTTGCGTGGCAGTTTTGTAGGCCTGCCGCTTTGACGTTTTGGTGCGATAGCCTCAATGCCGCCATCACGGTAGAAATAACACCATCGCTGAACGAAGTTTTTGCTGCGATCAAGTTTTGTCATGATCGCTTTTGTTTGCCATCCCTCCAATGCCAGGGCTACCACCCGATATCGATCTCGCTGCTTTGCATTGGTTTCAATCCGAGCTTTTTCTTTTAACTTTTGCAGGTCACCGTACTTGATCTCACTGATGTGCATGCCATATTTCCTTTCATTTTTTAGGAATTATGACACATCATTAGCGATGGCGCAAGTCTAAAACCGTGGCGCGCGAAAAAATTTCACAATGCGTATTAATTCCTTTAGCCGCTGCACAAGCCTTGATAGGGCAATTCTGACAGTGTGGTGCTACTTTGCCGCTCTTACAGCCAAGACATTTGACCTTTGACGGGTCTGTTTGAGATTTGGACATCCTATAGAGTTTGCAGGATTCACAGTAAATACCGCAGTAACTGCCATGATCTGTCTTGCTTTCGGTCTTTGACTGCCCCTGAGCTAGTCCGGTACTGCACCCCAGAGCGACTACACAGCCTGCACAACTCAACATTTCTCTTCTATTCAGTTTGTTTGACATGAGATACTCCTTTAACTATTGATTCAAATGATTGTTATAAATACAATAAGTTCGCCCTCGAACTATATGCCTAAAAAAACTACTCGCGCATATTCTGTTCAATCTGATTCAGTTGTTTCACCAATTCTTCCCGATGCTTCTTTTTCATATCCCCATAGACCTTATCCACAAGGGTGTTTGAAATTTCATCGAAATCTTTTTGGATCTCCCGTCCTCTATGAGTCAATTCAATATTAACCACTCGATTGTCTGTCTCACAGGAAGATTTTTTTATATATCCGTATTTTTCGAGTGTGTTAATCATGACAGTCACAGTTGATTTGACTCGCCCTATGCTCTCAACAATCGCTTTTATGGGCACAGGTTTGTTTTGCTGGAATAGAAATGCTAATACTGGTCCATGAGCAGGGACAATCCCTTCGATGCAACGGGCTTTCAGTTCTCTTTCAATCAGGAGATTAGCCGCCTCTCTGATTCGAGCAAGTTGTCCTATGATTCCTCGTGTATTCATCTTGTCTTTCCCGTTAAAAACACGTCTAAAACAAATATAGTTCGTGCACGAACAGTTGTCAAGGAGTTTCTAAAAAAATTTTATGTGTAGCCCTAATAATTGCTTTTGAGCGGCAAGTAGAAGATTTTTGCGTTCCGGCAAGGAAGACAAATCAGCTTTAGTTGTTGCTAAAGCGGTTTTTGTCTGACGCCGCTCGGAATCAAAAAGATTCGCTTGACCGCCAAAATGAATTGTTAGAGGTGCCCTTATACGCATTGTGAAATTTTTTCGCGCGCCACGGTTTTAGACTTGCGCCATCGCTAATGATGTGTCATAATTCCTAAAAAATGAAAGGAAATATGGCATGCACATCAGTGAGATCAAGTACGGTGACCTGCAAAAGTTAAAAGAAAAAGCTCGGATTGAAACCAATGCAAAGCAGCGAGATCGATATCGGGTGGTAGCCCTGGCATTGGAGGGATGGCAAACAAAAGCGATCATGACAAAACTTGATCGCAGCAAAAACTTCGTTCAGCGATGGTGTTATTTCTACCGTGATGGCGGCATTGAGGCTATCGCACCAAAACGTCAAAGCGGCAGGCCTACAAAACTGCCACGCAAAAAAGAGCCTGAGTTGATCAAGCGAATTCAAGATGGACCAACCGATTCAGACGGTGGTGTATGTGTGCTACGCGGCAGAGACATAAGACGGATTCTTGAAAGAGAATTTGGCGTAAAATATTCGCTCTTCGGCGTCTATGATCTAATGCATAGATTGGGGCTTTCATGTCTAAAACCAAGGCCTAAGCACCGAAAGAACGATCCGGAAAAAATGCAGCAGTGGTTGGAGCAAGCCCCCTTTTTGTCCAAAAAGTCCGAACAGAAAACCCCGAAAAGAAAATTGAGATCTGGTTCCAGGACGAAGTGCGAATAGGCCAGCAAGGAACACTGACCAATGTTTGGGCTCCAAAAGGATCCAGGCCTACAGCAGTAAAGCAGACCGAGTATGATTGGGTATATATTTTTGGAGCTGTCAATCCTGTCAATGGCAAATCGTCGGCTGTGATTACTCCGACTGTTAACACTGATTATATGAATCACCACCTGAGATTTATAAGCGAGGAGGCAGGCAAAGATGTACATGTGGTTCTGGTTCTTGATCAGGCTGGTTGGCATATCGCTAAACAGTTGGTTGTGCCGAAGAATATCAGCCTGCTTCACCTGCCTGCATACAGTCCGGAATTGAATCCGATAGAACGTCTTTGGGCCTATATGAAGAGTCACTACTTGAGCAACCGCATTTACAAAAATTATGAGGAAATATTCAACGCAGGAACAGTTGCATGGAACAATATAACCTCAGAAATGTTCTGCTCAATATGCAATACTGAATGGATTAAGCATGAGAATTAATCACAATGCGTATTATGCCTTAGGATTTGAAAAGTCTTAAAATTCGGGGCGTTTTGGATGAATTAAAGGGGTTAGATGTCTCTAACAGGCCCATAAATACTTTTTTGACACAAGCTTAAGTTTCCATAGCATGTTTGCCGCGCGCCGCCGCACCATGGTCGAAATCCACCTGCATACCCCACATACTGTCAAGTCTAAATAGGATCATCACAAAACTTCGCTCAATGATACCAGGGAACCAGTATACTCCAACCAACTGCCGCACTCATAGCCGAATGATTCCCCAGGCGGATCCCATGCCCGTAATATTCACCGCCCCCAAAAAGGAAAAACACCCACAAAAATCTCCCACTTGACAGGTAGGAAACAGCCTGTCACTTTTACCCCGTTTTCACCTATTTTTAACATACTTTCACCCCCAAAACACTCACTTTTGCCCCACTTTTACTCCCTCAAAAATTGGCCAAATCAGCCCATTTTGGCCAAAGTCCTATTTACCAGGTGTCCATCTGGTATATTTACCCACACTTGCACTGGGGCCAATTCCCGTTCCTCCCTCGGCATTACACCGCAGACCCTCCCCGCAAGGCCTGTTCTCCTGGGCAATTCTCCAGCCGAGGTTTGGGTAATCCGCCCGACACCTCATTGCACTGCAGAAACAGGACAGGCCATAGTGTCAATTCTGGTTGTCCTCCGCCCGGATGATCCCGTCACTGGTCAGATCCTCCCCGACTTTCTGCCCCGGCTGAACAGTCAGAAACTTATCCTTATCCCAATCGCCGTCCACTAACTTCTGCACCAGCAAGGACTTACCGATCAGCTCATCATACTTCCACCCCAGAAACTCCGCCGCCTCTTTAGTGTAATCCTTATAAGACTGCTCCCCGTCCGTTAGCTCCCAGCCTACATACGTCGCCCACTCGTACTCCTTCATCCAGTTCTGCTCCATCTCCATCAAATACGCCGCATTGTCCTCGCCGTACTTGTCTGTATATTCCTGTAAGGTCCTGTCATATCGAGACTTAGAGGGCTGGCAGTTCGATTCCACCCACCCCGGACTGTACCAGTAAATACCCTTTCGGCCGTCAAAATACTCCTGATACCGCTCCTTAGATCCCAGCAGCAGCGTAATACAGTCATGCGCTCGCGGCACCACCAGCGGAATTTCACAACTCAACCCGAGTACTCCATTACTGCAAAGTCCGTAGCCTAAAAGACTTGCGTCATATTTGCGACCCTGAACATCCTCGGTTTTCACAAGCTCTTTCCCCAGTTCCTCCCTCAGTTTGTCCGGCGTATCATGCAGTCCCTGCGGCATCAAAACCACATCCACCTGATTATGCGACCGAGCGGCGCACCAATAAGCTTCCCGCTGTAACACCTTGCAAACAATGAACTTAAGACGCATTAGATTCCCTCAGTTAACCTGTCATACACCTGTGAAATCAACGATTTCGTCGGCTGACCACTTCTGTTTAATGCGTTTTTAGCAGGTTGAACCGTGAAAGTCAATTTGCCTTTGCATCCGGTCCGAAACCATATACAATGTCTGGTACAAACATGTGCTTACCATTGCATGAACCGTTTCGTTTCTAAGTTACTGTATATAAATGGCTTATGAGGTGTTGGTTTTGAAGATAAACCGTTTTTACTGCGAAAATATCACCCCCGATCAGGTGGTTCTGGCCGGCAGCGAGGCCCATCACGCCATCCACGTTATGCGCGTAAAACCTGCAGATAAAGTTGAATTATTCGACGGCAAGGGCAGTTTTGCTGTCGGCACCGTGGTCGATGTAGGACGAAAAACCGTGTCCCTGGAGGTTGGTGAAATAGAGCATGCGGACCTCAGTGGACGCGCGCAAGTCGTTATGGCAGCTAGTTTTGCGAAGGGCCAGCGCAACGATTGGATGGTCTCAAAATGCACCGAACTGGGCGTCGACCATATCGCGGGAGTGGTTTTCGACCGCACCGTCAAACAGCCCAAAGGCAAGTCCGCGGATAAGCGAAATCACAACCTGGCAGTCACCGCAGCCAAACAGTGCAAACGTCTGACCCTGCCTAAGTTCAGCATGCACAATGGCTTAGAAGATGCAGTGGCTGAACTCAAAAACGAATATCCTGATGCTGTCCTCGTCTTCGGCGGCTGGAGCGAATCGGCCGTCCCGGTTTGTAAAGTGGTTAATGATATTTATAACCCCGGCGGCAATGATCTATGCAAAGAAGGTTTGCCTCAGGATTCTAAGCCATTTCCCAGTAAGGACTTACATTCGCAAGGTAACAAAAAGAAATGCCGTGATGTTATCGCGATCATCGGCCCGGAGGGCGGTTTTTCTGACGAGGAAGTCGAGTTTTTAAAGTCTGCAGGCGCGGTTGAGGTTCAGTTGACCAAAACCATTTTGCGAATCGAAACCGCCGCGGTCGCCTTCGCATCGATTTTCTGCACCGCAAGGGATGTTTGTCTGTAACGGTTTGGCCGATTCTGCGTCTATCCTTACGGATCATGTTAAGATGGTGTTTAAATTTTTAAACATTTAAATAATATATAAAATGCTGCAGGGTGTTTATATTTGGAGAAATGATAATGCTGTGGATGTATAAGACGGCTAAGGTGAAGGCGACGGGTGGGTTTCTGGGCGGTAAGTTTAATGCGGGTAAGTTGGAGGTGAAGTTGAACGAGCTTGGCAAGGACGGCTGGGAGCTTTCGACATCTTTCACTACCAACAAAAACTATGGTGAGACCCGCGATGCGGTGTTAGTTTTCAAACGGTCGGTGGGGTGAGTGAGTCTTGTACCGTATACATATTATATCATGGTAGATCGTGAGAAAAAATTGTTGGAGGAAATATAATGGAGCGCGACCGAAAGGCTGCAGAGGAGAGGTTTAATGAAGGTGTAGAATTTTGCAATAAAGGGCGATACGAAGAGTGTTTAAACGCTTTTGAGGAAGCGATACGCCTCGAACCAACTAATAGCGTTTTATAGAACGGCAAGGGCAATTCACTCGAAAGTCTTGGCAACTATACCCAGGCGTTGAAAGCATATGAGGAAGCGATACGCCTCGACCCGACTTTTAGCTTCGCTTGGGATAATATGGGCGATGCACTTTATAAGCATTGCAGATATAACCAAGCATTGGAAGCATATGAGGAAGCGATACGTTTCAATCCAACTTTCAGCTGTCCGTGGAGCGGCAAAGGCAATGTACTAAATTCTCTCAGCAGATATGATGAGGCATTGGAGGCCTATGATGAAGCAATACGCCTTGATCCAACTAATAGCGATCCATGGAACGGTAAGGGGTATGCCTTTGATTCTCTTGGCAGATCTGACCAGGCGTTTGACGCTTTTGATGAAGCGATACGCCGTGATCCAACTAATAGCAGCCCGTGGACCGGTAAGGGCAATTTATTTGATAAGCTCGGCAGATATGCCGAAGCATTGGAAGCGTATCAGAAAGCGATACGAATTGAGCCAACTTGTGTAGCCCCGTGGAACGGCAAGGGAAATGCACTTGTTAACCTAGTGCCGTTTCAATTATCTAAGTTTCGCTTTTGCTGATTTTTTTTATTGCGATATGCTACGTATCTATTCAGAGCGGTTTTAAGCTCATTATGATTTTGATAATTAGTTCCGCGTATGACGAATTCCTTAACATGGGTAAACTGACATTCGATAGGATTTAGCCATGATGCGTTGGTCGGCGTCCAGATCAGATGAATATTGTTCTCGCGACAGTACCGCAGAACCTTGTCCTTGCGGTGCGGCGAGAAATTGTCCAGTATCAGATGGATCCGCTGGTTTGCCGGATACTTTTTCCTGGTCAGTTTCAAAACTTCCAAGAACTCCTGATGCCGCTTGCGTGGCCGAACATATCCCCAGAGCTTTTTCTGATGGACATCGTAAAACGCCAGCCAGTGCTGAACGCCGTGTTTGCGGGTATAGGTCGCAGGCAGCCTCTTGGGATGGTCGGTATGACAGTAATTCCGGCCTGGCTGAGGACGAATCTCCAGCGGTCCGAACTCGTCGAATGATATGGTCGGCCCGTTTGAGGCCGGCTGGTTCACATATCTGCGAATTAGTTTTTTTTAGACTTGAGATTGGGGTCGTTGCACTCTTTCCACGTCTTTGTCCGCCGGAGCTTGACCTTCTTTTCACGCAGGATGGTCCTGAGTGTTTCAATGCTGATCGTAGGAACGATCTTTTCCTGGACAAGATATTCACGCAGTTTTTCCAGCGACCACCGCTTAAAAGGGCAGTCCAGAAGGTCGGGCGGACATTTTGCAGTCTCGGCAATAATGGCCTTGTCGTCCTCGGTAAACTCCGGCGGTCTTCCCGGCCGGGGCTTGGGCTCCAACGCCTTAAGGCCGCGTTGGTTAAAGTCTTTGATGATGACCCTGACATGGTGCGGCGAATAGTGAACCAGCTCGGCGATAGCAGGAACTTTATAGCCCTGGTTAGAGGCAAGAATGACTTGGCCGCGACGAATCTTGATTCGGCTTTTGCTGCTGCGGAGTATCCGCTGAATTTGCTGGCCTTCACTGGTACTGAGGTCTCTGGCGTACAGACACATAAGAAATCCCTTTCTCTGCTTGTAAGCGTGAAATTATTTCTTCGTGTCATTCTATATAATACCAGATTATGCATGGCGCAAGTCTTAAATCATGGAAAAGTTAAAATTATATTTCGGAAACGGCACTAGTTATAGTTTTATTCATCTGGTGGGAAGTAATCGCATAGTAAACTGAGAATAGTGTCATAGTAGCCCCAACCGATGCCCTGTGCCTTTTCCACGACTGCATCCAGGCGGGGTAGAAATTTTTCGACCGTGTCATCATCCGACTGGGTGAGGGTTTTCAGTGCTTTTTCAAAAACGGATTCCAGGCTGTAATAGAATTGCTCATTGATATCGCCGTATTCACAGGTAAGGTCGTTGCCGCATTCGACATAAAAAACCATCAATTCAAGAACGCCTTCATGGTCGCCCACGGCTTTTCTGTACTGACTTATAGCTTTTTTGGCGCCTGCCAGATCGATGGGTCTGTCGAGATCGATAGATATGCAATCCTTGATAATTGCCTTGTAGGGTCGGACCTGGTCGATGAGTGAATACCTGGCCTGAACGAAAGTTTTGTTCTGCTTATTCAGTGAGTAAAGATCTTTGATGAGGGCGAGCAGTTCTTTGCGATCCCTGTTGGATAAAACTTTTTTTACGTCGGACCATTTCACGGATTTGTTTTGTTTTGCCATTTGTCTTGCCTATTGATAAAAAGCAGCTTCTAGTGTTTTGATGTAACGTGCCTGCGCAGCTTTGAAAGCTGCTACCATATATTGCCTGCGGAATTACCCGCGTCAAAAGCCAGGTGTTCTTTCAGTTGCTCAATCACCTCAAAAACAATCGGGCAGGTACGTGTGCGATCAAGCATTGCTATAGTACGCATAGTGAAATCCGGTTTTTTCAGATATGGGTAGTTGCGGCAATCCTGCGGGCGAGACTCGTACGCTATGCATTTGCGGTTTTTTAGAAACGGACAGGACGTTTTCTTCATCTGCCAGCAGTTGGACTCTTCGTCTTGCACATATTCAAGATAACTTTGTTGGAGTTGAGAGCTGGTGATATTCAGTGCTTTCGCCAGGCGTTTTTGGTCATTTGTGGTCAGGGTCGGTTTCAGTTGTTTACAGCACCGTCCACACTTGGTGCAATCGATGTCGGCAGCAACGGAATCGGTAAGCTCATGGACGAGCCTGTCTATTTGCTGATCGGTTAGATCGTCGTAGAATTTGAGAAAGCTTCGGAACGCCCAGTTCTCATCTTCTTTTTGCCCGGCAAGTTTTTCTAATTCATCATAATTCATTTGTGTGATCCGAATTTAATGCTTCTCAGATGCAGCTATGATAAAGAGGGTTCGGGCATTTTTGCAAGTTTTTTAGCAGCCTTATGGGCAGATTTTGAGTAGTTGTTGTAATGCAGCACTTCTTTTGAGATTTTGTTTTGCATGAGTTGCATATTTATGGTATTAGTGTATTAGTGCAATAATACAGTAGTTGAGTTGCGGCGTTTGTGTCTATGTTGTTGGAGATCGATCATCACAGCGGTGTGCCGATATTTCGGCAGATCGTGGGGCAGGTTCGGCGGCAGATCATGGTCGGCGGGCTTGCGGAGGGCGAGCAGCTTGCGGCTGTTCGCGATCTTGCTGCGCGGCTGAAGGTGAACCCGATGACGGTGAGCAAGGCTTATTCGCTGCTGGAGGTCGAGGGGCTGGTCGAGCGGAGGCGCGGGGTCGGGGTTTTCGTGGCGAGGGTGCGGAAGGATCGGCTGGGCAAGATGAAGGGTGAGCTGCTGGACGGGGTGATGGACAAGGCGGCGGTGACGGCGATCCAGTTGGGCGTGTCGAAGGAGGATGCGTGGGATATATTTGAAAAGCATTACAGGGAATATGATGGCAAGAGCCGGAGGAAAAAATGAGCGGTAATGTGATCGTTGAGATGCGTGATGTGGTCAAGTGGTTCGGGCATGTGCAGGCGCTGGATCATGTGAGTCTGGATGTGCGGCGGGGTGAGATAATCGGGCTGCTGGGCGCGAACGGGGCGGGCAAGAGTACGCTGCTGCGGTGTGTGATCGGGCTGTACCTGGCGGATCGGGGGACGTGCAGGACGTTCGGGGTGGATGCGGCGAAGCTGGGGGCGGTGGAGCTCGGACGGATCGGGTATGTGCACCAGGAGGGCGAGTTGCTGGACTGGATGACCGTGGGTCAGTTGATACGGTATGTGAGTGCGTATTATGATACGTGGGACAGGGAGCTGGAGGAGCGGTATGTTGCGGATTTTGATATTTCGCTGCGGGATCGGGTCGGGGCGCTTTCGCCGGGGCAGAGGCAGAAGGTGGCGATACTGCTGGCGATAGGGTTCGGGCCGGAGCTGCTGATACTGGATGAGCCTGCGTCGGCGCTGGATCCGCTGGCGCGGCGGCGGTTTCTGGATATGCTGCTGGGGATGATACAGGAGGAGGGGCGGTCGATCATTATTTCGTCGCATATTCTGAGCGATGTGGAGAAGGTGATCGATCATGCGGTGATCATGCAGAAGGGGGAGATTTTGCGGGATCGGAGTTTCGATGAGCTGCGGGAGGAGTATTTGCGGTTCAGGCTGACGTCGCTGAACGGGGAGCTGCCGGGTGAGCTTGGTTTTGCGGGGGTTCTCAGGTGCGAGCGGAACGACAGGCAGGCGGTTTTGACGGTGCAGCATGCGGGGGCGGATGAGCTGGAGGTGCGGGCGAAGGAGCTGAGGTGCGATATCGAGTTCAGGCCTTTGTCGCTGGAAGAGATCTATGAGCTGGTTGTGAGCTGAGGTGGTTGCGATGGATAAGATTTTGAAGGCGAATCTGAAGCATTTGTATCAGCGGCGGGCGATGTGGTTTTTCTGGATTATTGGGGGGATGTTTACCGTTGCGATTGCGGGATGGATCATTACTGAAAAAGAGCAAGGCGCTTTTGCACTTCCAGCATTATGGATGTTTGTTGCTGGTGTGCTATTGTCTGTTCCGCCGCTGGAGGTAATGACGAAGCCGTTTTCATACTGCCTGCCTGGACATCGGACAATACCACGAAAGTTTCTTTTCACAGTTAATTTTATGTTAGGTTTTTTATGGTCCCTAGTCTTTTTGGCTTATCCCGACTTGAGTTTTTCAACAGGATTGTTCACGGTTCTAGGAGCTTTTTCTTTGTTCACCATAGCTTTCTGGGCCGGAGTGCTTGATAGAATATATCTGCGTAATAAGACCGTACTCCTTTTGGCTGTGTTATTTGTGTGGCTGCCACTGCAGGAACTTGGAGCTGCTGTTTTATATTTCACAGTGGTTTTTCCCTGGATGCTCATCAGTGCAGGTATTTTTATTAATTATTTAATTTGGAGACACTTGCAATTAGCGGATCTGCCGAGGCGATATTGCTCTGCGCGCCAGGTCGAGTTAGGGATTCAAGCCGAGTCAAAAAAGAACAATGTAAATGAGGCTCTGAAAGAAGAGCAAGCTTCTTCTTACTTGAAAGGTATTTGCAATGATGTGGATAACTTTTTCCTGCGGAGAATCAGAGAATCAATTGGTGTGAGACGATATCTTTTGGGGAACATCTACAGGATATTCGGGCCGATTTTTTTGAAGTCACGGTTTAAAGCCTGGGCTTGCTTGTTATGGCTGATAGTAGTTATTTACCTTGGTTATATGGGTCCTGCTTCAAGCATTCTCTTTTTCATGCCTGTGATTATGGCTGCAAGCTTAAACCTTGGTGTTCACTCAGGGCTTTTGGTTTGCAATGGGAGGGGGGAGAGGTTATGGTCGGCGCTGACAGGTGCTGTGGTGTTCGGTCTTTTTGTGACTTTTGTTCTTTTTCTGATTGCAGCATTTACAAAGTTGCTGAGTCCTGTCATGCCGACTTTCAATTCAAATGAGGAGGTCTATTCGTTTGCTCCGCTGGATCCACGCTATTGTTTGATGACGCTATCACTTATTCCCATAGGTTATATTGGGCAGCTCATCTTTCCTAGACGCCAGATGCTGCAAATGATGCCGGCCATTGCTGTCTTGATTTTTGGGGCTAGCTTTTTCGTTCCCTTTGCGGGTGATTCGTTTCCTTTGTTGGGGCTTACGGCTGTTGTAATGGGAGGGAGCTGGGGTGTATTTGTGGTTGTGTTGCGGTATGTTTGTAGGTGGCGGGATCTGGTTTGAAATTTTTGCGGAACTGCCGGGTGATTGGCGAGTGGTAATGTTGTTTTAGTTGGTGGAAGTGCGTTATTTACGCGTGTGCGGGGGAATTTGTTTGTAATTGGGTGGGGGTTTTGGTATTGTTTTCGGGTTGTTGGCGGTTGGCCGGTGCGTTTTGAGTTTGCGGGGATCATTTCTTGCGGGTTTTTCCATGTTCGGTGATGCGGGATCGGTGTGTTGGTTCGGCTGGTGCTGGGGATGTTCAGGACGAGCCGTGTTATTGTATGGTTGAGGTCGCCACGTCGCTTCGCTCCTCGCGATGACAACGAACTGGCGAATTGGCTTTGATGCGGTCGGCGTTGCGTGGGGACTCGCGGCTGAGTCGCCGCTCGCGTTTGGTTCACCACGAAGAACACGAAGGAGCACGAAGAAGGGTTGGGAGTAAAAAGAAGAGAAGGAGTCGCTTCGCGACGACTGTTTTATGCTGGGTTCGCCTTGGGCGGATGGCAGGCTTGATGCTGATCGGGTTTTTGGATTGTGTTTTTGACAGGGCTGCTTGTTGGCAGCGCTGAAGTTTTGCTGGGAGTGTTTTGGAACGCTTTCGGATTTTAGTTTTAGTAATATATTTTGTTTTTGGATTTACGGGAAGAATTGATGCCTTTTAAGAAGATCGGGCTTTGTGACGAGTTGGTGCAGGGGATATTGGCGACGGGGTATACAGCTCCGACGGAGATACAGGCGGAGGCGATACCTGTTGCGATCGAGGGTCGGGATATGATCGGCTGTGCGCAGACGGGTACGGGGAAGACGGCGGCGTTCGTGCTGCCGATACTGAATAAGATCGCGAAGATCGGGCATACCGGCGGTAAGCCGCGGGTTAAGGCGCTGATCGTTACGCCGACGCGTGAGCTTGCGATGCAGATCGATAATTCGGTGAAGGGGTACGGGCGGTTCGTGAAGATGAAGAGTGCGGCGATCTTCGGCGGGGCGTCGATGGAGAAGCAGGTGAAGGCGCTGCGGCGGGGGGTGGATGTTATCGCGGCGACGCCTGGTCGGCTGATCGATCATGTGGGGCGCGGGACGGTCGATCTATCGGGTGTGGAGGTGCTGGTGCTGGACGAGGCGGACCGGATGCTGGATATGGGGTTCGTGAACGATATCCAGAAGATCATCGAGAGGATGCCGAAGAAGCGGCAGACGCTGCTGTTCTCGGCGACGATGTCGAAAGAGGTGAAGAAGCTGACGAAGACGATCCAGCGGTCGCCGAAGATGATACAGATCGGCGAGCAGCACAATCCGATCGACACGATCACGCAGCATATTTATCCTGTGCCGGCGAAACAGAAGATGGATCTGCTGAGGCATATGCTGGAGCGGCACCAGATGTACAGTGTGCTGATCTTTTCGCGGACGAAGCGAGGGGCGGATCGAATATGCAAGAATCTGAAGAAGGCGAAGGTCAAGGCGGTTGCGATCCATTCGGACAGGACGCAGAGGCAGAGACTGCAGGCGCTGGACGGGTTCAAGCGGGGCAAGTTCCAGGTGATGGTGGCGACGGATATCGCGGCGCGCGGGATCAATGTGGAGGGGATATCACATGTGTTCAATTACGATGTGCCTGCGTATGCGGAGGACTATGTGCACCGGATCGGTCGGACGGGTCGTGCGGAGGCGACGGGGGACGCGATCACTTTTGTGGGGTATGACGAGATACCGAACCTGAAGAAGATCGAGCGGTTCATCGGGCGGACGTTTGCGGCGGATTATTATGACGACTTTGAGTATGAGACGCGGATATCGCTGAATGACGGGCCGAAGAAGAGCAGCGGCAGGAAGAAAGGCGGTTCGCGTGGACGCGGCGGTAATGCGAAGAGCGGTCGCGGGGGCGGTGCGAATCGCGGCGGAGGTCGGGGCAGGTCGAAGGATGGAGGAGCCGCTAAACGCGGGGCGTCCGGCGGTGGTAAGGCGAAGAGTGCAGGCGGTGCTGGCCGGAAGCGGAGCGAGTCGTCGGAATCGCGGGGCGGGAAGAAAAATGCTGCTGTGAAGAAGGCCGGGCGGCGCGATAAGGGTGAGGGTTCGAAGTCGGACGGCGGGAAGGTTTACTTCGGCGGCGGCAAGGGTAAGAAGAAAAGACGCGGCGGGGATGATGCCAGTGCGAAGTCGGGCGGTAAGAAGAGGAACTCTAAGTCCAAACGCAAGAAGCGGAGCGGCGGTAAGAACGAATCCGCGGGCGACGGGAAGACTGCTGCTAAGCGCGGCGGGGTCGTGAGGCGGAAGAAAGCGTAGGCGCGGAATCTGGGTTAGCTGCTGCTTATCAACAATGTGAAAGATTTTCAATGGCCTCGGGCGTTAGTGTCCGGGGCTTTTGCTTTAGTTTGTTGTGTTTGGGTCGTTCCGGTCGGTCCGTGCTTTCTCGTCGTTCATGAACAGATAATCGTTACCTTTTGCGGCGGCGTGGCAGGGGATGCAGCCTTGTGATTTACCTTTGCCTATGAGGCCTGCGAGTTTCTTGCCGGCGGGGTTAGTCATGACCTTGCCGGCGGGGTCGTATTTGACGTAGAACCAGTCTCCGGTCTCGGGGTCGTAGCCCTGGCGTTTTTCCATGATGGTTATGGCCATGAGTGCGTCTTCGCTTTTTTCGGAGTAGTTTTCTTTGACGATGATTGCTCCGTCCTGGGTGAGGTCTTCGGCGGCGGCGTCATTGATGTAGTACTTTAGGATCTTGCCGTGAGGGCTTACGCCGTCCTGCCAGCCCTTGAAGTTTTCAGGGACGGTCCAGTTTTCGTAGTCCTTTATCTTTGTCCAGAGCTGTTCGGCGTATTCGGCGTCTGCGCTGTTGGGGTTGTCGCTCTGCTGCTGTTGATCACGTTGCTGTTTTTGCATGTCGTCTTGCTGCTGCTGCCAGTCCTTCTGTTGCTGATCTTCGGGTTCGACTTGTCTCTGGGTCGGGGTCTGGGTTTCTTCGGCACCGGCATCTTCAGGCCGTTGTTCGCAGCCTGCGGTGATTAGGAGTGTGATCAGGATCGTTATGAGCATTGTGGTCAGTTTTGTGTGCATGTTCATGGTTGTTCTCCTATGATCTGGGCCATTGCGGGACAATGGGCCGCTAGCATTCGCTTGTACGTGGCAAGGGTTTTGTTTGCTGCAGCTTTGACTATAGCTGGATAAGTTTTTGCGAGGGTCACTTATTCTCTTCGTGCCATTCTTCGACTTCTCTTTCGGCCTGTTCCTTGCTCTTGCCGTACTTTTCCTGGATCTTACCGACGAGTTTGTCCTTTGAGCCTTCTACCTGTTTGAGGTCGTCTTCGCTGAGCTTACCCCATTTCTTTTTCATGGCGCCTTTGAGTTCGTTCCATTTGCCTTTAAGGACAGTGGCTTTCATAATGCACCCCTTTGAAAATATGATATGCAATTTATTGGTCGAGTTTTATTTACATTATGTGTCATGCGGCTGATCTACGCAATCGGGATGGGCGCTGAATATGGCATGGGGGATTTGACGGAGGGGCGGTAATGGATGGGTGTAAACTCGGTGTGGTATCGCATTAAGATGATCAATAGGTGATGGTTTGTACGTGGTAGTTGCTAGCGTCACGTGCATCAAACGTTATGCTGTTGTATAGTAAATCAGTTCCTTGCAAAAAACTAAAATTCGAGGTTCAGGCATCTTCGCGCGCGGTCGATAATTCCTCGGGTTGTCTATATCGGGGTAGGAATTAGATTTGAACTGTGGTTTGCAAGGAGTTTGTTATGTCTTTAAAAAGAAAGCTGCTTGGGCTTGGTGCCATTACGACGATCGTGCCGCTGGTTGTGGTTCTTTTTGTTATATGGCAGATGAACGGGCGGATGGTTGATGCGGCGGTGACCGAGAGCGAGAAACTGGCCACGTCCGATCTGGAGCATATCGTTAACAATGTATATGCCATGTGCGAGATCCAGCAGCAGGCAGTTCAGGGGCGTGTCAATGCCTCGCTGAACGTTTCGCGGGATGTCGTAGCGAATATGGGCGGTGTGAGTATCGCGGAAGAGTCTGTTGAATGGGAGGCTGTAAATCAGTTCTCGAAGAAGCGTTCGAGGGTGGATCTGGGCAAGATGATGGTCGACGATACATGGCTAGGCAAGATCGGCGACGGCAGCACCGAAGCGCCAGTGGTTGATAAAGTGTATGATATGGTCGAAGGTACCTGCACGATCTTTCAGCGGATGAACGAGGCGGGTGATATGCTGCGGGTGTGCACGAACGTCAAGAAGCTGGACGGTACGCGTGCGATCGGGACATATATTCCGAAGACTAACCCTGACGGGTCGGCGAATGCGGTTGTGAGTACGCTGCTCGACGGCAGGACATATCGCGGCAGAGCGTATGTGGTCAATCAGTGGTACGTGACCGCCTATGAGCCGATCAAGGATGAGTCGGGCAAGGTTGTAGGTGCGCTATATTTCGGTTATCCGGAGAACGGGCAGACGACGTTGACAGATGCTTTGAAGGAAGTGAAGATCGGCGAGACGGGTTATGTCTATGTGCTGGATTCTGCGGGCAATTATGTCGTTTCCAAGGACGGTGAGCGTGATGGTGACTGCATCTGGGATGCGCAGAATTCGGAGGGTGATTACATTGTAAGAGAGATCATCAAAGGCGGAAAGAGTACGGAGGAAGGAGAAATATTCACTTACATATATCCGTGGGCGAACGAAGGGCAGGAGGCTCGGGACAAGATCGCGAAGGTGATGTATTTTGAGCCGTGGGACTGGATCATCGGTGCGGGGTCTTATGAGGACGAATTTTATCAAGCGAGCAATCAGATAGCGGCGGTCGGCAAGAAGACGCTGGTGGTGCTGGCGGTTGTTCTTGGGCTGGTGTCGGCAGGTTCGATGACGTTGTTCACTCTGACTTCTGTGAGGCTTTCATCGAGACTGCTGAGCATGGTGTCGAAGCTTCGCGGCGGCAGTGAACAGGTTGCATCCGCGGCTGGGCAGGTTTCGGCATCGAGTCAGTCGCTGGCGGAAGGAGCCACCGAACAGGCTGCGGGTCTGGAGGAGACAAGTTCGAGCCTGGAGGAGATGTCTTCGATGACCAATCAGAATGCGGACAATGCTCAGCAGGCAGACGGACTGGTGAACAAGGCCCGCAAGGCCGCGGACGAGGGTTCGCGGGCGATGGCTAGGATGAACACGGCGATCGAGGATATCAAGACGAGCAGTGATGAGACTGCGAAGATCATTCAGGTTATCGATGAGATCGCGTTCCAGACGAATCTGCTGGCGCTCAATGCGGCGGTCGAGGCTGCGAGGGCCGGCGATGCGGGCAAGGGTTTTGCGGTTGTCGCGGAAGAGGTTCGCAACCTCGCGATGCGAAGTGCAGAGGCTGCGAAGGATACGAACAGGCTGATCGATGAATCGGTCAAGAACAGCAGCAACGGCGTAACTATCGCGGAAGAGGTCGGCAGCGCGCTGAAGGGTATTGTCGATGCTGTCGGCGAGACGAGCCAGCTTGTAAGTGAGATAGCGGCTGCGAGCCAGGAGCAGGCCCAGGGGATCGGGCAGGTGAATACGGCAGTGAGCGAAATAGACAAGGTTACGCAGCAGAACGCGGCGAATGCGGAAGAGAGTGCCAGCGCGAGCCAGGAACTTAACTCGCAGGCTGAGTCGATGAACAATGTTGTTAGAGAGTTGACGAAGCTGGTGACGGGCAGTGGAGATGCAGTTGGGGCCTCGGGCGGCGGAACCGCAGGAAAGCTGAACGGCTCGGACAATGCTTTTCATGCGATAGCAGGCTCGGCCAGCAGCGCAGTAGTTGCGAAAGGCCGGAAGGTTGACGAAAACTGTGACTGGAAGGCGTTCAATAAATAAGTGCAGGGACGTTTGCGTGCAGCCCCGGAGTCGGTGATCGGCTTCGGGGTTTTTTTAATGTCTGCAGCTATTTCATGTCAGGGCTTGAAGTATTAGTTGGGTGTGCTATAATTGTCTTTTCGATCAACTTTATAATTGAAAGGGCTATTATGTTGCGGATCCGGGTTTTGTGTGTGCTGGTTTGTGTTGTGCTGGGTTTTTGCGGGGTTTGTGTTGGGGGCGTGGAGATGGAGGTTGACTGGGCGGAGTATATCAGTGAGCAGGACCCGGTTTGGGAGGCGATGCCGAAGCGGTGGTATGATGCGCCGTTCATGGGTAACGGTATGCTGGGCACGCTGGTACGGCAGAGCGGGGATAAGCAGGTTCGCTGGGATGTTGGGCGGACCGATGTGCAGGACCATCGGATGAATGATGATTATACGGTGCGGGCCCCGGAGATACTTAACCGGGGGCGTGTGCCGATCGGGCATTTTGTGCTGGATACGGAGGGGGATATCGAGGGAGGAAGTTCGCGGATACATCTTTGGGATGCGGAGGCGACGGGTGAGATCGGGACCAGTGAGGGCAGTGTGAAATGGCGGACGCTGGTGCATGCTGACGATATGGTTTACATGGTCGTGCTGGAGGGCGAAGGGAGGGAGAGTTCGCCCGAGCTGCGGTTCGTGCCGGAGCGTGCTGAGAGTACGAGGTATACGCGGAGGAAAGGCGGGCTTAAGAAGGAATTCGTTGAGAATTATACGCCGAACCCGGAGCCTGTGATCGGTGAGCGGGCGGACGGCGTGACGGTTTGTGTGCAGGATATGGTAGCGGGCGGTGAGACCGCGACTGCATGGTGGAGCGGGGTCGAGGACGGCAAGCGGGTATATTTTGTGACTGTGCAGCATACGTATCCAGGTAAGGATGCGGATGGGCTGGCGGTTGCGGAGCTAGCTAAGGTGCGGGGTCGTGACCGGGAGGATTGGATCGGCGAGCATCGGGGGTGGTGGCGCGATTATTACAAGCAGAGTTTCGTTTCGATATCGGATCCGGTGTGGGAGAGCTTTTACTGGATACAGATGTATAAGCTGGCCTGTGCGACGCGGGCCGATCGTGCGCTGATCGACAACCAGGGGCCGTGGCTGCAGCCGACGGGGTGGAACGGCACGTGGTGGAACTTGAATATTCAACTGAGTTATTCGCCGGTGGCGCAGGCGAACAGATTAGGTATCGGTGAGAGCCTGACGAATCATCTGCAGGATAACTTTCAGACGCTGGTGAATAATGTTGCGGAGGAGTATCGCAGCGATTCGGCGGGTTTGACGCGGAATACGGGCAATGATCTGATAGGCAAGGTCGGTGAGCCGGGCGGTTGGGGGTATGGGCCGGCAGATATCGGAAGCGAGGTGGGGAACCTGACGTGGACGTGTCATAATGTGTGGATGATGTACAGGTACAGTATGGATGAGGAGTTGAGGGATGAGCTGCTGTATCCGCTGCTGAGGCGTGCGGTGAATTATTATCGCCATTTTTTGTATGAGGGTGAGGACGGGAGGCTGCATCTGCCAGAGACGCATTCGCCCGAGTATGGGAACGCTGAGGATGCGAATTATGATCTTGCGTTGATCAAGTGGGGATGCAGGACTTTGCTGGAGCTGGCGGATGAGCGCGGCAAGACCGATCCGCTGGAGGATGAATGGCGGAGGATACTGGATGAGCTGGTTGAGTTTCCGGTGAACGAGAACGGATTTATGGTTGGTCGGGGAGTCGGGTTCGATAAGAGTCACCGGCACTGGTCACATATGCTGGCGGTGTATCCGCTGCGTATTGTGACGCCGGAGACCGAGGCGGGCGAGGAGCTCATACGGAAGTCATTGAAACGGTGGCACAGCTTTAAGGGGGCGCTGGTTGGGTATTCGTATACCGGGGGTGCGAGTTTTTCGGCGCTGCTTGGGAATGGTGACAAGACGCTGGAATATCTCAACGGGTTCAAGCGGTACATGGGCGATAGCACGATGTATTATGAAGGCGGCAGGCGTGCGGGGTTGCCTGTGATGGAGACGCCTTTGCATTGTTCGGAAGCGATACAGGAGATGCTGCTGCAGAGCTGGGGCGGTAAGATACGGGTGTTCCCTGCGATGCCGGACGCGTGGGGCGAGTCGATGTTCCATGATATGCGTGCGGAAGGTGCGTTCCTGGTCAGTGCTGAGCGGGATGAGGGCGAGACGGAATGGGTCCGTGTTAGGAGCCTGGCCGGGGAGCGGTGCGTGGTTCGGTGCGATTTGGATGAGCCGCGTGCGACGGTCGGGGGTAAGGAGCGGGAACTGAAGGAGCTGGAGCCGGGCGTGTATGAGGTAGAGCTGGCTGAGGGCGAGGAGGTGTTTATATTCGCTGAGGGTGAGGATGAGTTTGAGGTCGAGCCTGCGGATGACGAGGGCGGTGACGAGCATGCGTGGGGTGTGAAGTGAAGCAGGTGAGATCTGCTGGTTGGATTGTTTTTGTCGTGCCTTAGGGGTATCTCGTCTGAATGGCCGTGAGCTGAGGGGGAGTCTTAATGGCACCTCTAAGAATTCATTTTGGCGGTCAATCGCATCTTTTTGGTTCCGAGCGGCGTCAGCCAAAAACCGCTTAGCGGCAACTAAAGCTGATTTGTCTTTCTTGCCTGAACGCAAAAATTTTCTACTTGCCGCTCAAAAGCAATTATTAGAGCTTGCCTTTATTTTTGCATTGTTGTTTGCAAAATGCCGAAAAAGCTTACAATAGTCATGATGTTTGCTTCGTTGGCCTTCGGGCCGGCAGTTTGGTTTTAGCGGCCAGTTATTATAAATGCAAAAGGCAAGACAGAACAAAAGTTATGCTCTTATCATCGCGTTTGTTTATGCGTTGTTCGGGGTTGTTTGGATTTTGTTTTCGGACAGGATGCTTGCCGACTTTGCGCAGACGCCGGAGGAGATGACGCGGCTGCAGACGTATAAGGGGTGGTTTTATGTTGTGATGATGTCGATTGTGGTGTATCTGCTTGTTCGGGCGGGAGAGAGACGGCTGCGACGTGGTCATTTCAAAGAGCTTGAAATGGCGGAGCGACTGCGGGAGCAGGAAGAGAAATACCGTTCGCTGGTGGAGACGACTTCGGACTGGATATGGGAGATCGACTCGGATTGTGTGTGCACGTACTGCAGTCCCAAAGTGAGAGATATACTTGGGTATGAGCCTGAGGAGTTGCTTGGGAAGAAGCCGTTTGAATTTATGCCTGAACAGTTAGCGGGTCGGGCCAGGAAAGTGCAGATGGAGGCGATACAGGAATGTAAGCCTTTGACAGCGTTAGAGTATATCCTTTATGATAAGCAGGGCAGGGGGGTGGTTCTGGAGGTGAGCGGGGTTCCGATCACGGATGATGTCGGGGATGTGGTGTCTTTTCGCGGGGTGGCGCGTGATGTGAGTGAGCGTAAACTGGCCGAGCAGCAGCGGGAAAAACTGGTCAGACTGCTCGAGCTTAAAAACCAGGAGCTGCAGGATATTGTCTATGTTGCTTCACACGATCTGCGTTCTCCTCTTGTGAACATTCTTGGTTTCAGCGGCGAGCTTTCTTCGTCCTGCGAGCGTTTACTGAAGGCCCTGGAAGAGGAAGATTCCGGCAGCGAAGAGATCGAATCTGTAATCCGGGACGAGATAAGGGAGTCTCTTGGGTTCATTACAGTCAGTTCGAAGAAGATGTCTAATCTGCTGGACGGTATGCTGCAGGTTTCGAGGATCGGAACGACTGAGGTTGAGAAAGAGGCGGTTGACATGAAGAGGGTGGTTGATGATGTTCTTTCGACAATGCGGTATAAGCTTAAAGAGGACGGGATGGAGGTCCATGTGGATCAGTTGCCGGACTGTATGGGTGATCGACAGTTAGTGGACAGGGCCTTTAGCAATATCATTGATAATGCTGTGAAGTATCGCGACAGGACGAGGAAGGGCGTGATCAGGATATCGGGCGAGCTTGAAAACGGGATGAGCATTTACTGCATAGAGGATAACGGCGTGGGGATCGCGAGGGAACATCAGGCCAATATTTTCAAGATATTTCACCGGCTCGAGCCGGAGGGTGAGACGAAAGGAGAAGGGTTGGGGCTGACGATTGTGAGGAGGATTGCGGACAGGTTGGACGGGCGTGTTTGGGTCGAATCGGAGCCGGGCGAGGGGAGCAGGTTCTATATTGCCTTGCCGGGGGTTTCGTGAGGTTTATTACCCGTCAGAATTTATAGTCTGGACAGTCAAGCCATTGTGATTATCATGTATAGAAGCGGTTTTGAAACAGCTTCTTGATACATTCTACTTGTTTTGAGATTTTCATGTGAGGTTTTTTGATGGCTAATATGAGTGTTACTGCGGCGAAGGGGTTTACGGCTTCCGGTGTTGCCAGCGGGGTCAAGCGTTCGGGGAAGCTGGATCTTGGGCTGGTGGTGTGTCCGGAGGGCGCGAAGGCGGCTGGGGTGTTTACGACGAACAAGATAGTTTCGCCTGCGGTTGAGGTCTGCCGTGAGCATATTCGGCGGGGCAAGGTTTATGCGGCTGTGGTCAACAGCGGTAACGCGAACTGCTGTACGGGTCAGGCGGGGATGGATGATGCGGTCACGATGTGTCAGGTGCTGGCGGGGGAGATGGGTATCCAGCCGGGGCAGGTGCTGATCGCGTCGACGGGAATCATTGGTGAGAAGCTGCCTATAAACAAGGTCAAGGGCGGGATATTCAGCGCGATAAGCGAGCTCAAGGACAGCGGTGCGGCGGGGGATCGGTTTGCCGAGGCGATAATGACGACGGATATGCGTGCCAAGCAGGCGATGCGGCAGTTCAAGATCGGCAGCAAGGTCGTGACGGTCGGCGGGACCGCGAAAGGCGCGGGGATGATCGGGCCGAACATGGCGACAACGATCTGCGTGCTGACGACTGATATGGATATTTCGAAGGGGCTGCTGGGCAAGGCGCTGCGGGATGCGATCGGCGGGTCGCTGAACAAGCTGACGGTGGACGGGCATCAGAGTACGAACGATACGGCGCTGCTGCTGGCCAGCGGTGCGGCTGGGAACAAGCCGGTTAGCAAACAGGGGACGAATTACCGGAAGTTCGCAAAGGCTGTGCGGGAGGTTTGCGAGGACCTGACGAAGCAGATGGGGCTTGACGCTGAGGGTGCGACGCGGATATTCAAGGTCGAGGTGAAGGGCGCGGCGAGTCAGGCGGAGGCCGGGCAGGCAGCGCGGGCGGTTGCGGATTACGATCTGGTCAAGTGTGCGGTGCACGGCGGGGACCCGAACTGGGGGCGGATAATCTGTGCGGTCGGTTCATGCGGAGTGAGGCTGAAACCTGAGAAGCTGACGTGCAGGATCGGCGGGGTGACGGTGTTCAGGAACGGTCAGCCTACACGGTTCGACCGCAAGAAGGTGAGCGAGATCATCGGTCAGCAAGAGCATGTTATCAGTATCGATCTCGGGGCCGGTAGAGGCGAGGATTTCTGCTGGGGATGTGATCTGAGCAAAGATTATGTAACTATAAATGCTGATTATCATACGTGATCATGCGTTGGGGCGTTCATAAAGTTCGAATTATGAAGTATTTGCGCGAAGTTGAGTGCCTTTTATTGTGCCGGGCGGGACAAAAACTTTACTGATAGTACTGATAATCTGCATAAAACTCTTGAAAACTGCCGATTGTGGGTTACACTGTGGCCAATTTATACCCTCACGGCGAAGACGTACGATGGTACGCCAGTGGGGAAACTGTACGCGCTGGGAGCATCAAAGGGCGACAATTTTGTAGAGAGTGGTTAATTTCGAGTCCGCGTTGGGCTCTATTTAAATGTTTTTCGCGATATGAATGGTGCGGAGCACTTCCGATGGTCGGGGGGACGCATTGTTCGGTCGGGAGAGAAATTAAGATTAAGTGAAAGGAAAAGGACCGTGAAAACACTTGGTAAGTCATTGGCAATGGTACTGCCCATGTTGGCATTTACCGGAACAGTGCTTGCTGCTGAAGAGGGCGGTGCCGGCGGCAGTGCGATCGAACTGATCTGGTGGATCGCGCCGATAGCAGCGCTGATCGCTCTGGGCTTTGCAATTTACTTCTATAAGAAGGTAATGGAAGCTCCGGAAGGAACGCCCAGGATGATCGAGATCGCAAAGGACGTTCGCGAGGGCGCCTACGCTTATCTGTTCAGGCAGTATAAGGTTGTGACGATCGCTTTCGCAGTATTGCTGGTCATTTTTGCGATCCTGTCCTACATGGGTGTTCAGAACCCGTTTGTGCCGGTCGCGTTCCTGACTGGTGGTTTCTTCAGCGGTCTGTGCGGCTTTTTGGGCATGAAGACAGCGACGAACGCTTCTGCACGTACCGCACAGGGTGCGAGCGAGGGCCTGAACAGGGGTCTGCAGGTTGCATTCCGCAGTGGTGCTGTAATGGGTCTGGTCGTTGTTGGCTTTGGTCTGCTGGATATCACGCTGTGGTTCTGGATTTTGGACAAGCTCATCTATACGACAGAGCATATGGAGAGCGGCCTGAAGTTCCTGGGTCTGTGGCTGGTCAAGCCCGGTACCGATGAACATCATAAGCTGGTTGAGATCACCACTACAATGCTGACTTTCGGTATGGGTGCATCTACTCAGGCGTTGTTCGCACGTGTCGGCGGCGGTATCTACACTAAGGCTGCTGACGTTGGTGCAGACCTTGTTGGTAAGGTCGAGGCCGGTATTCCTGAGGATGACCCGCGTAATCCTGCTACGATCGCTGATAACGTTGGTGACAACGTTGGTGACGTTGCCGGTATGGGTGCTGACCTTTACGAGAGTTACTGCGGTTCGATCCTTGCGACGGCTGCTCTGGGTGCCGCACTGCCCCTGGCTTCGTTCAAGGGTAACGGCATGACTCCTCTGCACGCAGTTATGGCTCCTATGATCGTTGCGGGTATCGGTATTCTGCTTTCGATCATTGGTATCTTTATGGTTAAGTGCCGTGAAGGTGCTTCGCAGAAGAATCTGCTCAAAGCCCTGCTGACCGGTACGCTGGGCAGCTCGGTATTCATCGTTATCGCGCTGATCATCATGGCCCTGCTGGGCTGGATCACCTGGGGTATTTTTGGTTCCGTTATTTCCGGTCTGCTTGCCGGTGTGATCATCGGACAGTTGACCGAGTACTATACTTCTGATGAGTACGGCCCGACGAAGGGTATCGCAGATCAGGCCCAGATGGGTCCTGCGACGACGATCATCGACGGTTTTGCGACCGGTATGTACAGTGCAGGTTTCCCGGTTATCACAATCGTGATCGGCATTCTGTGTGCGTTCGGTTTTGCGGGCGGCTTCTCAGATGTGAGCATGGGTCTTTACGGTATCGGTTTCGCGGCTGTCGGTATGCTGGCGACGCTGGGTATCACTCTTGCTACCGACGCTTACGGCCCGATCGCGGATAACGCGGGTGGTAACGCCGAGATGAGTGGTCTGGATCCGCAGGTTCGTGAGAGAACAGACGCACTTGACAGTCTTGGTAACACGACTGCTGCGACCGGTAAGGGTTTTGCCATCGGTTCGGCTGGTCTGACGGCAATGGCTCTGCTGGCCGCGTATCTCGAAGAGGTACGTATCTGGGCGGGCAAGCTGGCACAGCAGGCTGAGGCAGGCATTTACAAGGTCGGCGACGTTGTATTCTTCCAGGGTACAGCCAACGACGGCATACCTGAGAAGGTCCAGGCGAGCTTTGATTCGCTCAAGGCTACGGCGGAAGGCGCGAGTCTGAAGTTGGTCGGTACTTATGATGCTATCATGCCTGACTTTGTTGAAGCATATAATCTGACTATCATGAACCCGAAGCTTATCTGCGGTCTGTTTATTGGTAGTATGATGGCGTTCGTATTCTGTGCGATGACCATGAAGGCAGTCGGCCGTGCGGCTGGTGCTATGGTTAACGAAGTACGCCGTCAGTTCAAGGAAAAGCCCGGAATCATCGAAGGAAAAGAGAAGCCTGACTATGCACGCTGTGTTGCGATCTCGACTGCCGGTGCCCAGAAGGAAATGGTACTGCCATCGACTATCGCGATCCTGGTTCCTGTATTGACAGGTCTGATCCTCGGTGTTGCAGGTGTACTCGGTATTCTGGCTGGTGGTCTGGTTTGCGGTTTCGCACTGGCTATCACGCTTAACAATGCCGGCGGTGCCTGGGACAATGCCAAGAAGTACATCGAAAAGGGTCACTTCGGCGGTAAGGGCAGTGAGGCTCATAAGGCTGGTGTCGTTGGTGACACTGTCGGTGATCCGTTCAAGGATACATCCGGTCCGAGCCTTAACATCCTCATCAAGCTGATGACGATGGTAAGCGTTGTATTCAGTGGTGTGGTTGTCAAGTTCGCACCAGCTATTGCCGGTCTTCTCGGAATGGGCGGCAGCAACTAAGCGAATTGTTTTGACGCTTACAACGAAGTGATGTAGTCTATAGGGGTGGCCTGGTGACGGGTCACCCCTTTTTGTGTTTATGTCGGGGCGGGTTGTCCCTGTTGGTGAGTCGGCCTTTACGGCGGCTGGTAAGTTTGTTTGGAATTTGAGATTATAAGAGAGCGAATAGTTGGTTGAAAAACAGGTAATGGACAATAAGGAGTTCGCGTTCGAGGCGGCGAAGATCGCGGCTGGTCTGAACTGCACGGACGTGAAGGTTGTGGATCTGCGGGGCAAGAGTCCGGCGACGGAATTTTTCGTTATTGCGACCAGTACGAGTGCCAGACAAAGCAGGACGGTCGCGGATGATATAGACGATTTTGCCGAAGAGGCCGGCCATGCTAGGTACGGCAGGGCGGGTTACGATATCGGCAGATGGATACTGCTGGATTATGTGGATGTCGTGGTGCATGTGTTCGATGCCGAGAGCCGGGACTATTATCAGCTCGAGTCGCTGTGGGGCGATGCTAAGGAGTATGCGGTAGCTGAATAGGGCTGGGCGTATTCGGTAACATGTGTACAGTCGAGAAGAACGGGGGTATTGAAGCGATTACACGGCGGCTGGGAATTACGGCTTGCCGTTGATCTGGTTTTGGGTGAGCTGTTGGTTTCGTTTGGTTTGGGATTGCCACGTCGCTTTCAGCTCCTCGCAATGACAAGGGAAAACGTATGAAGACGATTGTTGAGATACTTAGCGGGCGGGTTAGTGAAGCGATGGAGAAGGTGACCGGCGAGGCTGATTGCCAGGCGCTGGTTCGGCAGAGTCAGGATGCGCGGTTCGGCGATTATCAGTCGAACGGTGTGATGGGGCTTGCGAAGAGGCTCAAGACGAATCCGCGCGAGCTGGCGGGCAAGATCGTGGCGGAGCTGGATGTGAGCGATATGTGTGAGGAGCCGGAAGTTGCGGGCCCGGGGTTTATCAACTTTACGCTGAAGAACGAGTTTATCGGCGGTCGTCTGGCTGGGATGGATAAGGATGCGGCTGGGCGGCTTGGTATCGACAGTACGGAGGAGGCTAAGAAGGTGGTGGTCGATTTTTCCGCGCCGAATATCGCCAAACAAATGCATGTGGGACATTTGCGGAGTACGATCATTGGGGACTGTATCTGCAGGCTGATGGAGTTTCGCGGGCACGAGGTCGTCAGGCAGAATCATATCGGCGACTGGGGGACGCAGTTCGGGATGCTGATCGCGTATCTAAAGGACGAGAACCCCGAGGTGATCGATAAGCCCGAGACGGTCGAGATAGCGGACCTGGAGCAGTTTTACAAGAATGCGAAAAAGCGGTGCGACGAGGATCCGGCATTCGAGGCGAAGGCGCGGAGCGAGGTGGTCAAGCTGCACAATCATGCTGAGGATACGCTGACGGTGTGGAAGCATATCGTTGACGAATCTCGGAAGCATTATCAGCCGATCTATGATATGCTGGGTGTTGACCTGGATGAGAGCAATGAGCGGGGCGAGAGTTTTTATGCGGATCGGCTTGCGGGTGTTGTCGAGGAGCTGAAGACCAGGGGCGTTGCGATCGAATCGGAAGGCGCGGTTTGCGTCTTTCCGGAGGGTTTCAAGAACAAGGAAGGCGATCCGCTGCCGTTCATCGTGCAGAAGTCGGACGGGGCGTTTTTGTATGCGACGACGGATATGGCGGCGCTGCAATATCGGCTCAGGGAGCTGGGGGCGGATAAGGTTATTTATGTCACGGACGGTCGGCAGCAGCTTCATTTCAAGATGCTGTTCGCGAGTGCGAGGATGGCGGACTGGGTGAGCGAGGATGCAGAGCTGATGCATGTGTGGTTCGGGACGATGCTTGGCGAGGACGGCAAGCCTTTCAAGACGCGGTCGGGCAAGACGATCAAGCTGCGGGATCTTTTGAGCGAGGCGGTCGAACGGGCGCGCGGTGTGGTCGAGGAGAAGAACCCGGGGCTGAATGACGAACAGAAGGATCAGGTCGCGAGGGCGGTCGGGATCGGTGCGGTCAAGTATGCGGATTTTTCGAATAATCGCACGACGGACTATGTGTTCAGCTTTGACCGGATGCTGTCGATGGACGGCAATACCGCGCCGTATATGCAGTATGCGTATGCGAGGGTGAAGTCGATCGAGCGGAAGGCGGAGGAAAAGGGCGTGGACATCGCGGCGGAGGTTGAGAGGCTGGGTGCGCTGAATGTGAGTGAGCCGGCGGAGGTCGAGCTGGGCAAGCATATCATGCGGTATGGCGAGGCGATCGCGTCGGCGAGTGCGGACTGTCGGCCGAATTTTTTGACGTCATATCTGTATGATCTGGCGCAGAAGTTCAGCAGCTTTTACAGTGCGTGTCCGGTGCTGGGGGCGGATGAGGATAAGCGGGCTACGCGGCTGGTTCTGTGTGATCTGACGGCGAACGTGATACGGCACGGGCTGAGCGAGCTGCTTGGGATCGATGTGGTTGAGCAGATGTAGAACGGACCTGGAAGGACGTCAAGATTTTGAGGATACAAGTATGAAAATTTATGACGAAGTGGTAGATGTCAGGACGAATAAGCGTAACGATATGATAGACATTACCGCGAAGGTGCGGGATGTTGTGGTTAAGTCGGGTGTGGCGAACGGTGACTGTATCGTTTTCTGCAAGCATACGACGGGCGGGGTGACGATCAATGAGAACGCGGACCCGGATGTGGTGCATGATGTGCTGCTGACGCTGGATGAGCTGGTGCCTGAGCATCGGACGGGGTACCGGCATGGCGAGGGCAACAGTGATTCGCATGTGAAGAGTTCGCTGGTGGGGTGCAGTGAGCAGGTGCTGATAAAGGACGGCCGGCTGGTGCTGGGTACGTGGCAGGGGATATATTTCTGCGAATTCGATGGGCCGAGGAGCAGGAAGGTGGTTGTGCAGGTTCGCGGGGAGTAGCTGGGGGCAGTTTCGTTTGGAATCTCGTTTGCACGGACGCTGTAAAGTTACCGGCGTTCAGGTAGATTCTTCGGTAATATGCGGCGCAGCGGCAGGAATTTCTGATGCTATTATGGGCGGTGCATGATCATAGCGCATAAAAATGGCGAGGTAGCAGAGCCGTCTGGGGGGGAAAACGGTTATCTACTTTGCCTCGCCGAGGTTTATAGTAAAAGCTACATGAGCTTTACATTCAACATGCTGTAGTATATCCCGCGGGGTAATCCCTGTCAACAGGGTAGGGGTAAATTTTCTGCAAAAAATCAGGGAAATTATGGTTATTTCCGTAGTGGAGGCTACTGATGGGGCTCGGGTTATGACGGTTTTATGGGTTTTGCAACCGGTTGCTTGGGTTGTGGACTTAAAAGGCTCGCAAAGGTTGACTGGGCTGTTTGTGGTGGTAGGGGGACGATTGGGGGTGAATGTATGCAAAAGGCCCGCGCTGGTGAGCACGGGCCTTGAAGATGTCTTTGCCTGGTTACGCTGAACCTGAAAAGCCGTTTGAATCGGGGGATTCAGCGTAATAAACAGCATTTTTATAAGTGCAAAACCTTACCCTGGCAACCGTCTATATATACGCGTAACAGTATATAAAGGCCGTCTGATAAAGCAGATTACACTTATGCAAAGCGTTATTTATTAACGGTATAACCTTTGCCGCGGACGTTGCTGAAGCAGTTAAACTTGTTGAGATAAACTGAGACGGTCGCGGGAGAGAGGCCTGTCTTTTTGGCGATCTCTTCTTTTTTCATTGGCTTTGATCCCATTACTTCTACCAGCTTGTACGGACCCGTGCCTTTTTCGGGCATATCTGGTTTGGCCTTTTTGGCTCTGCCTCTGCCGCGAGTCTTGCGTTTGCGGGTGGCTTTGGGCTTTGCTGACGGAGTACCGATCAGGTCGTTGATCTGACTGTCGATCTTTGTAACTTTTTCCATCAGTT
This sequence comes from Anaerohalosphaera lusitana, assembly GCF_002007645.1. Classification (GTDB taxonomy): domain Bacteria; phylum Planctomycetota; class Phycisphaerae; order Sedimentisphaerales; family Anaerohalosphaeraceae; genus Anaerohalosphaera; species Anaerohalosphaera lusitana. Next base: position 741,383 of record NZ_CP019791.1, read on the forward strand.
CGGATCTTTTAGCCTGAAGGTCAGCCAACTGATCGAATTTGCCGGCCTTGTCCATAGTCGCCTGTAGTTCGTTCATCATCGTTTTGTTCATCTTTGCCATTTCTCTGTTCCTTTTGAATTTAAAAGCACATGTCAATTCCTTTATTAATATATAACACTGATTCGGCTATTTAGCAAACTTTATATAGTACTGATATTTTATTTTATATACGAGTATTATTGAGATGCCCAAGTCAGGTTCATGTGCGTATTCTGCTGTGATCTTGCGATTCGGTCTCTACTTCGTCAAAGTGTGTCGCTGGTTGTTGAAGCTGTTGGATTAAGCGCTTGAACGTTGGTGCGGTTTAGCTTAAATTATGGACTATATCTGTGATTGCGGGTTTTCCGTCATTTGAGCGGCCGATTCAGGCAATCGGGTGTAAAGCAGGGGTATTCAAGGATTTTACCAGAGGCAAACATTTCGGCCGGCAGCGAGGCTGTGGTCGTGATTGATATTTTGGAGTTTACTGCATGGCAAAGCGGAAGAATATACCGATTGAAGAGCGAATAATAGAGAATGCCAGGGGTGTTCACGGCAAGATCGTCAAGAGCCAGAAGCCGACGATGAGTACGCCGGTTCGTTCCCTATCGAACGTGAAATACGATACGAAAAAGGGCTTTTTCCAGATCATGGGCAAGAGCAAGCTGCGTACGCTTACGGTGAGTACGTGCAAGGCGTTTGCTCAGACGCTGAAGATGATGGCGCTTTCGAAAGAGCTGATCGATACGGATGATATCGCGACGAAGAGGGAAGCGTATTATATTTCGAAGAACTGGGGCAAGGCAGGTTTTTCGGATCAGCCCGAGTCGGACACGATCATGGACGATGTGGAAGCGATGTTTACGGTAAATCGTGAGCAGCTAAAGTTCGTGCCTGAAGAGAAGGGCGGTGACATCGCCGGAAACCTGATCGTGATGGACAAGGACAGCAAAGGCCGAAAGCTCAAGATCGACTGTACGAAGTTCGGCAGCGGCGCTTATTCGATCCCTAGCAGTGTCGAGGAGCTGAAATTCAAGAGCGATGCGAAGTTCATACTGGCGATCGAGACGGCTGGTATGTTCCAGCGGCTGGTGAAGTATGATTATTGGGCGAAGCAGAACTGCATACTGGTAAGCATGGGAGGCGTGCCGACGCGTGCGTGCAGGCGGTTTATCAGGCGTTTGAGCGATGAGCTCAAGATCCCTGTCTACGCGTTTGTGGATGGTGATCCGTACGGGTATTTCAATATTTATCGTACTCTGAAGGTGGGCAGCGGTAATGCGGCCCATATCAATGAGTTTTTCTGCGTGCCGAAGACGCGTTTTCTGGGTGTGACGCCGCAGGATATCAAGGATTACGGTCTGCCGACGCATCCGCTCAAGGAGGTGGACATCAAGCGGGCGAAAGATGCGCTCAAGAACGATCCGTTCGTCAAACATCACAAGAAATGGCAGGCTGCGATCAATCAAATGCTCAAGATGGGCGTTCGTGTCGAGCAGCAGGCGTTTGCGAAGCACGGGCTGGACTTTGTGGTCAACGAGTATTTGCCTGCGAAGTTGAAGAAGACGTCTTCGTTCCTGCCTTGATGGCTGCGAAGATCTCGTTTACAGTACCGGGAGTTGAGAAAATCTGATGGGTGATTATGTCTGAGATAGCTGATAGACTTGAGAAGATAGAACAAAATATTTGTGCGGCGTGTGAAAGGGCCGGCCGAACAAGGGAGAGTGTGAAGCTGGTTGTGGTCACCAAGACCGTTGGGACGGAAGAAATACGTGAAGTGATCCAGCAGGGGTATACGGACCTGGGTGAGAGCCGAGTGCAGCATCTCAAGGATGTCGCGGAGGGAGTTGATGAATATCTTACGATCAACAGAGGCCGTTCCGGTGTTCCTGCAGGGGTTAAGTGGCACATGATAGGTCATCTTCAGCGGAACAAGGTGAAAAAGGCGCTGAAGTACTGTTCGAGCATTCAGTCCGTCGATACGCTTCGGCTTGCCGAGGAGATCAATACGAACGCGGGCAAGCAGGGGCTTCGGCCGGACGTGTTCATTCAGGTAAACTGCAGCGGAGAATCGCAGAAGTACGGTGTGCCCGTCGGGGCGGCCGGGCATCTGGCGGAGCAGATCGAGACGATGGGCAACCTTCGGCTGGTGGGTTTGATGACGATGGCACCGCTTACGAAGGATGATGGTGTGATACGGAGTTGTTTTGCACGTGCGCGAGAGGTTTTCGAGGACATTCGAAGGGATGGCCTTGCGGGGTCGCAATTCAGACACTTGAGTATGGGGATGAGCCAGGATTACCAGATCGCAGTTGAAGAGGGGGCGACGGTGCTGCGGGTCGGCTCGGCAATTTTTGCTGGTTGAGCTTCTGATAGCAGCGCGGAACTGAGGTTGGGGGCAGATCACTTATATCGGACGTGGGATCGGTCCGCGCCTGCATCAGGCCGTCCTATAAACACTTTGCGGTCGGCCAAAAATCGGGTTGAAATGGCTGGATATGGGGTGCGCGCAGCGTTTACGGGGTGATAACAGGGGGTGTGTCGAGTCTTGCGTTAGTTTTGCGGGGTATGGCAGGGGTTTATCATTATGGAGGGTTTCATTTTTACCGAAACTGCAAATGATGCCGGTTTGCGTACGGTGATAAGTAATTGTGATCATGAAGATCTTACGGCTCGCCATGGAGCTGGTAAGCAAATAACTATACGGCAGTTTCATTGAGAACAGCTTTTTTGACAGGTGTTGCAAATGGGTGAACCAAATTTAAGTGGTTTAAAGAATGGGGTATTCCCGCGGGTCAGCAGCGTTGACCGCAGTGAGATCATAGGTGATCTGTGGGAGTTTTATGTGGATTCGACTACTTCGCTGCTGACCGATCTGGAAGCTGCTGCGATATCTCTGGAGTCAGAGGGCAGTGTCGAAGAAGACGCTGCGGACATACGCCGGATACTGCATTCGGTAAAAGGTGATTCGGGTGTGAGCGGTCTTAATGACGTTTACTCTCTCTGCCATGAAGTTGAAGGTCTTTTTGATGAAATGGCTGATGAGCCCAGGGCTGCTGCGGATATGATACTGCGTGTGAAGGACTGGATCTCAAACGTGATCGAATTCATTGCCAGTGGCGAGTTCGAGGAGCCCGAGTTTGAGCAATCACAAGCCGAGTCGGAACCGGGAAAGCTTCGTGCGCTGGTTGTTGATGATGATCCGCTTTGCCGTAAGCGGGTCGAGATGATCATTTCGCCGTATTTTCATTGCGATTTCGCTGTGACGGGTCTGGAGGGGCTGCAGAAGTTTGAGCGCTCCCTTGGATCTGGTAACAGATATGACCTGGTTACCCTTGATATCAACATGCCCGAACTTGACGGGCATCATACACTTCAGGCTATCCGTTCCCTTGAGAGCAAAAACGGTATCGAAGGGCTGGACGGGGTCAAGATCATCATGAGTACGAGCTGTGATGAGTCGGAACACGTCTTCTCGGCTTTTCGGCAGGGTTGTGAGGCATATGTAATAAAACGAGAAATGGGCGAGAAACTTCCCGAGCAGATGGTCAAGCTAGGTCTTTTGAAAGTTACACCTACCTATTCAATTCGATAATGGATCAGATGAAGGATTCTGATATGAGTAACAATATTCTGATAGTTGACGATTCAGTGCTGATGCGAGCCGCTCTTAAACGAACCATCGATATGGTTGATTTGGAGATTGGCTCGGTGTTTGAGGCTGGTGATGGTGAAGAGGCCCTGGCGGTGATCGAGAAAGAGCGTGTCGATCTGATACTCTCTGACCTGAACATGCCGAATATTGGCGGTGTAGAGCTTGTTGAGAAGCTCAAGCACGACGAACGTTATGCCCAAATACCGATCGTGGTCATCTCGACTGAGTCGAGTGAGGTTCGCGTTGAAGATCTGATGGAGCAGGGTGTCAGCGATTTTCTGCATAAACCGTTCAGGCCCAACGAATTTCGCGATGTGCTTATCAAGAATCTGGGGGTGTGTCATGGCAACAGCTAATTGCAGCAATGTCATAAGAGAGTCGCTGGTTCAGGCGTTGGAGACGATGGCATTCATGACGGCGGAAGAGTCAATGGATGTGCCGACTGAAGAAAATGCAATCGTCACGGCAGTGGATTTTGAAGGACCCGTCAGCGGGAGGATATTTCTGTGGGCAGGGATGGAGTTCGCGCGGGAGTTCGGCCAGAATCTCAGCGGCGGATTTGAGATCGCCGACGAGCATTGTGTGGACGGACTTAGCGAACTGCTCAATGTTACTTGCGGGCTGGTTTTGCCTATGGTAGCGAGTTCGCCGACAGATACGTTCGACATGAGAGTTCCGAGAAGGGTTGCAGAAGGCAATGAGGACTGGGAAATATTTGTGAGCGGGGATGAAGTAATTCGACTGAATGTAGAGGGACATCCCGTGGCGGTCAAGATGGTGCTGCGGTAGATTTGAGAAAAGAAGGACAGATAAATCATAGAGGCTTGTGATGTCAGAGACGGATTTGCTTAAGGCTTTGGGAATACAGACGGCAACAAGTGATGTTGTATTTTGCGGAGTGGCTGACCCGGGTAAGGAGCTCGGTGAATTGCTTGATTCAGGCGGCTTGAGCTGGGGGTGTGCCAGTGTTGATAAGATAGTTGACTACCTGGAGGGCGACAGTCGGCCGGGGACGATCGTACTGGATACGCGGGGTATGAACGTTGCTCAGCGAGAGAAAGTCGGACTTGTGATCAAAAGTCTCGAGAGCAGAGGCGTGGCGACGATATTCGTTAATGACGCCATCGGATTTTCACTGGACGAATTCGAGCTGGCGACGAAGGTCAGGGATTTTGATGCTGCGGAACTGATCGGGCGCATCGAAAGTAATGTGGCGTATGCAAAGGCGATGAAGGGCATGCTTGCCAGGAATCGCAAGGCGGTTGTAGATGAGACGGCGGAGGATCGAGCCCAGCAGTTGCGGATGGCGGGTCAGGTTCAGAGGGATTTTCTGCCTTCGCGTTTGCCGCATGCCGAGCATATCAGGTGGGCGACTTTGTTTGAGCCTGCCGATTGTGTGAGCGGTGATATTTATGACGTGCAGAGGCTCGATGAGCAGCATATTGGATTTTACCTGGCGGATGCGGTAGGGCATTCGATGCCGGCGGCGCTGCTTACGATGTTTCTGAAACAAGCCATAGTGATGCGTGAGACGAAGGGCAACGATTACAGGATCTTCGGCCCGCTTGAGGTGATGCAGCATTTGAACAAGAGGATGACGGAGCAGCAGTTGAGCGGATGTCTGTTTGCAACCTGCTGTTATGGTCTGCTGAATATGCGTACGCTGCAGATGAGTTACTGCAGGGCGGGGCATCCGTATCCGATACTGAAACGTCCGGGTTGTGAGCCCGTGATGTTCGAGGGCAAGGGAGGCCTGCTGGGTGTGTTTGAGGGGGGAGAATTCAGCCAGGAGCTTGTGCAGCTCGCGAAGGGGGATAAGCTGTTCATGTATTCGGATGGGGCTGAGCCCTTGATTGGAGAGGTGGACGAGAAGGGGCAGATGGAAATGAGCAGCGAGTTCAAGGATATTCTGAAGCTGGGGGTGGAGGACCTGGTAGGGGAGTTCGACAAGCTGAGGATGCGAGAGCTTAAGAGTGGTTACGAGAAGGATGATGTGACGGTAGTCGCGCTGGAAATCCGATAAGAGACTGAGCATAAAAAGCAAAAGGCCCGGTCTGAGTCGCAGACGCGGGCCTTTGTCGTAACTGTGCTTGTGCAGTATTTAATTTGCGGTGAGCCAGTTTTCGGCCAGTATGCTAAGGTCACTCAGGTTTACCTGGTAGTCAAAGTTGAGGTCTCCGACAGGATAATCATTCTGCCATGCCAGGCGGGGCAGGTCCCTCGCGGTGAACTTCCAGATAGGCGTTGCGAAATCGTATCCGTTCGAGACGAATGTCGAAAGCGTAGCCATCTCGATGCTTGTAAGGCCTGTTCCTTCGCCGCTGATTTCCTGTCCAGAGGATTCGGTGTCCCAGAAGCAGCCGGAGACGGTGTTGGGTTGTTCGAGAACAGAGTAGCCGACAAGTCCGCCGACGTAGCTGCTGCCCGATACCGCACCGGTGGAGAAGCAATTTTCGATAGTGCTGTTTGTTGCTGAACCGATAAGTCCGCCGACTATGTTGGCCCCAGCCACTTCGCCAACTGCATAGCTGTTCGCTGCGGAAGCGTTATGAGAACCGACAAGGCCGCCTGTTGTGCTTGCGTTGTAGATGTCCACGTCGGTCATGCATTGATCTATGAACGCATCGCCTGCAGTGTAGCCAACCAGCCCGCCGACTCGATTGCCGCCTGTGATCATGCCGGTTGCAGAACACTGTTCAACGGTCCCGCCGTACATCAGAGCTACGAGCATGCCGACATGATAGGATGAGGTGCTGACAGTAAGCGAGCAGTTCTCGATGTGCAGATCGGTTATCAAACTGCCCGAAGCAAGGTACGGGAACAATGCCACATTGCTTGTCTCGCCGAAGTCAGCGACGAATCCGCTGATGGAATGGTCTCCGCCGTTGAAGGTTCCGGTGAAGGGCAGATTCGCAGGGTCGCTTGGTGCGATATAACGGCCGATGCCCGTGACGTACTCGGGCGTGTAGCCGGACAGATCGATGTCGCGAAGCAGTATGAACGATTTGTTCCAGTCGTAATCGCGTTCCATCAGGGTGAGCAGGTCGTATGCGTCGAATATTACGAACGGATTTTCGACAGTGCCGGAACCGCCGCTGTAGTTGTTGTCGCACGCATCACCCATGCCGTCGCCGTCTCGGTCCGCCTGTGAGGGGTTGGGCGTATCGATGCAATTGTCGGTCCTGTCGGGGACGCCGTCGGAATCAGCATCGGCTTCGAACCCGAAGTAGCCGTAACTGTATTTGTAGTTTGGATGACTTTGAGCGAATATTTCGCAGTCGTCATCGCCGTCAATATCGCCGCCGAACGCAAGTGCATAGCCTAGGTGGTAACCGCCGCTTTCGTAATTGTCAAGGCTGTTCGAGGGTACTGAATCGTTTCCGTAAAAGATGAAAATACGACCATAATTATAATCGCTGATGGCGATATCATCGTAGCCGTCGTAGTTATAATCGCCGCCACCGGCAACACGCATTCCAAAGTAGCTATTACCCTGGAATGTCTGAACCGGTCCTGTCACGCCTGAGCTGCTTCCATAGAAGAGATAGGCGTAACCGTAGCCGGCACCTATTATGACATCATCATAGCCGTCACTGTTCATGTCGCCTGCGGTCGATACGGATCTGCCGAAGTTGTTGCCTATAAAATGCGTCCAGGGGGTTGAACTTGTTCCGGTGTTGCTGCCATAATAGACGAACGCCCTGTTACCAAGTGATCCGATCACGATGTCATCATAGCCGTCTGCGTTGACGTCTCCTGCGCATGCGGTCTGCAGGCCGAAATAGTTTATGCCTTGGTATAATCTTTCGTCCGCGTTTTGATTTGATGCGTTTGCAACGGGCCCGCTTTCAGAACCATAGAAAACATATACAAGTTGGTTTGTGAAATGACTTATGAGTACATCGTCGTAGCCATCGTTGTTGATGTCGCCTGCGCCGCTCACATACTGCCCGCCGACGCCGGTTGCCTGCCAGTAATTTGATGTGCTTATGCCGTCCGCCGAGCCGTAATAGATGTACGCTCTGCTTATGCTTCGTGCACCGATGATGACGTCGTCATAGCCGTCACCGTTTACATCGCCTGCGCTCGAGACAGTGTAGCCGAATTGGCCTCCTGCTGGGCTCTGGATCTGTGTAGTTGTAGACAGCGGTGTCTGGCCTCCGTAAAACACCATAGCGGAGGACTGCTGGTAATTGCCTATGATGATGTCATCATAGCCGTCAGCGTTTACGTCGCCGGCACTGCGAATCGAGCCTGCATCAGTGGCTGGTAAACCGCTGAACGTCCAATCATAGGCTTGGCATGTTGAAGCCATGAGCAGTACTGCAAATAATAATGTCCCTTGTACCTTCATAAATAACCCTCCTAAAGAGTAAAAAAGATAAACCAGTATACCAACGATTGCCGTATGTCTGCAATAGCAAGCTGTATTAAGGGCGGTCGATATCTGTTTGGGGGTTCGGAGCAAAGCGGGAAAACTTGTGTGTGGTTTTTTCGGTAAGGTGCGATAATAACGGCTGTCTTGATGATCGGATAGGTTTTTGCGTGGTTTGCAACGCAATCAAAAGGCCCGCGTTCGATCGCTCAAACACGGGCCTTTGAATTATTGGATACGTCGCCCTTTCGGGTGATATTTTTTACGGCAATCCTTACAATTGCATGTGCTTTTCGATGAAGCTTGTGTCGAAGTCGTTTTTGGAAAACAATCTGTGGTTGATGATCTCGCGACAAAGCGGGATGGTCGTCTTTATAGGATCGACTACAAATTCATCGAGGGCACGAGTCATGGTTGAGATAGTCTCGGCGCGTGTGTTCTGATGTACGATCAACTTACAGACCATCGAATCGTAGTATGGTGAGATCATCATGCCCTGGTGCAGATACGTGTCGTTTCGAACGCCCGGGCCTCCCGGCGGAATGAACGTTTCGATCCTGCCTGGTGATGGGGCGAAGTTTCGGTCGGGGTCCTCTGCGTTGATACGGCACTCGATGGCAGAGCCTTGCAGCTTGATGTCTTTCTGGCGGATGTCGAGTGTCTGGCCGGAGGCGACCTTAAGCTGCCACTTGATCAGGTCCTGGTTGGTGACCATCTCGGTGACAGGGTGCTCAACCTGAATACGGGTGTTGACTTCGATGAAGTAGAAGTTCTTATCCTTGTCCAGCAGGAACTCGACTGTAGCTGCGCCTGCGTACTCGGTCTGTTTGACGACTTTGATAGCGGCCTTGCAGAGATCCTCGCGGAGCTTGTCATCGAGAACGGGGCAGGGCGCTTCTTCGATCAGCTTCTGATGGCGCCGCTGAACGGTGCAGTCCCTTTCGAAGAAATGCAGAGCGTTGCCGGCCTTATCTGCGACGACCTGAACCTCGACATGGCGAGGCTGAACGATAAATTTTTCGATGAAGATCTTACCGTTGCTGAAGGACGCTTCGGCTTCGGCTTTTGCGGACTGAAAAGCTGTACGCATGGAGATGTCGTTATGTACGACACGCATGCCTCGACCGCCGCCGCCTGCCGCCGCCTTGAGGATGATCGGGTAGCCGATCTTGTTGGCGAGCTTGATGGCTTCGTTTTCGTCTTTGATCTCGCCTTCTGATCCGGGTACGGTTTTGACGTGTGCCTTCTTTGCGATCTCGCGGGCGGCGACCTTGTCACCGAGCATCCGCATGGATTCGGCAGACGGGCCTATGAAACCGATCCCGCAATCTTCGCATACTTCGGCGAAGTGGTCGTTTTCGGCGAGGAAACCGTAGCCTGGGTGGATCGCTTCGACGTCCGTGATTTCGGCGGCGCTGATGATGCGCGGGATGTTGAGATAGCTTTCCAGTGCGTTGGCCGGGCCAACGCAGACTGCTTCGTCGGCGAGTTTTAAGTAAGGAGCGTCTTTGTCAGCTTCGGAATATACCGCGACTGACTGGACACCGAGCTCCTTGCACGCCCGAATGATCCGGAGTGCTATTTCGCCCCTGTTTGCAATGAGTATTCTTGAAAACATAGATCACACCTGTTTAGTGTATTTTTTTGATATAGTCCGTGGAACTGCAACGGCCTCTTAGTCGGGTTTGACCTTGAAGAGCGGCTGGCCGTATTCGACAGCTTCTCCTGCTTTGCGGAGTACTTCCACGATGGTGCCTGTCGTCTCGGCCTTGATCTCGTTCATAACTTTCATGGCTTCGACGATGCAGACGACTGTGTCAGGATCGACCTTGGAGCCCACCTTGACGTAAGGATCCGAGTCGGGGCTCGGGGCCGTGTAGAAAGTGCCGACCATGGGAGCAATAATCTCGTCGAGTCCTTCGTCCTGGGCCGGTGCGGCTTCTGCCTGTGCAGGTGCTGGTGCAGCGGCCTGGGGAGCGGGTGCCTGCGGCGCGGCTGGTGCGGCGGGCATTGGTACCTGGTTGACGACCGGCTGGGTCGGCTGGGGTCTTTTCAGCAGTATTTTGTTTTCGCCGTCGACGATCTCTATCTCAACGAGGTCATTTTCCTTCATCATCTCGACGAGCTCACGTACTTTTTTGACATCCGTTTCTTTTTTCTTATCTGCCATGAGGAGATACCCTTAATGAACAGTAATATATAGATTCGTCTGGCAAGTATAGTGCTGAAGGACATATTTGCAAGGTTTTTCATGGTTCAGGTCGGTTAAAAGGTCAATGACGGCCATTTTATGGATGAATAGGTCGGGATAGGTGTGTTTTTCCGGCTCTATTTGGCAAAATTGCTTGTAATAACCCGATTTTGCTGTTAATTTGCACAATACTGCTGGGGCAATGCCCCAGTATTTTCGCGGGGGCCGCGGGGCTGGAGGATTTTTTCTATTTCGCAGACTGTTCCACTGCGATATTGGTATATAATGTAACTGCTGTTAAATTGGATGGATGTATGCTAAAAGAAGAACTGCAAAACATTTTACAGCAAAGAGTTATGATAGGCGATGGTGCAATGGGTACCATGCTTTATCAGCGGGGGGTTTTTGTAAACACATGTTTCGATGAGCTGAATCTGACCAAACGTGAGCTTATCAAGAGCGTGCATGCCGAGTATATCGAGGCTGGTTGTGATTTTGTCGAGACCAACACGTTCGGTGCGAATGCCTACAAGCTGGGCAAATTCGGCCTGGTCGACAGTGTTGAAGCTATAAACAAGGCAGGCGTTGAGATCGCGAAGGAAATTGCCCAAGAGCACGAAGTGCTCGTTGCAGGTTCGATCGGTCCGCTGGGCAGGGAAATAGTAGATTTTGGCCCAGATTCGGTCGATGAGATCCGCGGTATTTTCGCGCAGCAGGCGAAGGCGCTGGCTGATGCTGGTGCCGATTTTCTCATGCTGGAGACGTTTTCAAATCCGGATGAGCTGGCGGTTGCTGTTGAGGCTGCGGCAAGTGTTTGCGATCTTGCGATCGTCGCGCAGATCGCGGTCAGTGAGCTTAACAAGACTGTGTACGGCAAGGCGATCGATGAGGCCGTCGGGCAGATAGCTGAGATGGATGCGGTCACGGCGGTCGGGCTCAACTGTGCGGTAGGCCCAGTGGGGATGCTTGCCGGTCTTCAGGCTATCCGCGAAGTGACAGACAAGCCGATCAGCATCGTACCCAACGCGGGTATGCCCAAGGAAATAGACGGCCGGACGATGTACATGTCTACGCCGGAATATATGTCCGAGTACGCCAAGCGTTTCTTTGAGAACGGTGCGCGGATAATCGGCGGATGTTGCGGTACTACGCCGGCACATATTCGCGAAATCGCCAAGGCGGTAAAAGCCGTCGACAAGGCGATGGTCACCGAGCCTGAAAGGCGGGTGGAGGTACACAAGAAGGCCGAAGCTGTCGGGCAGGAGCCCGTGCCGCTGATGCACCGTTCAAAGCTCGGGGCGAAACTTGCGCGGGGGCAGCAGATCACATGTGTCGAGCTGACGCCGCCTCGCGGTGTTGACGTGAGCAAGATGCTCGAAAAGGTCGAGCTTTGCGAGCGGTACGGTATCGATGCGATAAACATACCGGACGGGCCTCGGGCCAGTTCCAGGCTTTCTCCCCTGGTGGCTGCGGCGAAGATACAGGAGCATGCCGACATCGAGGCGATACTGCACGTTTGCTGCCGGGACCGGAACGTGATCGGGATGCAGTCGGATATGCTTGGGGCGCATCTGTTGGGTGTTCGCAATCTGCTGCTGGTGACAGGTGACCCGCCCAAGCTGGGCGAATATCCGAATGCGACGGCAGTCTTCGATCTGGATGCGATCGCACTCACTTCGGTCGTGCACAATCTCAATCGCGGGCTCGACGTTGCGGGCAATGAGCTCAAGGGCACGCTGAGCATGACGGTGGGCGTCGGTGCGAATCCGGTAGCGAGTGAGATGAAACGCGAGATCGATCGGTTCAAGGCAAAGGTTGACGCCGGCGCTGAGTACGCGATCACTCAGCCGGTGTTTGATACGGAGATGCTGTTCGCGTTCATGGAAGCCGTGAAGGATCACAAGATACCGATCATCGCGGGTATCTGGCCGTTCACGAGCTACAAGAACGCCGAATTCATGGCGAACGAGGTGCCGGGCGTTGTTGTGCCTGACGCACTGCTGGAGCGGATGAGCAAGGCGAAAACACGTGAAGAAGGCAAGCGGCTCGGCGTTGAGATCGCACGCGAGATGATCGAAGCGATGGGTCACTGCGTCGACGGTTTTGCCGTAAGTGCGCCGTTCGGTAATGTCAAGGTCGCGCTGGCGGCGTTGGGCAAGATCGGGATCGACGAGATTTCGTAATGATTTTAACCGCGTCCAGCTTCCGGTTTTATGTGCCGGAGCTGGAACGCGGATTTTACTGCTGCAGGGGGAGGCGTACTAATCTTCTCGCATGAAGGCCGGCTTCTCGGTGCTGCCTGTGGCGCCGGGGACCTCGTGCACCTTTGCGGGTTCGCCTGTTTTCATCAGATGGTCGTACTGACGTTCTATTTCCATGTATCGCTGTTTTAGTTCGTAGAAGCCGTGCCACCATGCGTAGTCCGGCGCCATCATCGCCGCACCGAAGCGAGCCCGTCGCCCCTCGTGGTGCCAGAATTCGTACATGTCGAATTCCAGTTCCTGGTCCAGCGGCTTTTCGTCGTCCAGCAGCTTCTTTGCGTAGAGCTGGTCTATCATCTTCTTGGCCGGTTTGTAATAGACCTCGTTGTAGTTTTCGATTGCTTTGTCATAGCGGTCGAAATGGCCGTCCGTCCAGGTCTGCGAATGGCAGGCCAGGCAGACATTTTTCATTTTCTCTCGTTCGGTTTTCCAGTTCGTTTTGGAAGGGAAGGGCTTGAATTCGCTCGGTCGGATGGTGAGCGGGGCCTGCGATTCCCATGCGAGACGTTCGGTTACATCGTGCGTTGTGGCCACGCCGTTGACGCCTGACATGTGACATGTCGAACAGGTCGGTGCGCGGTAGTCCACGCCCGGCGTCCATGTGCCCGGCGCAGAGTCCCAGTTCCATTCGTCGCCCTGGGCGTGATAGATCGCGCCGTGTTTGGATTCTTCATATATCTCGATCTGCGGGTGGTCGGGGCCGAGATGACACTGGCCGCATGCTTCGGGTTTGCGGGATTCTGAGACAGAGAATAGATGCCGGGTGTGACAGCTCGAACAGCTTCCCTTGCTGCCGTCGGGATTAACCCTTCCTACGCCGACGTTTGGCCAGGTTTCGGGATCGAACGTGCCGTCCTTTTGCATCTTGACGACGCTGCCGTGGCAGTGCTCGCAGCCGGTGGATCGTTCGATCGAGTTGTTCATGCCGGCGTTGAGCCACGGGTCGAACTTCCAGATGATCTCGAGCGTATTGGCGTGCTTGCTCTTGCTGTACTCAGCCGCTTCGGCAGGGTGGCATCGCGAGCAGTCTTTCGGGCTGACGATGGGGCTGATGGCGGTTTTGTCGTGTTCGAAATGGCTCTGGCTGATGTCTTCGTCGGCAGCGCCGGCCTGGTGGCAGTCGAGGCAGGTGATGTTTGCGTGTGCGTGTCGGCTCTCGGCCCAGTCGGCGACTATGCCTCGGCTCTCGTCTGCATGACAGGTGATGCACTCGCGGGCGTCTTCGGATACGTCCCGCTCTATGCGGAATGACTTGAGCTTCGGGTCCGGCGGTGCGTAGGTCTTTTCTTCTTCATCATCGGCGGCAAAACCGACGACTGCGGCGACAGCAACGATGGAGCAGCATGCGATTGCGATGTATTTTGTTGAGAGCATAACGGTTCCCTTTCAGATTATGGTGAGAACAGTTTCCGTTTTCGTTCGTGGCCGACGCTTTCATGGCAGGCGACGCAGCGGTTTTCAGGATCGTCGGGGTTGTTGATCGCGGTCTTGTGGGCCTTGAGAGCGGCCGAGCTGGATGGTCTGGTCAGCAGGTCGTCGTGGCAGTAGGTGCATCGGCTGTCGGGCATGTGTTCGAGGACCTTCCGGCGGATCTCCTCGCGGTCGTATTCCGGGCCGAAGTAGTGCATGTAGAAATCCTTGGCGCCCGCGTAGGCCTTTGCGGTCATGTGCGTGAAGTATTTTTCTTTGGGCGGCAGGTGGCACTCGATGCAGTCCACCTCGATGCCCAACTCGTTCGTGCCGTGGGTGGAAAGCTCCCACGTGCGGTAGCTGACCTTCATTTCGTGACAGCGTGTACCGCAGTATTCGGAAGCGGAGGTCGGTTTGGCGGCAGCGTTTATGCCGATAAAGGCAAGCAGAGCGAACGCCAGCCCCGCCAAAAACGCCGGTCCGTATCGCCGAAAGGTCCTCCATGCAAAGGCGTAGATTCTTTTCACCAGTCGCAGCATGACTATACCATACCGGATGCGTGGAGATTGGGAAAGGTTAAATCCGGTTTAAAAACCGAAGTTTTGACGGGTTCGGCGCGGTTAAAAGGCCCCTCGTCCTAATGGGCGAAGGGGCTTGAGGTTTAGTGTGAGAAGGCGGACGTTTACCTGGCCGAGCATTTGCGTCTTATCAGGGCGAGGGAACCGAGGGTGAGCAAGGCGACAGTGGCTGGTTCAGGGGTGATGAGTTCATGACCTTCGACAGCGTCCCATGCGAGCAGATCCGCCTGTACATCCACCGACCATGTATCCCATGGGCCGGTGACATCGAGCCAGTTGAGCGAATCGAGATTAACAGCCAGATCCGCTACTTCACGGCCACTCAGGTTAGAGGTATTTGCAAAACTCACTGCTTCGAGTGAGTCCATTCCGTACATGGCAGACAAGTTCAGGACTGACGAAAAATCTGTTTTGTTAAAGTTCATAAGGTTGATTGCATCTAAACGGTCCAGTCCTGAAAACCAGCTATACGTATCGCTGCCAATCATAAGAGCATTAAAACCTTGTTGACCGATGATTATTTCTGAGAGTATCACCGTATCGATCGGATTTAAATCTATGCTGAATCGTTCCAGGGATGAAAGATTGGCCTTTCGCAGATTTAGCGTTTCAATGTTGTTCCTATCCAAGTTGAGTTCCTTGAGATATCGTGAATTGGAAAATGCCTCATCCGCGATTCGGTTGATTTGATTGCCGGCCAGATTCAGTGTCTGCAGGCTGCGGGGTGCGGCAAAAGTAGTTCTGCCAATTTCGCTGAGTTGATTATTGGCTAGCTCAAGTGTATGCAAGTGGTCAAGGTTTTGGAAACCAGTGCCGTCAATGCTGGTTATGTCGTTGTTGGTCAAGTAAAGTCTGGCAAGAATATCGAGCCCGCTGAAGGCTCCTGGCTCGATACTGGAAATATTATTATTGCGAAAATCCAGATCCTGCAGGCTGCTAAGGTCTTGCAAATAATCAGATTCGATACGGTTTAGCTGATTGAAACCAAGATAAAGGCTTATGAGGTGGCTTGGTCCTGCAAATGCATCTGCAGAAATGCTGCTTATATTATTGTGGCCGAGTGAAAGAGAACGCAGATTCGTTAGTGGCTGGAAATTTCGAGCGCCTATATTAGTTATTTGGTTTTCACTAAGCTTGAGTGTTTGCAGGTTACTTAGACCGATAAACTGGCTGGATCTTACTTCCGTGAGGGGGTTGCTGCTGAGCGTGAGAGATCGCAGATTATGCAAGTCCTGAAAAGACCCATCCTCAATGCTGGAAATCTGATTCGAGCCAAGGTGCAGCTCTTCGAGATTGCTCAGTCCATAGAAATCACCCGCATAAAGGCTGCTTAGGTAATTTCTATGAAGCATGAGTTCCTGCAGGTGGGGGAAATTGTTTGCTAACCCTTCCAGCGAAGTGATCGATTTTCTGTATGCATCTATTTGCGTTTCATTGCCAGAGAGGTTTTCCTCCTGTGCCCATTCGTTAAAAGTTTTGCCGTAAACCTGACAAGTGCAGATGGTTAACATGAGAGTGCAAACGTATGTCAGCAATTTCGCGTTCATGATTCCCCTCTTCCAATTAACTATTGTGGTTTGCGTCTATAGTATACTGGCTTTAGATGGAAACTCAAGTAAAAATTCGTATTCTGGATAAATAAATATACAGCCATTGATTTGATAATAGAAAAAGGCCCCTCGTCCTGGTGGGCGAAGGGCCTTTTGTATGGTCTCAGTCTTTATCAGACCGTCTGGTCGGTATTTTTTAGTTTACTATTATACCTTTTCCAGTGCTATCAGGTCGCTGTAGGTCTGGCGTTTTCTGATCGTTGTGAAGGTGTCGCCGTCTACGAGCACTTCGGGCAGCATCGGGCGCGAGTTGTAGTTGCTTGACATGGTGTAGCCGTATGCGCCTGCGGTGAAGACGGAGATCAGGTCGCCCCGCTGGACGGGTGCGAGTGATCTGCCCTGTGCGAGGAAGTCGGAGCCCTCGCAGATCGGGCCGACGATGTCGACGATTTCGCTGCCGTCGATGTTCATATCCTTCTGACGCTTGCCGGGCATGAATTTGTCCTCGACGACTGCGGGCCAGATAAAGTGGAACGAGCCGTACAGCGGCGGACGGATCAGGTCGTTCATGCCGGCGTCTACGATGACGAACTTTTTCTTGCCGCCCTTTTTCAGGTACAACACCTTCGTGAGCATGATGGCTGAGTTTGCCGCAACGGATGCACCTGGTTCGAGGATCAGCTTGAGGTTCTTGCCCTTGAGCATCGGGACGATCGCCGCTGCGTAATTCGCTGCTGCGGGTGCGGTGTTCGTTTCGTAGTCCGCTCCGTATCCGCCGCCAAGGTCGATGGCTTCAATGGTGTGGCCGTCGGCACGCAGATCGTCGATGAGCTTGAGGGTTTTCTCGAGTGCCTCAACGTACGGTTCAACTGTTTTGCCTGCCGAGCCGAGGTGGACGTGGATCGCACAGAGATCGACCTGACCGTTCTTGCCGTACTCTTCGAAGACGCGGCGGGCACGTTCGATGTCCACGCCGAACTTGCTTTCCTTTTTGCCGGTGGTGGTGTAGGTGTGCGTCTTGGGGTCGACGTCGGGGTTGACACGCAGTGCGGCCTTTGGATTCTTGTCGTGTTCCCTTGCGAGCTTGATCAGGTTTTCGAGTTCCATTTCGGACTCGATATTGAAATAGCCGATCGGGGCGTTCATCGCATCGACGATCTCCTGGTCGGTTTTGCCCACGCCCGCGTAGACGATCTTTGTCGTGTCTGCGCCTGCCTGCTGTGCGCGGAAGAGCTCGCCGCCGGAGACGATATCGAAACCGCTGCCTGCCTGTGCGAGGAACTTGAGAATGTTAATGTTGCTGCAGGCCTTGATCGAATAGCAGATCGTGGTATCGAGCTCGGAATACGCCTCCTGAACCTTTTTCAGGTGGTCCAGGAAAGTGGCCTTGCTGTAGATATAGGCTGGCGTGCCTACAGCTTCGGCGATCTTTGATACGTCTACGCCCTCGGCGTAAAGTCTGCCGTCCTTATAACGGAAATGATCCATTTGTAACTCCTAATGTTTTCGTGTTCACGTTGTAATTTTCCCGGTTTCGTCAAACGCAAAGCCGCGGTCGCGGCGCGGACGTCGGCCGGATAATAGACGGGTAGTATAACATGCCGTCGCGAAAATGCAAGTTAAGATGCTGATAGCGAATATCAGTTGTGCTGATACCGCGCAGCTAGATCGCGTTTTTTATCTGTTCGAGCGAGACGCCGAGTATCGCGCGGGCGATGGGGTCGAGATCATTTTCCGGGCCTGTGATGTGGAACGTCCGGTGGGTGTGTGAAAGAGACTCGTTCGGCGCAAGTGCGGCCGCTGGGCTCGAGGTCTCGAGCTCGTAAAATGGTCCAAACGGCTCGGCGCCTGGTTCGGCCGGTCCGTCGTTGTATGCGTTTACCGCATCGCCCCCGTATGGTTGTTCCTGGATTTCCCACATGGAGTTGACATAATCGGTCGCGCCGGCGGGTTTGGTGTACTGTACTATTGTGAGTACTTTGCGATCGGGATCATAGCTTCCTACTACGGGCTTTGCGCGCATCGGGTTAAGGCCGATCTTGGAGCGGTACTGTCCATCTGCAAGGAAGAATACGGTGCCGTCCTTAATGGTGAGGCGGTCATTGGGTACTTTGCCGAAATAGGCATCGTTAACGATGGGGCCGAGTTTGTCTTTGCTGCCTGGATGGAAGGGTGCGACGACGGTTGTTTTCGGCCCGTGCTTGAACATGCCGAGTATCCAGATGGAAAGCAGGCCGTCCTTTTTCGTCCACTCGGTCGAACTCTGGTTTGTTAGCATGTTGCTGGACTGGAACGCCACGACATCGAGTGAGTCGGGAATCGCAATGCCGAGAAAATCCGTAACCAGGGGCCGTTCGATGAGGCTGATCTGACGAAAGACTCCGAATTCAAAACTGGTTCCGGAGTAGTTGGTCAGTTCGGCGCTTTCAATAAACGTTACGCTGTTATCCTTTCGCACGGCCACTTCATATTTTTCAGTATCAATAAAAGCGGGCGTCTGCCAGTGTTCGAGGTCGAAGGGGTCGCCCGGCTCGAAGAAGATTGAGTACTGGCCGCCCTCGGGCCCGAGCCAGAAGCGATCCTCACCTCCGTAGGGATTGATGTGCGGCTTGGTCTCGCCCGATGCGATAAGGTCGTATTTCAAGAAGCCGTAACTTGCTCCGTTGTCTCCGCCTGCCGTGCTTGTCATGACGCGGCCCTGATATGCCGGGACGATCGCGATCTTTGCCTGGCCCGTGGAGTCGCTGAGGACGACCGTTTCGGTGTGGTCCTTAAGGAATGCCACGTCTTCGCCGAAAGTTCGTTCGTTTGAGGTTTGCGAATTACTGCAGCCGGTCAAAAGTGCAACGACTACCAGTACCGGAACAACGATCAGGTTCAGCTTCATAATGGCCTCCGAAAAATGAATTGTCAAAGTCTTATGCTACGCCTTGCGGACCTCTTGCAGCCATTCGTACCAGGCCTGCATGCCCTCGCCCGTTCGCGCGGAGATGTGGAAGATGGCTGCGCCTGGGTTGACTGTCTTTATGTCTTTTTCGACGCGTTCGGTGTCAAAGTCTATGTGTTCCACGAGGTCGATCTTGTTGATAAGGACTGCGTCGGCGGTTGCGAAGGAGTTGGGATACTTGATCGGCTTGTCGTCGCCCTCGGGTACGGAGAGGATTATGACGCGGGCCTTTTCGCCGAGCTCGAAAGAGGTGGGACACACGAGGTTGCCCACGTTCTCGATGAATACGAGATCCAGCTCGCCTGCCTTGATCTCGGCCAGGGCGTTGCTGACCTGCTGGGCGGAGAGGTGGCACGCGCCCTGCGTTTCGACCTGTACCGCGGCTGCGCCTGTCTGGCGGATCTTCTGCGCGTCCGTGTCGGTCTTGATGTCGCCTTCGATGACGCCGATGGTCAGCTCACTGTTGAGGTCAGTGATCGTCCGTGACAGCGTGGTCGTTTTGCCCGAGCCCGGCGAGGAAATGACATTTACACACGTTACGCCGTTCTCTTCGAAGAATTTCTGATTGAGCTGGGCCCACTGTTCGTTTTTGTCGAGGATTCTTTTGTTGAGATTTATTTTCATTGTATGTGCCCGGTTATGTTTTTATAAGTCAGTCGGAATTTTCATCGTCGGCAAGTTCGATCTCTTCAAGCAGCAGGGGTGCGTCCTCGGAAAAGTCGAACTCGACACTTTCGCATTCGGGGCAGAGCGGCGAGTACATGTCGAAGTCGAACGTTGTACCGCATTTTTTGCAGGATGCCTTTAGCGGGATGTGCTTAACTTCGAGCTTCATGCCTTCGCATACACTGTCCTGTGCGATCGTTTCGAAGGCGAATGTCAGCACCTCGTCGTTGAGCGCGTTGAACTGTCCGCACGATACAACCGCGCGGACAGGCTTTTTGTTGTGCTGTTTGGCCTGTTCGACGATGGAATCGAAGATGCTTTTTGCGACGGCGGTTTCGTGCATCAGCAGATCCTCGGGAGTTCTCGGCCGTAGGGCATCTGAACGATCCTTCTGCCGCCGATGGTGGTGAGCAATTCTACGATGGGGTCGTCGTCGCGGTCCGCGATCGAGCCGATTATCGCGGCGTCTTTACCCAGCGGATGCTGCTGCATTGCATTCACAACCTTGTCGGCGGAAGCTTCGCTTGCGATGACGACGACCTTGCCTTCGTTGGCGATGTTGAGCAGGTCGAAGCCTAGCATGTCCGCTGCAGCGCGAACAGACGAATCGATCGGCAGGGCGGTTTCGATAAGTTCTATATTGCAGCCCGCGGACTGTGCGACCTCGTTTGTGGTCGCCGCTACACCACCTCGCGTGGGGTCGCGCATGAATTTCACGTCCGCGCCGGTTTCGAGTATCGTTCGGGTCAGATCAGCCAGCGGTGCGCAGTCGCTTTTGAGCCGACTCTTGAATTTTATGCCTTCGCGCTGCGACATGATGGTCATGCCGTGATCGCCGATGTTGCCGTTGATGATGATCCTGTCGCCGGGCAGTATGCGGTCGAAGGACAGATTTGTCTGTTTGTATTTGGTGCCTATCCCTGCTGTATTGATGAAAATGCCGTCGGCCGCGCCCTTTTCGACAACCTTCGTGTCGCCCGTTACGATGGGCACATCCGCCTGGCGTGCTGTCTGCGATGCACTTGCGAGGATCTTTTCGAGCGTGTCGAATTCGAAGCCTTCTTCGATGATCAGCGACAGGCTCAGTGCTACGGGCTTCGCTCCCGCGACCGCCAGATCGTTAACCGTTCCGCAGATCGCGAGCTTGCCTATGTCGCCGCCGTTGAAAAACAACGGTTTAACCACGAAGCTGTCCGTGGTGAAAAGGACCTCGGATGCGTCCAGCTTTATGTCCGCCGAATCGGCCAATTGTGCGAGTTCGGGGTTCTGAAATTTGGGCAGTATGGCATTTTCGATCAGACTGGTTGTAAGTCTTCCGCCTCCGCCGTGTGCGAGCAGGATCTTTTCGGTGTGTTCGATACTCATTTAGGCTTGCTTTCTCCTTCTACGTCTTCTTCTGCCGTACTTGTACCATGCCGAGCACGCTCCTTCGCTGGAGACCATGCAGGGGCCGATGGGTGTATCCGGTGTGCAGGTGTTCTCGAACTTGGGGCACTGAGGCGGGTCGATCAGGCCGCACAGTACTTCCCCGCATTTACATCCGTTGAGTTCTTCGGTTGGCACCTGGTCGATGCCGAAACGCTTGAACGCGTCGAATTGTGCATACTCTTCTTTTAGTCGCAATGTGCCGCCCGGTATGTTGCCCAGTCCGCGCCAGGGACCGTCGAATGCTTCGAAGTACTGGTCGATTATTTTCTGAGCGGTGGGGTTGCCCTCGGGTTTGACAGCGGCATGATAAATGGATTCGACTTTGATGTCGTCCTTGTAGATCTGACGGCATATCTCGCCGATGCCTTCGATTACCTGCATCGGTTCGAAACCTGCGACGACGCACGGGACGTCGAAATCGTCCAAGACCGTCTTGTAAGCATCGGAGCCGATGATCACGCTGACATGGCCGGGGCAGAGGAAGGCGTCGATCTTGTTGTTCTTGTCGGTGAGCAGTGCCTTCATTGCAGGGATGACGAGTTTGTGGCCGCTGAGGACGGTGAAGTTTTCGAGGTTCTCGTCGGCCGCCTGCCCAACTGCAACAGCGGTCGCCGGGGTTGTCGTCTCGAATCCGACCGCGACGAAGACAACTGTCTTGTCTTTGTTCTCTCTTGCGAGATTCAAGGCTTCGTCGCTGCTCATGACAACCTTGACGTTGGACCGGTTGAGCTGTTCGAGCGATCCGCTCTTGCCCGGCACACGGATCATATCGCCGTAGGTGGCGAGGATCACGTCATCGCGTTTGGCAAGCTCGACGGTGACATCGATGTAGCCCTGGTCAGTCACGCAGACGGGGCAGCCCGGTCCTGAGAGAAGTTTTAGCGATTTGGGAAGTGTCGGTCTGATGCCGTTTCGAAAGATCGAGACGGTGTGTGTTCCGCAGACTTCCATTATATTGAGCTGCCTGCCGAGCTTGCGACAGGCGCAGTCCATTAGGTTCTGGGCTTTAAGGATTCTTCGCAGCATAGAAAATCAACCTGAAACTCTATTTGAATTGTCGTCGAATTCTTCGATCTCTTTGAAGAGATCCCATGTCTCGCGGGCTTCCTTTTCGTCAAGAGTCGAGATAGCGAAGCCGGCGTGAACGAGAACGAAATCGCCTACTTTCAGATCGGGGATGAGGGTTGTTCTGACGTTCCATTTGTTTCCCATCGCGTCTGCGACGGCTTTGTCGTCTTCGAGTTCGATGATTCGAGCAGGTACAGCTAAACACATAAACTAATTCCTATAAGATCATTGTTCCTGCAAAGCGGCTGCGATGGCTGCCTGGCCCAGGGCTATGCCTCCATCGTTCGCCGGGATGCGCTTCTTAAATAATACAGAAAAACCGTTATCTTTCAACAAGGTAATCGTTCTGTTTGCAAGATAACGATTACAAAATACCCCGCCGCTCAACGCTGCTGTATTTATATCTGTTTCTTCCCGGGCCTTTAGTGCCATTTCGAGCCAGGCCTGAGCAAGGAAGTTGTGGAACCTGGCAGCAATCTCAGGGCATTCTACCATTTTGGCACTGTCCGATGCAATCTCTTCAATGGTTTTACGCAGATCGATCTGGAAGGTTCCGTTCGGGGCCTGCTTCAGGCTGAAATCATAGTATTTCTGATTATGTGTGTCGATCGCAGCTTCCAGTGCCATCGGCAGTTGTGCCTCAAATCGGTTGTAGCTGCCAAGACCCGCCAGGGCCGCGACAGCGTCGAAGAGTCGGCCGGTACTGGAGGTAGGTACTGTGTTTAACGAGGAATCTATCTGTGTCAGGATGGTCGAGATCTTTTCTTCGTCCGGCTCGATGCGCGTCAGGATGTCATTATACTTTTCTGGGATATGGTCGATCGGATCGATCAGACTAAGCAGGCCGAGTATTGGGCGGATCGGTTCTTTTGACGCTGCATCGCCGCCCGGCAGGGGAAAGTATTCGAGATGGCCGAACCTTTTGAAGCCGGTCAGCGAGGCGATCAGGCATTCACCGCCCCAGATCGCATTGTCGGTTCCCAGGCCCGTGCCGTCAGCGACTATGCCTATTACTTCGCCTGGATGGCCGAATTCCGCGAGGACCGAGGCGATATGTGCCCAGTGGTGCTGGACGGGTATGCATTGCACGTCTAGCATTGACAGAGCGTATTGGGTGGAGAAATAGCCTGGGTGCAGGTCGTGGGCGATTATTTCCGGCTTCACGTCGTAAAGCTGCTGGAGATGTTTGACGCTTTTGCGGTAGTGTTTGTAGACGAGTGCGTCCTTGAGGTCGCCCACGTGTTCACTGAGGATGAGCTGCGAGCCTTTTGCGAAACAGAATGTGTTTTTCATGTCCGCCCCGGCAGCGAATATGTCCTTTTCAAGAGATGTGGGGGCTGGGAAGGGTGCAGGCGCATAGCCTCGCGAGCAGCGGAGCATTGCGGGGTTGGGGCCGATGAGATGAACGACTGAGTCATCGACCTGGCGGTAGATATCGCGGTTGTGCATTAGAAAAGCGTCAGCGATCCCGCCCAGTTTTGACAGCGCCACCTTGTTTTCGCAGATCAGCGGCTCGTCTGAGATGTTCGCGCTGGTTATCACGAGTACCTCGATGCCTGGCTGGGCGAAAAGCATGTGGTGCAGCGGCGTATAGGGCAGCATGAAGCCTAGTGTGTTGGTGCCGGTCGCGATGGATGGTGCGATGTCGGTGTCCACCTTTCGCGGCAGCAGAACGATCGGGCTCTCGGGAGAATTTAGCAATTGCTGAGCTTCGGCAGCGATCTCTGCGTATTTTTGTATGGTTTCCAGATCCGCTGCCATCATTGCGAAGGGTTTGGCTTCGCGCTGTTTTCGCCGGCGGAGCATTTTTACCGCCTGCTCGTTTGTCGCATCGCAGGCTAGATGAAAGCCACCTAAGCCCTTTATTGCCAGTATCTTACCTTCGCGAAGCATAGCCGCTGTCCGCTCGATGGTCCCTTCTGTGCCCTCGGTAAGGACGTTGTTTTCAGCATCAGTCAGCCAGATGTGCGGCCCGCAGGCTGGGCAGGCGACCGGCTGGGCGTGGAACCGGCGGTCGGTGGGATCCTCATACTGTTTTCGGCAGGCCGGGCACATCTCGAACTGGTTCATGGTGGTGTTGGGTCGATCGTATGGGATGCTCTTTATTATGCTGTAACGGGGGCCGCAATTGGTGCAGTTAATGAACGGATAGTGGTATCTGAAGTCGTCCCGATCCTCGAGTTCACGGAGGCAGTCTGCGCAGGTCGCGCTGTCGACGGTTACCTGCGACGTCGGTGTGCCCGCAGAGTCGCTTTTCAGTATTGTAAAGGTGGTTTCGTCAGGTTTCAGGCTGAGTTTTTCCAGCTTGAGGTTCGCTATACTCATCAGCGGGGGCAGCTTGGCAGGGTCCTGCAGGTCTGCCAGAAACAGTTTTACCGCTGTGCCTGGGCCCTGGATTTCTATCCGCACTCCCGTGGTGTCGTTCAGTACCGTACCGGTGAGGTCGTACTTTGTCGCGAGACGGTAAATGAAAGGCCTGCAGCCAACGCCCTGAATACGGCCAGTCAGTTTCACCGCTGCTCTTTTTATGTCGTTCCCGGTCATGATGTCTCCATTCCATTCTGCGCCGGGTTATTATACGGCCTGAGTTTCGCCTACATAGTAAAAAAGTGGCAGGAGGGCGGATAAAAAAAGTATGGCTTTGAGATTTTTGTGTAATTTCGTCCGATAATAGTTGTGCAATCAGGTATGCAATTGCATTTATGTGCTAAAAGCGGCACTTGTCTTAATAAATGCTTAATAATTTCTTGAATAAAACTGTTTTGTCTGTTATTCTTTACAGTGAAGTCGGGAGACGAAAATGGTTGTACCAAGAGAAAATGCAGGACAGGGCGACGTGGTCGAGTTGGGCCGCGGGCCGCCGAGAAGTTAAACGGATTACGAGTTTTTGTTATCTGTTTTTGAATGGGGGTAAAAATGCCAGTATTACCAGATCCACGCTTAAGTTCTGTTTTGAAACCGGTTTATGAATACGCAAACAAGTCACCGCCGGTACTTGAACGGTGGCCAACATTTTACCCCACGATTGCGGGACTGCAACAAAGCGACGAGCTGAAAAATTGATACTACTGGCGTGAGTCAGTCATAATTGTAAGGTGAGGCCGAAAGGTCTTTTTTTATGCGCTGATATCTGCCGCGATCATACGCAAATCCACCCGGGCAATTATATTTCATCCGAATTCGGCACATTTGGCCGCTGTTGGAACTGCGGGCCGTAAGATATTCCATATTGACGGTTTTTTTTGACAATCGGACCTGATAGTCTCCGTCTTAGATTGCAGAGATGAATTGACATTTGCCGATGTAAAAGCTATAAGGTTAAATGTCGTGACTATGGGTAAAACTTCCAATTCTATTGTGGGTAGATTCTCCGGGCATTTTGGGCAAGGCACTGCACTGGCGGTTGCGCTTGTTCTGTGCACAGCACTGTCCGGGTGCGGGGACTTTTTTGCCGAAAAACCGACCGAGCTCGAGTCCAGGAACATACTCAGGGAGCTCAGCGAGGTACGGCAGATACCTGATGTGGACAACCCGGTTCCGGATGAATACAAAAAGCCCCCGGAGATCATTGAAAGTGTGGTCAGCGAGGACGAAACAGACGCAAAGCTGTTCTATTTCACCAAGTACCACACGCCGGACAAGCTCCAGAAGATGATCGACAACCAGTTCCTCAAAAGCTTCCGCAACAGCAAGGGTAAGGAATATCCTCTTCCGGATTATCAGGTGACTTCCAACGAAGCGACCAATCAACTGGTCGTGCGCTGCCCCACACGCGCAGACGCTGAGCAGGTTCTGGAATTTTTGAAGGAAACCGACGTCCCGCCGATCCAGGTCAAGATCGACTGCCTGATATCCGAGGTCTACGCGGACAATACGATGGACTGGGAGACCAGTTTGCAGGTTCAAAATCTTCTGGGTGAGGGTATTGCACTCAATGGAGAGGGGATAGACACCAATAATGACGGCATTGGAGATCGAGCCTCGGTTGCGTTTCCCGGTGCCGCGTTGCGAGACAATGCAAGATCGTTGTTTGGTCTCAAGGCGGGGATCGAGCGGCAGGTCGACGAGCCCGGACACGTTTTCCGGGCATTGGTGGACATGCTGGCTTCCCGCGGCTACCTGAAAATCTTGATGAATCCTGAGCTGGAAGTCGTAAACGGACAGACGGCAACTATAATCGCGAGTGAACAGGTGCCGCTGGACCAGATTGCCAGGGTGAATCCCAACAGCGATATCATCACAAAGCGAACCGAATATATTGATGTAGTTGATACGCTGGAAATAACTCCGCAGGTCTTTGCCGACGGTTCTATAGGGATCAGAACCCGAGCAATTATCGGATCCAAGGCTACGCCCGAGGGCGTCAAGCAGATACCGATCGTTACAAAGCGTGAGGTTCGTGTTGAGGAAAACCGCATCCGGCAGGGTGAGAGCCTTGTTATCGGCGGTATAAAGAAAACAGAAAAACGCTCGGTCGTCAGGGGTGTTCCGTTCCTGAAGGACATTCCGATCATTGGTGTGCTTTTTTCCAGTAAGGACTTCGAAGAACGGGGCAAAGAGGTTCTGTTCATTTTGACGCCTACAATTTCCTCTGGCGGGGTACCTAATGAGGAAATAGTGAAGATGCTTCGCAAAGAGCATGAGAGTGTCAAGAAAGACAGCCTTGTTCAGACGATAACCGACCCGTTCGGCAGCAAGAAATATACGACGATGGTTGAGGAAGAGGCCAGCGAATCGCAAGTCGCCAAGGTCAAGGCGGAGATGGAGCGAAGTCAGGCACAGCGGCGTGCCCAGTGGCTTGCCCGGGAACTGAAGCGGATCAATGAGCAGCTCCAGATTGAACGCCGCCGGGCCAGAGAGGCTGAGCAAAGAGTCAAAGCCGCTCGCCAGGCCTATGAAGAGGTCGAAGCAGCTTCGGTTCAGCAACTCCAGCAGGAACAGGAAAAGGGCGTTAAACTGCAGAAAGAGGCGACCGAGCTGCAGAAGCAAATGGAACAGGCACGACAGCAGGCGGCCAAGGCTCAGGAAAAAGTGAAATCCACTTCGGAAAAAATGTCGCAGCTCGAGCAGGAGCTGGCCGAAGTTAGGGAGCAGGATTCTGATAAGGATCAGGGCGCACCCGAAAAACAGGCCGACCCGTCAGATAGTTCCGATAAGAGCAATACAGACGAAAAAGCCAAAGCCGAGGACGGCGGAAGCGAAAAGACAGATCCAGGTAAACAGGCAAAGAAGGAATAGTTTGATCAAGTGATGAATTTGTCAAAACATTACAATTCACAATATGCGACCTCAAGCCTTGTCCGTGCAGCTTGTCTGGCTTTAGTGTCTTTTATGGGGCTGATGCTGACGGGTTGCGGTGATTTCTTTGCTGAAAAGCCCACGGAAATGGAGTCCGAGAACATTCTTGAAATACTAAGCGAGATCAAGCCTAAGCCTGATATCGAGTATCCCGTTCCTGAAGCTTACAAGAAACCTCCTCGGATCATCGAAGGCAAAGCGGGGGAAGAGACAGATGCGAAAGTCTTCTATTTCTGCAAATATCAGAGCCCGCAAAGTCTGTCTAAAATGATAGACAATCAGTTCATGAAGCAGTTCCGCAACAGCAAGGGCAAGACCTATCCGGTGCCGGACTACCGCGTCACCTCGAACCCAGCGACAAATCAGCTCGTGGTTCGCTGTCCGACGCGAAAGCATGCCGAGCAGCTTCTTACGTTCCTGAAGAAAACCGATGTTCCGCCCATCCAGGTCAAGATCGACTGCATGGTCAGCGAGGTCTATGCGGACCATACGATGGACTGGGAAACGACGCTGCAGATAGAAAACCTTTTCGGCGAAGGAATTGCACTGGGCGGAAAAGTAGTCGACGGCGAATTGCAGCCGGCTTTTCCCGGTGCTGCCTTGCGTGACGTAGCGAGATCCTCTTTTGGTCTCAAAGCGGGCTTTGAAAGACAGATAAATCAGCCAGGACACAGATTCAGGGCGCTGGTTGACCTTCTTGCCTCACGCGGCTACCTCAAGATACTGATGAATCCGCAACTTGAGGTTGTCAATGGTGAAACGGCCCGGATAGAGACATCTGAGCATGTACCTTTGGATGAAATATCTTACGTCTCACCTGGCACCGATGCAATAACCAAGTCGACGCGTTACGTAGATATTATCGATTCGCTGGAGATCACTCCGCATGTCTTTGCGGACGGCTATATCGGATTGAAAACGCGGGTACTGCTCGGTTCGAAGTCGACTCCCGAGGGTGTTAAACAGGTACCTATCGTCACAAAACGTGAGATTCGTGTAGAAGAGAACCGGATACGTCAGGGCGAGAGCCTTGTGATAGGCGGCATACGCAAGACCGAAAAGCGTTCGGTGGTCCGCGGTGTGCCCTTCCTTAAAGACATCCCGATTTTGGGCATTCTGTTCAGCAGTAAGGATTTTGAGGAACGCGGCAAAGAAGTTCTCTTTATTATTACGCCTACAATTTCTACCGGCGGCAGGCCGAACGACGAAGTTATAGCCGAGATCCGCAAGAAGCACGAGATGGTCCAGCCCGACACGCTGATCGAGTCACTGAAGGACCCGTTCGGTAATAAGGGGTATACAGAGCTGGTCGAGGGTGAAGCCGCTGAAAACGAGGTCGGCAGGGTCAAGGCCGAGGTCGAAAGAGGCCACGCACAGCGCAAATCCGAATGGCTCAAGCGGGAACTCAGGCAGGCCAATGAGCAGTTAGAGGCTGAGCGAAAGCGATTCGAAGAGGCTGCCACAGAGGCAGAAAAGGCACGGCAGGAGCTTGAAAAAGCAAAAGCAGAGGCCGAGGCCAAGCTCCAGGCGGAGCAGAAAAAGACCGAACAGAGCCAGTCAAAGACCAGCGAGCTGCAAAAGCAGATAGAGGCTGCCCGGACCAAAGCCACCGAAGCCGAAAAGAGATCGCAGTCTGTAAGGCAGGAATACGAAGCCGCGGCCATGCGACTGGAGAAGATAAGATCCGAGCTGGAAGCTGCTCAAAATGGCGGTGACTCAGCGGATGCCGGCAAAAAGCAGGACCGCAAAGCAGAACCAGGCGAGGACAAGAACGAGCAGGAGACTGATAAACAGGCATCAACCCAAAAGGCTGGTCCTCCAGAAAAGGATGACAGCGGCAAGGTTGATCAGCAGCAAAAGAGCGATGGCTGATCGCTTCGGAGCCGGCCGACAAAACAAGTGCCTGGTTACTGAGCAGCCGTCCGGTTAGAACATCGGATCCAGCTCGTGAGGCAGTGATTCGAGCGGGCAGCCCGCACATTTCGCCTTGGGCTTGCAGTGATTTTTGCCCACCTGAACCAGCAGGGCGTGATACTCATTAAACAGCTCGACATCGGCGGGCAGGCACGACTCGAAAAAATCCTTCACCTGCTCATAATCGGCATACGGGTCGATAAACTGATGCCTCAGCATAATTCGGCAGGTATACGCGTCGACGACGAATGTGGGCTTTTTGACCGCGTAGAGTATGATCGAATCGGCGGTTTCCCTGCCAATCCCGTTGACTGACAGCAATTCTTCCCGAAGTGTGTCGATACTTTTATTGTTCAACTGCTCGATCTGTCCGTCGTGTTCGGTTATCAGCCAGTGGTTGAAGTTCTTGAGCCTCTTGGCCTTCACGTTGTAATAGCCTGCGGGCCGGATCAGCGTCGCAAGCTGTTCAGCGGGCATTTCGTCTATGGTGAAAGGATCAAGCGAATTGGCGTTTTTCAGGTTCTCCAGTGCTGATTCGACATTTCGCCAGTTAGTGTTTTGGGTGAGGATCGCACCGACCGCGACTTCGTATTCGCTATCGCCGGGCCACCATTTCTGCGGGCCGTAGCGGTCGTGCATGAGGTTGAAAACCTCCATCAGTTTTTCGTAATTCATTGAGAAATCTCCGGATCTGCGCCGCTATGTGTGCCGATTTTACTTTACAAGCGGGCGTCAAATACTTATTTGTTAGGTCATATGGCTAACGGCAAGGATAATAACAAAGCTGTTTCGGGTCAACTCCTTGAGTTCGTTCCCGACTCATATCTGGACCGAACCAGCCGTCCTGTGTATGCACTGGTATATCTGCTGGGGTTCATAGTGTTCTATGAATTCGGCACGATAATGATGAACCCGGCGATCCTGGACAAGACGCTGAGCCAGTGGCACGTTCGGGTCGTGTCGTTCGTTTGGATACAGAATATACTGGAGTATCTGGGGTTTTCGCACCGCATGACGTGGATAGCGGCCCCGGCAGCGGTGATAATAATACTGCTCGTGCTGCAGATAACGTCCAAAAGCAGTTGGTACGTCAATCTTTTCGATTTTATCCCCATGACGCTGGAATGTATCGTACTTGCGGTGCCGCTTCTGGTGCTCAGTCTGCTGGTCAACGCATATCCCATAGGCCAGGCGGCAGGTGGTTTCCTGGCTGAGATAAGTGCCCAGGCGGGTGAAGGGGGCTTTCTCCTTAGCCCGCTGATGAGCCAGATAATTACCGGCATCGGTGCGGGAATATATGAAGAGCTGATCTTTCGCTTGATACTGATCAGCATCATCATGATAGTTCTGCAGGATTTTATAGGACTGGGCAAGGGCAGTTCGCTGTTTATCGCGATCGTTGTCTCAGCGTTTCTGTTCAGTATCCATCACCACTTCTTCTTTGTCGACGGTGAATTCACGACCAGCAAACACGACCCGTTTACGGTCGCCACGTTTACTTTCAGATTTCTGGCCGGCATCTATTTTGCGGCTGTGTTCGCATTTCGCGGGTTTGCGATCGTTGCTTCTTCGCATGCGTTCTATGATATCATTGCTGCGCTGCTCAATACTTTTGCATTCAATCCGCCCAACAGTTAAAAAGACGCCGTTGGTTGGATGGTGCTGAATTTTTTTTTCAAGCCGTTAATCTTTGACAGTTCCTGACTTGTGAGATATTCGTCCTATAAGCGACCCAAAGGCGGTTATCAGTACTGATAATAGGCTTGAATTCACCTCGGCCTTTTTTGTATAATCCATAACATACAAAAGGTCGTGCGAGTCGCACTGCCAGGTTCGATAACAGGGGTGATTTTTCTTATGGACAATCCGAAGACCAAACTTGAGATAAGCGAGCTTTCGTTTTCACTGTATCAGCGGTCTCTGCATCCGGAGCTTTTCAATATCTATTCTAAGCGCCAGATCAGGACCGAGAACTACGACGCCCAGATCTGGGCGACTGGTTGTTCGCACGTAGTTTCAGCTTATCACAAGGGTATGTGTCTTTCGGAGCTTATCAGCATGCCCGGCCAGCCGCTTCCCAAGAGGGGCCTGGTTGAGAGGTTCCAGTTCCGCGGCCAGAAGAATCATCGCTGCAGGCTCAGCAAGGGCGTCAGCTACATGACCGATTTCCAGGTCGAGAAAATGAGCCCGAATCTTTACAGGCAGAGCCATATCGATCTGGAAAGATTCGCAAAAAACCGCGGCATCTTCGTGAAGTTCCCGGAAATGAGCAGTTCAGGGCTCGAGCCGTTCAGCTACATAGATTTTGAGGCCCGCAAAACGGAACTGCATATTCACGCGTTCCACGCATACCCGGATCAGGTAACGATCATAAAAACACAATCGCTTGTTGGATTTTACGACTGATATTGCGGTAAAAAAGTCTAATCCAGAAAAAATAAGGGTGCGGCCGAATGCGTCGCGCCTTTTTCTATGCGCGTTTTAGCAAAGTCACCTGTTTTCAATCCCTTGATCTTCACGGAGCGGTGGTCTTTGGCTTTTCGCCTGAAAGCCAGTTGTCCTGTATGATCTGCAAATCGTTGGGATCTACGACGTCGTCGCCGTCAATATCTCCTTCGAGGTCGGCGATGATGCTTCCATCGTCTGTCATCTCCCAGGGGCAGTCATTGGGGTCGGGCAGATTATTGGGGTCCGTACAGTCGCACAGCCACTGGTCGGCTACGATCGCGTAGTCCTGCAGATCGACATAGCAGTCAAAATTGAGGTCGCCCTCGAATGGCGCCTGACAGAGCTGCAGCGCATCCACGGCCAGATAGCTTCTGTACCACTTGTCCTGTATGTCTGTGACGGAGATTTCGAGTTCGTAGCTGCCGGCCGTCTCTTCTGTGAAAATATGACTGAATCTCTGCCAGCCCTGCATCGAGCCGTAGGTGCCAACGTCGACTGTAGTATCGTAGTCTTCAGCTTCGGGCAGTTCGCTTACGTCCAGGCCTGCAAGAAGCACGCCTGTGCTGTAATTTGGGTCCCCCTCCTTTTTGAGGATTATATGAGCCTGGTCGGAATAGGGCTCAAAATCGAACGTGCCGAAAAAGAACCAGCCCTGGAGTGTCTGACCGGGCAGGGCCTCTATTTGCTGAGAGACTTTCGCCTGGCTTACGTCGGGTTCAACGTCGCCTGTGGACAAAAGCAGGAATTTTTCGCCATCCAAGGGCTGGAGGCCGACCTCAAAGTACTTATCGGGCCAGTTGATCGCAGACTCGTTCCTCTGGTTAGGATTTGGGATGAATTCTTCGACTACCGCTGCGTAGTTTTCATGCTCCCAGGATAGGGGAGGGTAGAAGTCGGGTACAGAGTTGGGTTCGGCCGTTAGTTCGAAACTGCCGTTTTCCAGACCCGCAATCGTCGCGGATGCACACACCAACCACACCAGAATAATGAACAGGCTCGCACGCCTAGTGCAAATCATTAAATACCAATCTGCCCCAATCAGAAACCATTTTCCCATATGATATATCTAATTGTCCTAAAAGTCAAGGTGGTCGTTTAGATCATGATATCAAGTGCATCGGAATCGCTGTTCTTGAGTGTTTTATGCATTCTTTTGCGTGTGGTTTTTGCAGTCAGGGCAAGGTTTTTAGTATTCGAATATGGGACGTGGAAGTATTGGCGAAAAATTCTGCAAACAAAATTTTGTCGCCGGAGTACTTAATTACGGCCCGGCAAAACAGGGTTAATCCTAAGTAGGAATCTTTCTTGTTTGAGGCAGACGATCTGTTTCCGCAGGAAGCCTTGGGATCTGTTGTTTATTTTTTCCTATTTATTCCTGGAAAGGGGCAAAAATGGAAAAGCACGTATTTGACATGAAGCTTAGAGAATTGGTTGCGGAAATGGGCAGTTTTGCCAAAAAGCAGGGAAAATGCTCTGAAATTCTTGCTCGAAACACACACAGATCCAAGAATCTAGCGGGATCAAAAGAGTCGGTTCAGGATTCCCTTCATAATCTGACAATCGGGGTTAAGTATTTGCTGTTTGATCTTGAAGCGACCAAAAGGGAAAATGAGTACCTGAAAAAAATAATCGAAAATTCCGAGTCATAAAACTTCCAGCGTTTTTGTCAATTCAGCGGGGCCTTTCCGGGCCTCGCTTTTTTTGTGCGCAATCCTAATTTAACTGACATCTGCCAAAGTTCAGTAATCATTATGACGATAGAACTTGTATGAAATTGATTGCCCACGCAGTCAGGCAAAAGGCGGACGAACAAAATCGGAGTTAGAGCATATTATTATTGGCCAGTTCGGATAAGAAAGTCAAAGCTGGCGATGTCACAGTTGACAGTGTGCCGAACGCGGTTAGAATTCAAAGTTAGAGCACAAAGCGATATTACACAACAGATCATAAATTACGAGGAACAAGATGTTTGAACGCTTTACAGACCGTGCCAGGAAGGTGATGGCGTTAGCTAATCAGGAGGCTCAGCGGTTCAATCACGAATATATCGGAACCGAGCACATTCTTCTTGGTCTGGTAAAAGAAGGCAGCGGCGTCGGTGCCAACGTCCTTAAGAATCTTGACGTTGACATCAAGAAGCTGCGTCTGGAAATAGAAAAGCTCGTAAAGAGCGGACCGGATATGGTTACGATGGGCAAACTGCCTCAGACTCCCCGTGCCAAGAAGGTGATCGAGTACGCGATCGAAGAGGCCCGCGCACTGAACCATAATTACGTGGGAACCGAGCACATACTGCTTGGTTTGCTGCGTGAAACAGAGGGCATCGCTGCACAGGTACTAATGAACCTCGGTCTCAAGCTCGAGAACGTCCGGCAGGAAGTCTTGAACCTGCTCGGAGCCGGTGTCGATACGAGCTATCAGAATATGGGAATGAAAATGGGCCAGAAAGGCGCACAGAAACAGAAAAGCAAGACGCCCGCGCTTGACAGTTTCGGCAGGGACCTGTCGGAGCTTGCTGCCGAGGGCGAGCTCGATCCGGTTATCGGCAGGCAGAACGAGATCGAGAGACTCGTTCAGATCCTCTGCCGGCGAACGAAGAATAACCCGGTACTGCTCGGCGAAGCCGGCGTAGGTAAGACCGCGATCGTTGAAGGTCTTGCTCAGCGCGTCGTCAGCAAGGAAGTGCCGGAGATATTGAAAGAAAAACGCCTCGTGGTTCTCGACCTCGCGATGATGGTTGCCGGTACGAAGTATCGCGGCCAGTTCGAGGAAAGGATCAAGGCTGTTATCAACGAGGTCCGCAGGGCGGGCAACGTGATACTGTTTATCGATGAGCTGCACACGCTGGTCGGTGCAGGCGGTGCCGAGGGAGCTATCGATGCTTCCAACGTACTAAAGCCCGCTCTGGCTCGCGGCGAGGTTCAGTGCATCGGTGCGACGACGTTCGATGAGTACCGCAAGCACATCGAAAAAGATGCCGCCCTCGAGCGAAGATTCCAGACGATCGCGGTAGAACCGCCCAACAAGGAAGAAGCGGTCGAGATCCTCAAGGGTCTGCGTGATCGCTACCAGGAGCACCACAAGGTCAAGTTCAGCGATGAGGCTCTGCAGCAGGCTGTCGAGCTTTCTACGAGATATATCACGGGCAGATGTCTGCCTGACAAAGCGATCGATGTTATCGACGAGGCAGGCGCACGTGTCAGGCTCAAGAACATGACCCCGCCGCCGGACCTTGCAGATATCGAGGCAAAGATCGAGGAACTGCAGGAAGAAAAGGATCTCGCTGTCCGCAACGCTGATTACGAACGTGCGGCTTCTCTGCGCGATGAGGCTCAAAAGGCCGCCGAAGAGAAAGAACGCATACAGCGCGAATGGGCACAAAAGAATGAAGAAGAGGCCGGCGAAGTGGACACAGAGGTTATCGCTGAAGTCGTCAGCAAGATGACCGGCGTCCCCCTGACCCGTATCGAAAAGCAGGAAGCACAGCGTCTGCTCGAACTCGAAAAAGAGCTGCATAAGACAGTCGTATCTCAGGACGAAGCGATCAAGACGGTTTCCAAGGCCATCCGTAGGGCGCGTAGCGGCCTGAAGGATCCGAACCGTCCGGTGGGCAGCTTCCTGTTTATCGGCCCCAGCGGTGTCGGTAAGACGCTGCTCGCGCGAGCGCTGGCTGAGTTCATGTTCGGCGATCCGGATGCAATGATCCAGATCGACATGAGTGAATACATGGAGAAGCACAACGTCAGCCGACTGGTCGGTGCCCCTCCCGGATACGTCGGTTACGAAGAAGGCGGCCAGCTCACCGAACGCATCCGCAGACGGCCATACGCGGTACTGCTGCTCGACGAGATCGAAAAGGCGCATACCGACGTTTACAACATGCTGCTGCAGATCATGGAAGAAGGCCGACTCACCGACAGCTTCGGCAGACAGGTCGACTTCCGCAACGTCATCCTGATCATGACAAGTAATATCGGTGCGGACCTGATCAAGAACCAGTCCGGTTTTGGTTTCGGCAAGCGTACCGAGGAAGCGAACTTCGAAAAAATGAAGCAGCTTCTCGACAAAGAGATCGAAAAGTTCTTCAGGCCCGAGTTCATCAACAGGCTCGACGCCAGGATCGTGTTCCAGGGTCTTACAAGGGACGACCTTGTCACCATCGTGGACTACGAGCTGAACAAGGTTCTGCGTCGTCTCATCGAGCACGGCCTGCACCTCGACCTTGACGATGCTGCTAAGGACTTCCTGATCGACAAGGGCTATAACCCCGAATTCGGTGCACGTCCACTGCGTCGAGCGATCGAGCGGTACATCGAGGATCCGCTCAGCGAAGCGATGCTCCGCGGCGAGTTCAAGGGCAAGAGCCTGATCAAGATCAGCGTTCAGGACGAGGACAACCTCAAGTTCGAGGGACTGTCCGATCCTGACATCGCAACCAATGAAGACGTAGTGGTTCACTCGCAGGGCGAAGAAGAATAGTCCCGCTGATCACACAAATACAAAGGGCGGTCGTTCTCGAACGATCGCCCTTTTTCAATGCTTGTAAATTGTGATGGGTGAAGGATTAGAACAGGTTCGCCTGGCCCCTCGGTTTCCGGCTGGCGGAGGCTTCTTCGATGAACACCTTGCCGTCACGTATGCTCAGACGATCTTCGCTGAACAGCCGGATCGCTTCGGGGTATGCGATGCATTCTTCCGCGAACACCCGTGACGCGAGCTTCTCCGGTGTGTCATCAGGCTTCGCAGGGCAGCACCGCTGAATGACGATCGGCCCTTCGTCGTATTCGTTCGTGCAGAAGTGCACCGTACACCCGCTCACCTTGCACCCGCGATCCAGCACTGCCTGATGAACGTGGTTGCCCCACATCCCCTTGCCGCCGAAGCTCGGCAGCAGCGAAGGATGAATATTCATCACCCGGCTGTCATACTTATCTGGTATCTTCCACAGGCACAGCCAGCCAGCCTGGACGATCAGATCGACTCGATTCTCGTCCATTATCTCGACCAGCCGATCGCTGAATGCGTCCAGATCGGGCAAATCTTTCTTGCGTACGATCTCCAGCTTATGGCCGAGCTTCCTGGTCAGCTCGACGCCTTTGATCTTTGCACGCGAGCAAACCGCCACAGCAATCTCGGCATTGAGCTTGCCAGCTTTTATCTGCTTATCAATATTTTCCATCGTCCGACCGCCCCCGCTGATCAGCACCCCCAGGCGGAGCTTTTTGCCTTTGGGCTCAGCGGGCACATCGCCTTCGATCTCCACGTCAGCCCTTGCGTCCATCGCTTGATTCGCAAGTGCATCGGCTTCTTTGTTGTTCTCGCGATAGACGTGCGAAACTTCCCAGCTCGCAAAACTGTCCAGCAGCTCGACGCACTGCTTGTAGATGCTCTTGAGGTTCGGGCTCTTTACCTTGTAAATGCCGTTGAGCTGCTTGGTCATAAGCTCGCTGTCGGTGAAGACCTGCACGTTCTCGAAATTCATTTCGCTTGCCGTGCGAAGTGCTTCGAGCATGCCGGTGTATTCGGCAACATTATTCGTGGTCTTGCCCAGGTAGACACCTCGGCCGAGGATCAGATTGCCCTCA
This sequence comes from Anaerohalosphaera lusitana, assembly GCF_002007645.1. Lineage (GTDB taxonomy): Bacteria > Planctomycetota > Phycisphaerae > Sedimentisphaerales > Anaerohalosphaeraceae > Anaerohalosphaera > Anaerohalosphaera lusitana. Next base: position 778,776 of record NZ_CP019791.1, read on the forward strand.
CTGTCATAAAGTGCATAACCGCTGCCGCCCGGGCCCGGATTGCCCCGGCTCCCGCCGTCGGTGTATATGGTGATCTGGTTAGACAATTGGAAATCTCCCCGGTTTAGCATCCCTGCAAACTATTGACTGCAGCAGGGGCTGGATCTGTCTACGGAAATAATCTTATCAGGAATGATACACGAGGATACGGGTGCAGTTCGAACACCGGATGATCTCATCTTTGGTCATCAACTGATTGACCACCTCCGCCGGGATCCGCATATAACAGCCGCTGCAGTTGAATGAAGTGCTTTTGTCGCCCTGATCTTCTACTTCCGCGATCGCTTCGCCGTCATAAGTTTCCGCCACGCGCTTGAATATCTCCAGAGCGTTCGGCGCGATGTCCTTAGCGGCTTCGTCCCACTCCTTCTGGATCTCTTCGATCTGCTCTTCGTACTTGGAAGCCTCCGCCTCAGACTCCTTCCGCATGTTATCGACGACTTCCTTCTGCTCCTCGATCTGCTGCTGTATTTCCTCGCACGCCGCTTTGTCCGTGTCGATATTTCCCATCAGCTCCAGAACCTGCGCCTCGATCTTGGAATTGTCAGCCTTGGAAGTGTTCAGTTCGGTTAGGATAGACGCGTACTCTTTGTTGGTCTTTGCGGTGTTGAGGGCCGCGCGGTACTTGGCGATATGGTCATCGCGGTGCTTCATCTCGAGCTCCAGCCTGTCGGCCTGGACCTGGGTCATTTTGATCTCTTCCTTTTTGGCAGCCAGTTCGCTCTTAAGCGCCCTGAGCTTGTTTTCCTGGAAGATGACGCGTCTTCTGCACCTGGTCAATTTGGATTTTACGGCGCGAAGGCGATTTTCCACACTCTGCAGTGCCATCAACCCTTGAAGTACTGGTCCCATTAAAGCTCCTTTATTTACTTTTTACACCCGACTAAATTATCAGTTTCCTATTATGTTTAAAAGGAGGCGTTCTTCAACAAAAATCCTTTTGTTTTTCGTTACCGTCCCATCCAGCAGCGCAGGGAATAGTTTGAAATCTGAGTTTATGCCACTATAATCGCATGCCATGATGTTGCTTTCCGGCCCACTTGGGTCTCATCGGAGAGTGTGTGAGTTGATCGAACCAATTTCGGAAGGGAATTAAGGTGGACAATAACAAGGGCTTAGCGGAACTTACGATCAAAGCAATTGTTCTCGGTGTGCTTCTTTCAGTCGTTCTCGCCTCGGCGAACGCATACCTGGGACTGTTCGCGGGTATGACCGTTTCGGCGTCGATCCCCGCAGCGGTGATGTCGATGGGCATACTTCGTCTGTTCAAAAAGAGCAACATACTGGAAAACAACATCGTCCAGACAGCGGCCTCAGCAGGCGAATCCCTGGTTGCAGGTGTCATTTTCACCCTGCCAGCCCTAATTATTATGGGCTTCTGGGAGGATTTCAGTTTTATATGGGTAACGATAATTGCAGGGTTCGGCGGCATTTTGGGTGTGCTTTTCACCATCCCATTGCGTCGCTCACTGATCGTCGAGGCTGATCTAAAGTTTCCGGAAGGTATCGCTACTGCTGAAGTACTCGAGACCGGTCAGAAGGGCCACGGCATCAAGCACCTTGTTCAGACTGCCTGTGCCGGAGGCATCTTTAAGCTGGGAGCCGATTTTTTAGGGCTCTGGGGTGCCAAGTTCGAAGTGGCAAGAAGGATCGGCGGTTCTGTGGCCTATTTAAGTTCGAGTTTGAGTCCAGCCCTGTTTTCGGTGGGCTTTATTGTCGGTCTAAATATTGCGATTCTTATTTTCCTTGGCGGTGCGGCAAACTGGTTCATCGCAATACCTGCTTATCTCGGCTTTGTGGACTGGCCCGTCCACGCCGATGGAACGGCTATGAACGCGGCGAAAGCAGCTAATGCTATATGGGAGACTAAGACCCGTTATCTGGGCGTTGGTGCAATGGTAGTCGGTGGTCTCTGGGCAGTGATCCAAATGCGCAATACTCTGGTAACCGGTATCATGAGCGGTCTGAAAGCATATAGAAGTGACGGCGGCAAAACCCAGGAAATGGACCGCCAGGAAAAAGACATGCCAATGAAAATAGTACTGATGATGATCATGTGCTCGATAGTACCGCTGTTTCTCGTTTATCAGGTTTTCGTTGACGATGTCTCGGTTTCGCTGCCGATGGCGCTCGTAATGATTGGATGCGGATTTGTATTTTCTGCTGTGGCGGGTTATATGGCTGGCCTGGTAGGCTCGTCAAGTAATCCTATCTCGGGTGTGACGATCGCTACTGTACTGATCTCATCTTTGCTGTTGCTTTTACTTATGGGCAAATCCGCTGAGAAGGGCCCGCCTGCGGCCGTTATCATCGGTGCAGTTGTTGCATGTGCGGCTGCGATCGCGGGTGACAATATGCAGGACCTCAAGGCGGGTCGAATTGTCGGTGCAACACCCTGGAAGCAGCAGGTTATGCAGATGGTAGGCGTTGTGTCTTCGGCGCTTGTGATCGCTCCGGTACTTATACTGCTGCAGAATGCATATGGTTTTGCCGGTCAGCCCGATCTGCCGGCCGGCGTAGAAGGATTAGCTGCTCCTCAGGCAAACGTAATGGCCTCAGTTGCCAAGGGCGTTTTCGAGGGCGGTCTTCCGTGGAATTTCCTGTTCGCGGGAATGGTGATCGCCGTTGGGATCATTCTTTGTGATCTGTATCTGGCTAAGCTCAAGAGTGATTTCCGCATGCCTGTTCTGGCAGTGGCGATTGGTTTTTATCTGCCTTTGTATTTATCTGTACCTATTTTGCTTGGCGGGATCGTAAGCAAGGCAGTCAAAACCTGGCATCGCAAAAGAAAGAGCACTAAAGAACAGGTTGGTATCTCTGCCAGGAACGGACTGCTCATGGCTTCGGGTCTGATAACAGGCGAAGCACTTATGGGTATATTTTTGGCGATCCCGATCGTGATGCTCAAGGGCAAAAAGGATCTGCCGTTTGTTGACTACTTGTGGAGCCCTGTTACTGGAACCGTTCTGCTGCTCGGAATAGCATTCTGGGTTTATAAGGTTGCCACCGCCAAAGCTGCGAAGTAAGGTGTAATCGTGAAAACATTGCTCAAACAACTTGTCATGGCCAGATCCACCGCCGATATAGGCGAACTCAGGGCCGCGAAGGTGCTGCGGGACTATCTAGAGCCGTTAGGGATCGACTGCGACGTCGACTGCTGGGACACCTGCCGGGCGAACTTTACCGCTCATCTCGGTTCCAACGGAGATCGGCCCGGCCTTCTGTTCGCCGGACATCTGGACGTGGTCCCGCCAGGCGATGCTGTCTGGTCGCACCCGCCGTTCGAGCCGGCGGAGGTCGAAGGCAAGATGTATGGACGCGGAACCGCGGACATGAAATCCGGACTGGCGGCAGTGGCGGCGGCGATCGCTGAGATCAAAAATGAAGACACTGAGCTGGCAGGCGACGTCATCTTCACCGCGACTGCTGACGAAGAGACCGGCAGTTACGGCATCAAGCGTTTCATCGAAAAGCGCACTCCGCATCTGTCACGCTTGCAGGGCATAGTCGTGCCCGAACCGACCGGCCTGGAAATCGTCACCGGTCATCGCGGCATACTCTGGCTGGAATTTCGCACCCACGGCAAAACCGCCCACGGCTCGATGCCCGAGCTGGGCGTCAATGCGATCACGCGAATGCTGCCGCTGCTCAACAAGCTCAACGGCTATGAACTGCCCGCCGATGAGGACCCGATGCTCGGCAGGTCCACGCTGAGCATCAACGAAATACACGGCGGCAAGGCGACCAACGTCGTGCCCGACGCATGTTCGCTCAAGATCGATATTCGCACTTTGCCCCAGCAAAGCCAGGAAGGACTCATCGAACATTTCCAGCAGATGGTCCGCAAGATCGGTGTCGAGCACGCGGACTTCGATGCGGATATCGAGGTGATCAAGTCTGTCGAGGCGCTGCTTACCGACAGCAACTGTGAATTCGTCAAGAGTTTAAGAAGGGCGACCGAAGGCAAGAAGCCCGGCATCGTCAGTTATACCACGGACGGACCGTGGCTTGCCGAGCTCGGTGTGCCGGTGGTGATATTCGGGCCGGGCGAACCCAGTGCATGTCATAAACCGGACGAATACGTCGAACTCGATCAGCTCGAACGGGCGAAGGATCATTATAAGGATCTGATACTGGAGTGTCTGGCGTAGAAGCTGGTGCTGGTTCGGCAGGCGGCTCCGCGTTTTGCTGTTTCGGCTGGAACGTCATCAGCACTATCGCCGCGATTGCGACCAGTATGCCGATCAGCGTAGACCTGCAGATCTTTTCGCGGAAGATAAGGATTGCCGCGACCGCGGACAGACTTATCACGCCCGCGTGATTGACGGGAAACACCACGATGCCGGGCAGTGACAGAAGTGCGAGCATCAAAAACAGACTGCTCAGCCCGTTGGGGATGCCCAGCGTCAGACCCAGGCCGATATCGCTCAAGCGGAACTCTTCCTTTTTCGCCAGTGCATACGTCCACGCGAACACAGCCGCCACCGCAAAGAGAATCGTTATAAACCCTTCCATCTGAAAGTCGCCGAAATTCTCTTTGAAGATCTTGAAGCTGACCGCGTTTATTCCCATGCACACGAACAGCAGCGTCAGTATCGTGCCCTCCCGCAGAGTCACATACTTGCTCGCCGATCCGTTTGAGGGTCTTGCCTGGCTGAAAAAATACATCGCCACCGCAGCCAGCGTTATACCCGCGATCTGAATAGCTGTCGGTATCTCCCGGTAAAAGAATATGCTCGTTACCATCGGCAGGATGATAGCGAGACGGCTGACCGCGACGGTCAATGCCGCACCCACCGATGCTATCGAGGAGATCATCAGCGTAAAAGCGACGAAATAGGAAACGCCCGTAATCGCTGCAAGGCTGGTTGCCGAAAGTGACAGAGGCTCGAAACCCTTTATCTGCCAGAGTACGAAATTGATCAGGCTGGCGACGATGTAGTTGGATGCGATAAGTATTGTCCTGCTGCCGCGGCGCTGCGCCTGCAGCTTGAGGATCATAGCAACAGCGACCGAGCTGAGTATCTTCAGAAGGAGGGATATCATGGCTTGAGCCCGCTATTGAGGTTCAAACCGGAACTCTTTTTCGAAGACCCGCTCAAAATCGAACACATCGTCAAAATCCTCGATGCGGTCCTCTTCCTGCGCACTCATCCAGTTATGACCGATCATCAGATACACGATCTCGCCGAAATCCCTGGTCGTATGCAGCCCCCACTGATTCAGCACCAGCTTGGCGAGCCTGCCCCATCTCTGCTGAGCGAGGTCACCCAGACCCCACGCCAGCTCCTGACCCGTAATATGCCGCGACTCGGTTTCGGGCAACTGGTCCTTCTTCAAATTAGCGACGGTCTGGCCGAGACCCTCATATATGAACTCCAGGGCCTTGGGATCGTACCTGCCGTCTTCTCTTGCGATTTGCTGAATGGTTTTTTTCATGGCGTTTACAAAGAAAACCGGCACAGGCATGGTGACCTGAGCCGGTGTGCAAACAAATATATTTCTAGTGGACCCGCTGGCCCGGTTCTGCTCCGTCGTCGATCCCGAGCATGAACACGTCTTTTCCGCCCGGACCCGCTGCCAGTATCATTCCCTCCGATACGCCGAAACGCATCTTACGCGGTTTCAGGTTTGCCACACAGATAACCTTACGACCCACAAGCTGTTCCGGCTCATACGCCTTGGCGATGCCCGCGAATACGTTCTTCTTCACGCCGCCGATATCGAGCTTGAGCTGCAGCAGCTTGTTGGCACCTTCGACGTGCGAAGCCTCTTCGACTTTCGCAACCCGCAGGTCGACCTTCATCACATCTTCGATGGTGCATTCAGCCTCGATCGGTTCGTCGAGTTGCGGTTCTTCTTCGGTGGTCTCTTCCTGTGCGAATTCTTCCTTGCTTTCTTCTACCATTGCTTCAACCTTTTCCTTTTCTATTCTCTCTACAAGTCGTTTGAATTTGTTGATCGTTTTGTTTTCGAGCACGTTCTCAACGTCCGCGAGCTTCAGGTCCTCCACGTCCAAAAAGTCCTCGATCTTCGCCGCATAGCTCGGAAGCACGGGCTTGAGATACGTCGTCAAAATGCGTACCGCATTCAGTATCGCGGTCAGATTCGTCCGCGTCTGCTCCGGATCGGTCTTGATCGTCACCCACGGCTGTTTGTTCTCGACGAAGCGGTTCGCTTCATCCGCCAGTGCTGCGATACGCCTGACAGCGGCAGCATAATTCAGCGAATCGTAACTTCCCACGATCTCCTGCTTCGCCGCGATCAGTTTGTCGATCAGTTCCCTGCCTTCGCCGTCCAGCTCACCGAGCCTGCCGTCGAGCTTCTTGGTAAGCATCGGCCCCGAACGACTCGCCAGGTTCGCCATCTTCCCGACGAGTTCCGAATTGACCCTCGCGATGAAGTCGTCAAAGTTCAGGTCCATATCCTCCACGCCGCCGGTGAGCTTGGTTGCGTAATAATAACGCAAATACTCAGGATCGAGGTGGTTCAGATACGTCTCCGCCTTGATGAACGTGCCCTTGCTCTTGCTCATCTTCTGGCCGTTGACCGTCAAAAAGCCGTGAATGAACAGCTTGTCAGGCGTCCTCATCTTGCCCGCCATCAGCAACGCCGGCCAGAACAACGCGTGAAAATACGTGATGTCCTTGCCGATAAAGTGATACAGCTCATACTCGCCGCTGTTCCACATCTTGTCAAAATCCAGTCCGTGCTTGTCGCAGTAATTCTTGCACGATGCCATATACCCGATCGGCGCATCCAGCCAGACATAGAAAAATTTGTTGTCCTCGCCCGGTATCTTAAAACCGAAGTAGGGCCCATCACGCGAAATGTCCCAATCACGCAGCCCCGTCTTGAACCACTCATCGAGCTTGTTCATCACGGACTGCTGCACATATCCGCCCTTGATCAGTTCCGTCAACGGCTCCTTGAACTCAGCAAGCTTGAAGAAATAATGCGCACTCTTCTTACGTACCGGCTCCGCTCCGCAGTTCGCACATTTCGGCTCGATCAGCTCCGTAGGCTGATGCGTTCCGCCGCACTCGTCGCACGAATCGCCGTACTGATCCTCGGCCTTGCACCGTGGACACGTACCGCGAATATAACGATCCGGCAGCCACATATCGCACTTCTCACAATAGGCCTGCTCGATGTCACGCCTGGTTATCGCTCCAGCCTCGACCGCGCGGTTATACAGCATCTCACTGAATACGCGGTTCTCATCGGAATGCGTCGAATAGTAGTTGTCGAACTCTATGCCGAAACCTTCAAAGTCCCGAACATGCTCGTCATGCACCCGCTCGATCAACTGCTCAGGCGTAATGCCCTCGCTGCGAGCCCGGATCATGATCGGCGTGCCGTGCGTATCGTCCGCACAGAAATAGTGACATTCGTTGCCGTTGAGTTTCTGAAAGCGAACCCATATATCCGTCTGCAGATACTCGACCAGATGGCCGATATGGATCGCTCCGTTTGCATACGGAAGTGCCGAAGTTACAACAATTTTACGTGACATTGAATTTTCCTGCTAGATTTGTTGTCGATTTATACGCTGTCTTTAGCCTGCGAGTTATCAGGTCGGTCGCCGGAGCTGTTGCTCTGCGAACTCTCATTGCGGTCAGTATTCCTGTTATCCTTCCTCTTCCGCCTTCTGCGACGCTTGCTCTTCGGTTTCTGCTGCTGCTTCTCCGAACGCGTATCACGCGCCTCAGTCTCTTTACCCTTGTCGCCGGCCTGCTTCTGATCTCTGCCCTCATCCTGTTTACCGTCCTTGGCCTGGCCCTTGTCCCTGCTTCCGGGCTTGCCGACTATCTCTATCTCGTCAACCGGCACAGCCTCGCGATTCGAATTCGGATACTGCACGACAACCAACTGCGTCAGAATGCTCGTGTCGACAACCCTGCCCTCGCCGGCCTCGGTCTTCACGATCGTACCGCGTTTGGGCAAACGTTTCTTGAGATCCTTATACGTGTCGTGCTCATACCGCAGGCAGCATTTGAGCCTCCCGCAATGCCCCGATATCTTCGACGGGTCCAGCGTCGCCTTCTGCAGCTTCGCCATCCGCATATTGACCGGCGCAAGAATCTTCAAGAACCTCCGACAGCAGCATTCCTGACCGCACGTTTCATAATCGCTGATCAGCCTCGCCTCGTCACGTGCGCCGATCTGCCGCAGCTCGATCCGTGTCTGGTATTCGCGTGCAAGCCTCTTGACCAGCTCACGGAAATCGATCCGCGTGTCACTCGTAAAATAAAGCACGATCCGCTCACCGCCGAGCAAGTGTTCCGCATCGACGAGCTTCATCGGCAGCCCCATCTCTTTGGCGAACTCCTGGCAGGTCTTCAGCTCTTTCTGCGCGGACGAATCCAGGTGGCGAGCTTCCATTATGTCTTCCTGCGTGGCGTAGCGAACGAAGGTCCCGCCCCGCGTCATCGGATAATCCTTGGAAGCACCTTCATAATACTGATTTACTTCTTCCTTGGAGCATCTGAACTGTCCGTGCTTATGGCAGTGCGGATTAATGATGCTCCCAAGCTCAAGCCCGCGGTGGGTCTTGATCACTACCTGATCACGCTGATTGCTTATGTTCGTCTCGCCATGCTCGAACCAGCCCACATAGCCCATCTTGCCGAAGCGAACCAGCATGCTCTTTTTGTGCTTCTGGCCCTTTTGTTTTTCGTTACTGCTCATTATGTAAAGTTACCCCTTAATGGCGTAAACCTGAAGTTTATATGAAAAGCTGCCGAATTTCCGGTTATTGCCTGTCAAAATACTTAAACACTACATTCTACCACAACCGGCATAGTTCAGCAACAAATCCTCGAAGATCAATCTTTCATTGACGTTCTTTTCGACCCAGATCATGTTTTCACACGCCTTTTCGATATTCTTTGCAGCTTGATCAGGGTCAATCCTCGACGCCATGGTCTTTACTTCCTGCATCTGGTCACTGTTCACCAGATTGTCCTCCAGACCGGCCTGCATTCGCATAACATCCTTGAAAAATGCGATCATCATCCTGATAAGACCCTTCTGAGCCCTTCGATTCAGGTCCGTCTTACTCGTATTTTCGTCTACATCCGCCCAGGCCGCACTGATGCTCTTGGAGCTGTTTGAAAGCCATTCCGCGAAATCGAGCGATCTGGATAACTGATGTCTTGCCAGACCCTTCACCAAAATCTGCTTTATCTTGTAGCAACTGTCGTTTTTCAGCTCCAGCGCGGCCCATTCCATCGCATTCCCGATGCTGCCGTCGCTGAACCTTGCCCAGAAAGTCGCCTCCGTCTGCTCAACTCCATTCGCAGCCAGTCGCTCGACGATCTTCTGCTCATCTATATCGCCAAAACGCAGGACCTGGCACCGCGACAGCGTCGTCGGCAGCAGTTTTTCCAGCCTGCTGCACAGCAGAATGATGCTGCAGTGTCCCGGCGGCTCTTCGAGCACCTTCAGCAGGGCGTTTTGACTCTCGGCATTAAGCTTTTCGCTTTCGCTAAGCACATAAACCGTCGACTCGCTGACCTTCGGCTTAGCAGCCACTTTTTCGATCAGAAACTCGCGTATCACATCGATAGGCATCTGCACGGGCGTCTTTTTATTCTTGCCCTTCTCCGTGAACCGCACCAGCTCCTTGTAAACATGGTGAAAATCGGGATGCCCGTCACCCTCGAACAGCTTGCACGACTCGCATACCCCGCAACTGTCATAAAACTTACCGTCCTCTGTTTGCCCGCTGACCGGCTCCTGGCACAACAGCACCTTCGCCCATTCCCGCGCGGTCTTGTATCTGCCCACGCCGTCCGGCCCGGCAAATATATATCCGTGCGCCAGCCTGCCTGCCGCGTATGCATTCTGCAGCGTCGAGATTGGCTTGTCCTGACAGAATATATCCTTTAGACTCACTTCGCTCCTCCCAGATGCTTTTCAACCGCGATGACAACGTCCGCCTGCACCTGCTCAACCGTTCTCGATGCGTCCGCAACCTCGACCGTATCGCTCATCTTCGCCAGTTCAAGAAAGCCCTCACGAACCTTCATATGATAAGCCTGCCCTTTCTGCTCCATCCTGTCAAGCTCACGATTCATCCTCCCCGCCGCGGTCTCCAGATCCACGTCCAGCACCACCGTCACGTCAGGCCAGACCCGCTCCAGGCAGTCCTCGCCCAGCTTGATCACTTTCTTCACGCCGAATCCGCCCGCCCAGCCCTGGTACGCGCACGTGCTAGATATCCAGCGGTCCATGACCACGCACTTGCCTTCCCGCAATGCAGGTCCGATCTTCTCCTTCCATAGCTGCGCTCGCGCCGCCATATACAGCAGCACCTCGACATTGTCCGCCATGCCCGCATGATCGACATCCAGCAGTATCTCGCGGATCTTCTCACCTATGACCGTCGTACCCGGATCGCGAAACCCCACCACTTCGCTGCCGTTGCTTCGAATATGCTCAGCCAGAAGCTCGGCCTGAGTACTCTTTCCGCAGCCGTCCGGCCCGTCCAGCACAATAAATTTTCCGTCAAATCTGTTCGTCACTTCTACATCTTTCAAATGCCCGCAAAGGCACACTATTCATTTCCCGGATCCTCACGCTCGGGCGGCGAGGGCATCCGTTCTGTGATATATTTCATCGCGGGCAGATACGGCACAAAGAACAAAAGGCCGGCTGCAACGCCGATCACCGCAAGCGGAATATATCGAATCGGACCCGTGTCCTTCATCAAGGGCCATGCCTGCATCAATCCATTGGCAACTGCTTGACACACCACATAAATCACTATAGGGCCGACCATGCTTTTGACCGGGAACTTTTTCGAAAGGCTGAACGCTTTCAATGCCTCGTTCGTTCCGGTGGTAATGAAAATCGGCGGTATCAGCAGCACGGGCCTGGCGACTATAATGCTCGTGAAAAACGCACTTATCTGCTGCACCCAGACCGAAGGTGCTTCGTCCGGCGGCAGTTGCAGGATCATCCGGTGGATTACCACGTAGAAAGCAAATATTATGACCGAGCTGACAAGGCCGATTATAATATTGAATCGCAGCATCCGCCAGAAGAACCGCCTGCCGATGATAAGCAGCTTCGCCGGATCCTGCTGATACGTACCCTCTCTGTACGCCGTCTCGAGAAAGCCCATGGTTATCATTACATAGAACACTGCAAAAAACGTTACACCAGCAACCATGGCGAACAGGGACCATTCCGAAACCTCAGGCTCCTGACCCGCAGCATCGTTCAGTCCCAGCAGCATGCTCGGGATAAAAATGCCCGAACCAAGGATCGCTATCAGCAGAACTTCCTGCCATCGTTTTTTCAAAATCGTCAATACAGGGGGCAAATCAGAACCTCTGGTCTTAGTATCAAAGTTACGCGCGTCTCAGTTCGAATTTCTCCGCGCCCACAAGGCCTTCCAGCCGATTGCAGAATTCCACGTCCGGCTTGACCGCCAGCTTCTTGCTTGCGACCATCGCCACCTTATAGCCGTTGTCCGTCGTCAGGCTCACATACACCGGGCTCTTGCCTCGATAGTTCTCCAGCAGCATCCGCAGCGCCGAAATTTTCTCTTCGGTGATCTCCGCCCGGTCAATGTCGATCCATACCTTCGCTGCGATCTTCTCGCAAGCTTCCTCGACCGGTATCAGCTCATCACATAGAACGTTCGGATTCTCGCGTGAAGTATCCACCGTACCCTTCACGAACAGCACCTTGTCCACCTCAGCCAGGTGCCCGATCCTTTCATACGTCTTGGGAAACAGCACGACCTCACAGGTCCCATGCAAATCCTCCAGCACGAAGACCGCCATCTTCGCCCCCGCATTCCGTCCGTTCTTGGTGACGATGTTGCGAATGGATTTTACCATGCCGCCGACGACCACCTCACTGCCTTCTTTTCGCTGCTTCAGGCCGGCAGTGTTAGTATTCGAATACGCCCGCAGCTCCTGCGCGTGTTTACTGAGCGGATTGCTCGTAACGTAAAAGCCCAGCACATCCTTTTCATATTTGAGCATCTGCATTTCGGGCCACGGCGGCACGTTTGGCAGATGTTCGTCCTTGCGGTCCTCCTCACCATTACCTGCGAATCCACCCGCGCCGAAGAAGTTCATCTGGCCGCTCTGCACATCCGCCTGCATCTGTGCACCTGCCTGCATTGCATGTTCCAGGCCCGCGATCATCTGCGCACGCGAACCGCTGAGCTGATCGAAAGCGCCCGCCTTGATCAGCGAGTCGATGACCTGCTTGTTCACTGCGCGAAGATCGACGTTCTCACAGAAATGATACAAACTCTTGAACTTGCCCACCCGCTCGCGTGTCTCGATCATCTGTTCCACAGCTTTGAGACCCACGCCCTTCACAGCACCAAGACCAAAACGGATGTTACCTTTTTTCTCGCCCGATTCGTCCTCGTTATAGACGACGGTGAAATCGGAAAAACTTTCGTTAATGTCTGGCGGCAGCACGCTTATGCCCATCGACTTGCATTCGTCGATGTAGTCAACGATCTTGTCCGTATTGCCCTGTTCGTACGTCAGCAGCGCCGCCATGAACTCGACGGGATAGTAAGTCTTCAGGTACGCCGTCTGATATGCCACGAACGAATACCGCGTCGCGTGACTCTTGTTAAAGCCGTACCCCGCGAATTTCTCGATCAGATCGAATATCTCATTGGCCTGCTCTTCGGTCAGTCCCTTCGACACACAGCCCTTGACGAACTGCTCTTTCGCCTGGGCGATTACCTTGAGCTTCTTTTTACCGATGGCCTTAATCAGCGTATACGCCGCACGCAGCTTGATATCACCCAGCCGGTTGCAGATACGCATCACCTGTTCCTGGTACACCATGATGCCGAACGTCTCTTCGAGCACCTCACGCATGATCGGGTGCGGCACTTCCCAGTCCGCTCCGTGCTTGCGTTTGATATAATCCGGTATCAGCGCCATCGGACCGGGCCGATACAGCGCGTTCGCCGCGATAAGGTCCTCCAGCCGGTCCGGCTTGAGCTTCATCAGCAGATCCTGCATGCCGCCCGATTCAAACTGGAACACGCCCTTCGTCTTACCGCTTCCGAACACCTCGTTGAACACCCGCTGATCCGTGATGTCCACCTTCTCCGGATCGATCTCCACGCCGTGCGCATCCTTTACAAGCTGCACCGCCCGCTCGATGATACTCAGCGTCCGTAGCCCTAAAAAGTCCATCTTCAACAGGCCCGCCTTCTCGACCCACGGACCTTCATACTGCGTGATCATTTCATCCGAATCGCCCGTCTTGTACAAAGGCAAAAAGTTCGCCAAAGGCTCATCCGCGATCACGACACCGCACGCGTGAACCGACGCATGACGCGTCAGCCCTTCCAGCTTTCGCCCAATGTCAAACACCTTACGCGTCTGCGGATCGGTGTTGTAACCCTCCTTCAGTTCCGGCTCCGCCTCCAGCGCCTTGTCCAGCGTCATCTTCAGATCGTTCGGTATCAGTTTCGCCAGCCGATCCGCCTCTCCCAGCGGAACATCCAGCACCCTGCAGACGTCCCGAACTACAGCCTTGGCCTTCATTGTCCCGAACGTCGTTATCTGCGCGATATCACCATACTTGTCCCGAACATATTCCAGTACTTTCTGCCGGCCGTCCTGACAGATATCGATATCAATATCAGGCATCTCATTTCGTTCCGGGTCCATGAATCGCTCGAACAGCAGATCGTACTTCAGCGGATCGACGTCGCATATCCCCATGCAGTAACCCACCGCCGTTCCGACCGCACTACCCCTCGCACCGACCGGAATATGATTCTCGCGTGCGTAGTTGCAGAAGTCCCAGTTAATAAGGAAATAGCTCGCAAAGCCCTTGCCCGCGATAACGTCTATCTCGCGTTCCAGCCGATCCTCGATCTCGGACGTGATTTCGCCGTATTTCTCTTTTGCACCGTCGTAAACCAGCTTGCGGAACATCTCTTCCGGCGTGCTGCCGTCCTTGGGCGTATACACCGGTGCGTGCTGACTGTCCAGGTCGATCTCCACGTTGCACCTCTCAGCGATCGCCAGGGTATTGTCACAAGCCTCCGGAGTCTTCGCGAATTGCTCCCGCATCTCCTCCGGGCTCTTGAGATACAGGCTCTTCGGATAGATCATCCGGTTCTCGTCGGTCACCCGCTTGCCCGTACTGATGCACGTCAGCGCATCGTGCGCCTCGTGGTCCTCCGCGTTGAGAAAGTGCACGTCATTAGTCGCCACCACACCCACGCCAGCCTTTTTTGCGACTTCGACCATTTCACCACGAATGTCCGGCAGGTCCGTCCCCGTGTGGTCCTGTATTTCCACGAAAAAATTGTTCTCGCCGAAGATGTCTCGATAACTCTTGGCCATCTCGACCGCACGCTCCAGATCGCCTTTTTCTACCGCCCGCGCAACTTCACCCGCGATACACGCACTGGTGCAGATGATACCATCGCTGTGCTCCGCCAGTATCTCCTTGTCAACACGGGGCTTATAATAAAAACCCTCGGTGTAGCTCAGCGTGCTGAGCTTTAGCAGATTGTGATAACCTGTAGTATTCTCCGCCAGCAGTATAAGATGGTATGCAGTCTCGCCGAACTGGTCCTTTTCCCGCGATTTCCGCGAATCACCCGCCAGATATGCCTCGATGCCGATGATCGGCTTGATGCCCGCTGCCTGTGCTTTGAGGTAAAAATCGATCGCTCCGTACATGTTCCCGTGGTCGGTGATCGCCACCGAGTCCATGCCCAGCTCCTTGCACCTGGCGAACAGCTTGTCCGGCGCAACCGCACCGTCAAGCAGCGAATACTGTGTATGTAAATGGAGATGTGTAAATCCCGTATTGGCCATATCATTTCCTGAGAGAATTGGGGTTTCAGCTTACGCAAAAATGATAGGGCTTTGCATGCTGCATGTCAACGAATCAAAAGCAAAGTTGAGCATTTGCATAGGTGTGAAATTCTGGTATTCACCGGCCATTTACCGGATAAATGAATGCGGGTATTTTGGCGCAAAGAAAAAGGGCTGACGACCTGAGCCGCCGGCCCTTGTATGTCACTTATCAAGACCTTGCTAATCCTGTGATGGAGCCTTCATGGAACCCATTCTTCTGCCTTTTTGCTTGTTTTCACCATCACTTTGTTCATTTTCTTGCCGGTTTCTCCCTCTTTCGGGGCGTTCTCTCCGACCCTCGAGGCGCTGTTCCATGCTCTTTTTAAACTGTTCGAGCCTGTTTTTGTAGACCTCTATCTCGCCCTCGAACTTACGGTTCATCTTGCCGATAAGCCTGTCAACCTGGTCCGCTGTCTTGGTTGCGTCCTCTTCTTTGGCCAGTTCCTTAATGGCTTCCAGCTCTTTAATGAAGTTTTCGTGTTCAGTTGTGCGTTCTTTTAGCTCTTTTTCGAGCTGTTTCAGACGCTGTTCATAGAACATTTTGCGTGCATCACGCGGGCTTCTCCGCTGACGCCTGGCAGGACGGTCTGGCCTCTGAACTTCCTGTTTCTGGCCTTCCTCGGCCTTTACCTTGGCTTTTTCTTCTTTGCTGTCCTGTTTTCCATCGTCAGCGGCCAGGGCGATCCCTGATCCAAGAATGATAGCGACAGATAGCAGTGCTGCTGTGATTGACTTTTTGATCATGATAATCTCCATTATTCCAGTTTTTCTAAAATATAGACAGCTTTATGTCTTTATCGGCTAACTGCTGGTCTACTTTGACAAAACTTGTTCTAATCCTACACAAAAGACGAGTTGAAGTTGGAAATTATTTCATCGATTGCAAAAACTTTTGCCTGACCCTTGTTTTGCGATGGTTTACGCGTGATTTTTACTCAAATTGATGGATTCCTTCAAAAGTTACCTGAAATTAACTTGATTTTGTCCGTTCAACTACGTAATATAGGTTCGTTAAATCGGTTGAAAGTGATGATGATCTTTTGGAAGAGGGTGTATTCATGTTAAGAACCCGTTTTTCAGTATTAATGACGGTTTTGGTTTGCTGCATTTCTATCCCGGCGTTTTCCGCATTCGTATCAATAGATCCCGATGCTTACGGTGATGGCGTGGATGTTTCGGATATATATTCGGATGCAACTCTATCATCTGTTGGGGGCTACCCAGGGCTGGACGGCCGTGTTTATGCCGTCGAGGACGGTTTCGCAAGCACCGGCACGATGGTCTTCGGTAACAATCTCGGCTTCGGCAGCCAGTGGTCCGCCGACAACAATCTCGGTTTCGCACTTCGTGTGGATTTCCACCAGAACGCGAACAGCGTTGCGATCGACCTCATCGGAGACGATGCATCCGATTCCGCGATCGTTCAGGCCTACAACGCTCAGGGTCAGCTCATCGCCGAAGAAAGAGCCTATTTCATAGGCGCCGGGCAGGTTGTCCGGGCTCAACTCGATCGGCCCGAGTACGACATCGCATACATCACCGCCGGCGGCCTTACCATCAACGGCCAGGCGGAGACGATCCATCTGGACAACATCGAGGCTAACGTCATCCCTGAGCCCGCAAGCCTGCTTCTGCTCGGTCTGGGCGCTGCCGTCCTCCGCAGGAGGAAGTAAACATTCTGGGAATCGCCCGTAACGGTCGAGGAACCGGTGCAGCCGGACCGCTATAGGTGCAATTTTGCCCTATATTTAGCAAAAATTACGTTACATTTCCCATTAACCAGCGTCTCATAAATGGGAAGCAATGTTACATAATAAACCGCATTTTCAGATTTCGGAGTTGAGATGAAGTTTGTGATACCACTTCTAACGGTCCTCTTGTGCATATCCGCCGCCCAAACCGCAGAAATCCACGTCCCAGCCGACCACCCAACCATCCAAACAGCCGTAGACGCCGCAACAGACGGCGATACAGTAATCGTTACGCCAGGCGTATATAAGGAAAACATAAACTTCAAAGGCAAAGCGATAGAGGTGAGAAGTCAGCAGCCCGCCAACTGGGATATCGTCAAATCAACCGTAATAGACGGAAGTGAGGGCAACAGCAGTTGTGTGGTTTTTGAAACTGCCGAGGGGGCTGAAAGTATCCTATCTGGTTTCACATTGACTGGCGGGGCTGGTACGAATGTGGAGGTTTTCAGAAACGATACGTGTGGCGGTGGTGTTCTGTGTCTCAATGCTTCCCCAACGATCGAGCGATGCAATATTACGAAAAATGGCCCAGCCGACCGCGGCGGTGGAGTTGCATTGGTCGGTGCGTGTGAGGCTGAACTTAGGTCCTGTTTTATAACCAACAATGTTGTCAGTACCAGAGGCCCCGGAATTTTTGTCAAGTCAAGCACACCAGAGACTTCCGTTAACAGAATTCTGAATTGTACAATAGCAGACAATTTTTTTGAGTACGAGCGGTGTTCTTATAACTTATATCAGGCAAGGATAGTCAATAGCAACTCTATTATATCTGGCAGTATCATATACGGTGGCAATGATATTGAGAACGGCGAAATGCGAAGTGTATGGATAAATTCTATTTCACAAATTACATATTCGTGTTTCGATTCGCTCTTCACTCATGAAACGGGAACTCATGACCCTTATGAATTGCCGCATGATTCTACAAATATTGAAGCTGTCCCGCATTTTGTAAAACGTTCTCTCAAACCTTTTTCTTCGGAGGTTGGTGATTATCATATTACGAACCTTTCGCCGTGCATGAATGCAGGCAATCCCGAATATACAGCCGAAAGCAGATTGGATATCGATGGTCAGCAGCGAGTTACTTTTGGGGTCGTTGATATAGGTGCTGATGAAGTAATACCATTTATTTCAGTCGATAATCCGCAAGTGGCTTCTGTATGGGCCGCGGGCAGTACGCGCAAGGTGAGATGGCAAGCGTTCGAATATGATGGTCCGGTCGACATCATGTACAGTATCGACGGTGGGCAGAGCTGGATGACCATTGCTTCTGCGCAGGAGAATACCGGCGAATATCAATGGACGTTGCCTGATGTCATTCTGTCCAATCAGTGCGTGGTCGGCGTGTTTGCAGCGGGTGAGGATCCTGTCGGAATCGAGTACAAATACGGCGGGCCTTTTACCGCTCAGCCGATCAGCCCTGATCCCGCGACGGATTCGGCCTGGCCGTCGCTTGGAGGCGGCAGCGACCGTTCGGGCAGCAGTTTAGCTGTCGGGCCTGAGGTCGGTTGCGTCAAGTGGAAGCTGGAAACGGAAGGTGCCTTTCAGCGCAGCGTCGCGGTTGGCTCGGACGGAAATGTCCACGCGGCCTGCGGCTGGGAAGATGAATACGAAACGAATGACTGGGAAGAGCAAGTACTGATACGCGAACAGGGCGGCAAGGTTTACACTGTCGACCCCGAGGGCACTGTGCTGTGGGCGTTCGAAACAGAAAGTCCCGTTACGAGTTCACCGTCGGTCGGGCCGGACGGAACGGTCTATTTCGGCGACCGTGACGGTACGCTTTATGCGGTCGACAAAAACGGCATGGTCCGCTGGACACAGAACGTGGACGGACCGATGATCGCAAGTCCGGCTGTAGCTGCTGACGGCAGGGTATTCGCGGCCTGCACCGACGGAACTGTTCGTGCGTTCGAATGGAACGGCAGCGATCTGTGGAAATTCGAGCTGCCCATGCTCGGCCAGATCAGCGACGAAATACTTGCCTCGCCCGCGATAGATGACGAGCGACTATACTTCTCGAGCGTATATAATCCTTATGTCTACGCCCTGAACCTCGACACCGGCGAGATCGAATGGACGACAGAAATACCCGAGGCAGAGGGCTTCTTCGTTTCGCCGGTCGTCACTCCCGACGGCAACGTCCTGATAAACGCCCTGGATGACAAAACACTTTACGCACTTGCATGCGATACGGGCGAAGTAGCATGGTCGGTCGATCTGTATGATTTAGCTGAGTCCTCAAACTTAGTGACACCTGTAGCTCATTGGCCTTTCGAAGACGGCACAACGGACGTTATAGAAGGTTACACAAGTTATCTCGAGGGTGATCTTGTCAATACCAAACCTGCTGTTGGTGAGGGTTGTATATCACTGAGGGAGCATGATGAGCTTAACATTAACAGCTATCCCGGTGTGATTGGTTCACAGGCTCGTACAGTTTCTGTTTGGGTAAAAGCAGGGCGGGGTGATATCTTCGATTATGGCCGCAGGGAACAAGGAAAACGGTGGAGGCTGTTCTTTGAGGGCGACGAACTCGCTCTTGGCATAGGCGGCGCCGCGATCTATGTGGATTCTAATCTGTCATCACGAAGCTGGCACCGAGTTACGACTGTTCTTGCCGATACCGAAAATCCCACCGTTCGCGACATAAGTATATACATTGACGGAGTGAAACGCGAACCCAGATTCAGCAACCCTGACACTTTAGTGAACACCGCTGATTATAGAATTTATGTTGGCAATAATCTGCCAGGGCAAATTGACGATCTCCGCTTTTATGATTTTGCGATGGATCAGGACCTGATCAGGAAAACCTACCTGGCACAAAAAGCAAGCGGTCGGATGTACTCTGAGCCTGCTGTTGCCGCTGATGGTACTGTATATTTGTCAATGGACTCGCCGACATTGTGTGCTCTCAATGCAGATGGAAGTCTAAAATGGAGCTCGCATTTGGGTCAGGTCGGCGGCTACAGTCTTGCTGTCGGCAATGACGGCTTGGTCTATGCAGCGGGTGATGACGGTAGCGTGTATGTTGTCAGTCCTGATGGTGAAGAACTCGCCCGCTTCGATGGGCAGGGCAGGCTCAGCTATCCGGCGGTCGGTGAAGGCATGCTTTATGCCGGCGATGAGGCCGGTGCGGTATGGGCGATAGGTGCTGACGGCTGTTCCGAAGCAATGCAGCTCCATCGCCCGGTGAATATCGCTGCTGACGGTGCGGTGAATCTTTCCGACCTGGCGGTTCTGGCATCGGACTGGCTCAACACATTCTGTCTGGACAGCTACCATTCCGACTGTACCTGCGGCGGGATCGAAGTTGAGTACTTCCAGGGCGACGTCAACCGCGATCTGTCCGTTGACAATGCCGACCTGATGGAACTGATCGAAAACTGGCTAGCGACCGAATAGTGAGGAGTGATCCATGTTTAAAATAAAACCTTCCAGAACAGATATGATCGTCACGCTGCTTTGCTGTGCGGTGCTGCTCGCCGCAATGGGCGCGATGGGCCGTGGAAGCAAGCATGCTAAGACCATTGTATGCCAGTCGAACCTTCGCAAGCTCGGCCAGATCGCAACGCTGTATGCCCAGGAAAATGACGGCGAAGGTTTTAATTCATGGTATGGTCGAGTGGATGATTATACGGCGAAAGCCGAAAGCATAATGCATTGTAGCGAAACGAAGGAGTTGGTAGTAGACCGAACCAACATGTACACTATGGGCCACTCGCGAAAACCATGGGTCTGGACCTGGAGTTTGAGTTCTTACGTTACGGGGACATATGGCTATAATGGCTGGCTGTATACTCGCAGTTCCTATTCATCAAATGAAGAAAAATACTTCAAGAATACCTGCAGTGTTGAGAAGCCTTCCCTGACGCCAATGTTCGCAGATGCGAAGTGGGTTTCTTCCACGCCGTTCGTAGATGACTGCATATACCCTCAGACTGATCTTTCCGGGTACCCCAACCAATTTTATAGTACAAAGATATCATACTTCATGATGGACCGTCATTATGGAGCTACGAACATAGTCTTTTCTGATGGACACGCCGAATCAGTGGCACTGGAAGAAATGTGGTCTCTCTACTGGCACAAGCAATGGAAACCAAAACACAATGTGAAACGAACAGATGGGACCCCCATTTACCGCGCCAATAGCTGCAAATGAATGGAGACTTTATGAGACTTGGAAAAAACGATTGCCTGATGATCCTGCTTTGCTGTGTATTCATGTTCATGGCAATGGGCGCGATGGGCCGCGGCAGCAAGCGCGCAAAGACGCTCATATGCCAGTCGAACCTTCGCAAGCTCGGCCAAATTGCAACGTTGTATGCCCAGGAAAATGACGGCAAAGGGTTTTCTTTAGAATATGCTAACATGTGGTGCCAGCGGCTGGATGAATATACAAATGCAGTCGACAGCATTCTGTTGTGCCCTGAAACTGTTAGTCGCGACTACGATGAGTACGGTTCATACCGTTACGGTGATTCACGCACGCCATGGATGTGGAACTATAATCGTGAGGAGCAGCGCATTGGGACATACGCTTTTAATGGCTGGCTCTATATAAGAGAATCTTACTATGGGTCTGAAGAAAAGAATTTCAAAGATTTCAATGAGATTCAAAAACCCTCTAGAACGCCTGTATTTGCTGATGGCAACTGGGTTGATACATGGCCTGACGAGAGCGATGAAATAACGGCTGAATGTGATCTCACTGGGGAGGCAACCGGCCACCATGAAAACGGGATGATGGTAAGGGTTACCATGGACCGCCACTACGGCGTTACGAATGTGGTCTTCGCTGACGGTCATGCCGAGGCCGTGCCGCTGAGCAAGCTCTGGTCGCTCAACTGGCACAAGGGCTGGCAGCCTAAGTATAATGTGAAGCGTGAGGACGGCTCGCCCATATACAAAGCGAACTCCTGCGAGTAGAGTCACAGGAGTTCGGTTACAATTCTGTATAATTTTGCTGCGTCCTCGGCCGGGCTAATCGCTCGTGTCCAGTATGCTCATGAAGGCTTCCTGCGGTATCTGCACCGAGCCGATGCTCTTCATGCGTTTCTTACCTTCCTTCTGCTTCTTGAGCACCTTCATCTTTCGCGATACGTCACCGCCGTACAGCTTGCTTGTCACGTCCTTACGGTAGGCCTTTATCGTTTCGCGGGCGATTATCTTTCCGCCGATCGCGGCCTGCAGCGGTATCTCGAACTGATGCTTTGGTATCGCCTTGCGCAACTTCTGCAGCAGCTTTCGGCCGCGTACTTCCGCATTGCTTCGGTGCAGGATGACCGATAGAGCGTCGACGGCCTTCTTGTTGACCAGTATGTCGACCTTTGCGAGATTGCTCTTTTCGAAGCCGATCAGCTCATAATCCATCGTCGCATAGCCGTGACTGATACCCTTGAGCAGGTCGTAGAAATCGTAAACGATCTCCGCCAGCGGCGCCTTATACTCCAGCAGCACCCGCGTCTTGCTCAGATAATCCGTCTTGATAAGCTGACAGCGTTTGCCCTCCGCCAGCGTCATGATCCCGCCGATAGTATCGCTTGACGTGATGATCTCCAGCCGCACGTAAGGCTCCTTGAGCGCCTCGATATGGCTCGGGTCGGGCAGCATGCTCGGTGAATCGATCCTGATCGTCTCACCGTCCTTAGTAATGACTTCGTAACTCACCGTTGGCGCGGTCTGCACCACGTCGATATCGTATTCGCGTTCGAGCCGTTCCTGCACGATCTCCATGTGCAGCAGACCGAGAAAACCGCATCTAAAGCCAAACCCCAGTGCGGGCGAACTTTGCGGCGTAAAGGTGAAGCTGGAATCGTTGGTCGCCAGTTTCTCGAACGCCCCGCGCAGTTTCGGATAATCGGTATTGTTACCCGGGTAGAAGTCCGAGAAAACCATCTGCGCAGGCGGCTGATAGCCGGGCAGCGGTTTTTCGGCCGGGTTCGCGTCGTCGGTTATCGTATCGCCGATGGTCACGTCCGCCAGTTCCTTGATGTTGGCGATCACGTAGCCCACCTCGCCCGAGCCGAGCTCGTCGACCGCGGTCATCTGCGGAGCGAACTTGCCTATCTCGCTGATCACGTAGGTGCGACCAGTTCCCATCAGGCGTATCTTCTGGCGGGTCCTGAGCTTGCCGCCCACGACTTTGACGTAGCAGATCACGCCGCGATAATCGTTGAAATTCGCATCGAATATCAGTGCCGAGCTGGGTTCGTCGCTGTGATCCTCGGGCGGCGGCAGAAGCTGAATGACCGCTCGCAGCAGCTCACCCACTCCTTCACCGGACTTGGCACTGATCGGAAAGCATTCACCCTTGCTCAGACCAATGGCGTGTTCGACCTCTTCGATCACCACCTGCGGCTGGGCCGCGGGCAGGTCGATCTTGTTGATCACGCCGATTATCTCTGCCCCGGTTTCGACCGCAAGATAAGTGTTGGCAACGGTTTGCGCCTCGACACCCTGGCTGGCGTCCACGACGAGCAGGGCACCTTCGCAGGCAGCCAGTGCACGCGAAACCTCGTAATGAAAATCCACGTGGCCCGGCGTGTCGATCAGGTTCAGCATGTACTCCTTGCCGTCCAGCTCGTATTTCATCGTCACCGCCGACGCCTTGATCGTTATGCCGCGCTCACGTTCCAGGTCCATGCTGTCGAGCATCTGTTCCTGCCTGTCGCGGTCCGTGATCGAGCCGGTAAGCTCGAGCATGCGGTCCGCGAGCGTACTCTTGCCGTGGTCGATGTGTGCAACTATCGAAAAATTACGTATATGTTCTGTACCCATGCAAATCCAGCTAGAAAATCGGTATCATAAAAACCGGGAATTATACCATCACTCGCCCGCAAATACAACGTGCAGCTTTATTTGTTGAAAAATATCGCTAAAACGCATATTCTGCAGGCACTAATGTTTACACCACAAATGGGCAAATGTTCTTAACAAGGAGCCGCAATTCGATGGATATCAACGCGAAATATGCAGACTTACTGGTCAATTATTCCCTTAAGGTTAAAAAAGGCGACAAGTTTCTCATCCGGGCCTCGTACCTGGCAGAGGACCTTGTCAAAGAGATATATCGGGCCGCACTTCAGGCCGGTGCACATCCGGAATTGCAGATAAGTCTGGACGGAACTGACCGGATTCTCTACGAAAACGCTTCCGATGAGCAGTTGGAATATGTTTCACCGACCAATAAGATCGTATTTGAGTCTTACGATGCGCTGCTCAACATACTCTCGCCGTTCAACATGAAGACGCTGCAGAGTATCGACGCAGAAAAGAAGCAGAAAGTCAGTCTGGCTCGCAGTGATCTGATGAAGACCTTCTTCAAAAGGGCGGCAGCAGGCGAGTTCAACTGGTCGCTCTGTGTGCATCCCACCAACGCCGCCGCGCAGGAATCGGGCATGAGCTTGGACGAGTATGCGGAGTTCGTCTACTCTGCATGCTATCTCAACGAGGACGATCCGGTTGCAAAATGGAAGCAGGTCAACGAACAGCAGCAGGTCATATGCGATCGTCTCAACAAGGCCACAAAGATCAAATATGCCGGCCCGGACATCGACATATCCTTCGTCACCGAGGGCAGGACATGGATCAACTCCTCCGGCAACAAGAACATGCCCGACGGTGAAGTCTTCACCGCACCCGTTGAGGATTCGGTCAACGGCAAGATACGTTTTTCGTATCCCGGCTTCTACATGGGTCAGGAGATCGAGGACATCAGGCTCGAAGTCAAGGACGGCGAGGTCGTCGACTGGTCCGCAGCCAAGGGCAAGGATCTGCTGGACAAAATTTTCGAGATACCCGGCTCACGCAGGTTCGGTGAGGTCGCCATCGGCACCAATCACGGCATAAAGAAATTCACCAAGAACATGCTTTTCGACGAGAAGATCGGCGGAACAGTGCACATGGCGATAGGCGCGACCATCCCCGAGTCCGGCGGCAAGAACGAATCCGCGATCCACTGGGACATGCTCGCCGACATGACCAACGGCGGACATATCTACGCCGACGACGAACTGGTCTACGAGAACGGCCATTTCAAAATTTAATCAAATGGGTTAATGGTAGGTATGAGGTTTAATATGTTAAACCGCAGAAGTTTTCTCAAGCTCGCTGGAGTATCTCTGGCATCCGCCGCAGTACCGTCTTTGGCAAAGGCGGCTGAGGCGGGCAAGCCCGGGAGTTCGCCGAACATAGTTCTAATATACATGGACGACATGGGATATGCCGACCCGGTCTGCTATGGTGGTAAGGGATACAGCACTCCCAACATCGACCGCCTTGCCAAACAGGGAATGCTGTTCACCGATTTTCACGTCCCCCAACCGGTGTGTTCCGCCAGCCGTGCGTCCCTGCTCACCGGCTGCTACTCAAACAGGGTGTCCATAGAAGGCGCATTGTTCCCTGATTCAAAAAAGGGCCTCAACCCCGAAGAGGAAACAATCGCCGAGATACTCAAGAAACGCAACTACAAAACAGGAATGGCTGGCAAGTGGCACCTTGGACATCACCGCGAGTTCCTGCCGCTGCAGCATGGTTTCGACGAGTACCTTGGACTGCCGTATTCGAACGATATGTGGCCGGTTGACTTTAACGGAAATCCGGCGAAATCCGGCTGGAAGAAAGATTGTCCGCCGCTCCCACTGATCGAAGATAATGAACAGGTCGATACAATAGACACGCTCGAGGATCAGGATACGTTGACCACGCGATATACTGAGAGGGCCGTGAAATTTATCAACGAGAACAAACGCCGGCCTTTCTTCTTCTATCTTGCACATACGATGACACATGTTCCGCTTGGCGTTTCTGAAAAGTTCAAGGGCAAAAGCGAACAGGGCATGTACGGCGATGTGATGATGGAGATCGATTGGTCCGTAGGCCAGGTCATGAAGGCTCTCGAGAACAACGGCCTGGAAGAAGACACGCTCGTGATCTTCACGAGTGACAACGGTCCCTGGCTCAACTTCGGCAACCATGCCGGCTCCGCGGAACCGTTGAGAGAGGGCAAACAGACCACTTGGGAAGGCGGATGTCGCGTTTCCTGCATTATGCGCTGGCCCGGCCAAATACCGGCCGACAGCGAATGCGACAAACTTGCATCCACGCTGGATATACTTCCGACAATCGCGGAAATTACCGGCGCACCACTTCCGGAAAAGAAGATTGATGGCGTTAGCATTTTGTCGTTACTGAAAGGCGACGAAAATGCCAATCCCCGCAAACATCTCTGCTACTTCTACCAGCGGCGTCTTTGCGCCGTAAGAGAGGGTAACTGGAAACTTGTCTTTCCGCATACATACCAATCCTACGAAGGGGTAGAGCCAGGCATGGATGGTCATTGGGGACCTCGCGTTAAGCGCAAGGCAGAGCTGGCACTTTACGATCTGAAGAATGACATCGAAGAAACTGAGGATGTCAAGGACGAACACCCCGAAGTAGTTAAACATTTGCAAAAGTTTGCCACCAAAGCACGTGCCGAGCTTGGCGACCGACTTAAAAATGTCGAAGGTTCAGAGGTTCGTCCCCCCGGACTGCACAAGCAGAGCAAATAAATAGAGAATAATAATTATAAATTGCCGGAGAGCAAAATGAAACCCATTACCAGAAGGAACTTTCTCAAAGTTGCAGGTATCTCAGCAGCAGCGGTCAGTCTGCCGGGCTGTGCGGGTCAGTTCATGACTCAAAAGCCAAAGCGCAAACCCAACATCGTCTTTATAATGACTGACGATCATGCATCACATGCGTTGAGCTGTTACGGCAGCAAAATCAACAAGACGCCCAATCTCGACCGTATCGCCGAAGAGGGCATGCGGTTCGACAACTGTTTCTGCACCAACAGCATCTGCGCACCGAGCAGAGCGGTCATCCTAACCGGCAAGTACAGTCACATTAACGGCAAAATAGACAATACCCCTGTTCCGTTCGACGGTTCACAGCAGACTTTCCCAAAACTCCTCCGCAAGGCGGGCTATCAGACCGCGATGATCGGCAAGTGGCACCTGCGTTCCGAGCCCACCGGCTTCGATTACTGGAACGTACTGCCGGGCCAGGGCGCATACCACAATCCCGTGATGATCGAGATGGGCGAGCGGAAAAAGTACGACGGCTATGTTACTGACATCATCACGGACAAGGCGATCGATTGGATCGAACAGCGGAACAACGACCAGCCGTTCTGCCTTCTCTATCAGCACAAGGCCCCGCATCGCAACTGGCAGCCGGACGAAAAACATGCGGACATGTACAAGGATCGCAAGATACCGCTGCCCGAGACATTCAACGATGATTACGCAACCCGCTCCGACGCTGCTCGAGAACAGGAGATGACGATCGAAAAGCATCTTCGTGTTCCGTACGACACCAAGGTGAAACCGCCCGAGGAACTTTCGGGACAGGAACTGAAAGAGTGGAAATACCAGCGGTACATGGAGGACTATCTGGCATGCGTTGCTTCTGTCGATGACAATGTCGGACGCTTCCTGGACTACCTGGAAGAAAAGGGCCTGGCCGAAGATACTGTGATCGTTTACACCTCCGACCAGGGCTTCTATCTCGGCGATCACGGATGGTTCGATAAGCGGTTCATGTACGAAGAATCGCTAAGAATGCCGTTCCTCGTCAAGTATCCCGGCCTGATAAAACCGGGCAGCGTTAATAAGGACATCGTGGTGAACATCGACTTCGCTCCTACGTTCGTCGACATGGCCGAGGCCCGGATCCCCAACGACATGCAGGGCCGCTCGCTTATGCCCCTGCTTGCAGGTGATACGCCGGACGACTGGCGTACCGCTATGTACTATCACTATTACGAGTACCCCGCTGTGCACCAGGTGAAGAGACATTACGGTATACGCACAAAGAGGTACAAGCTCATTCATTTCTACAACGACATAGATGCCTGGGAGCTGTACGATCTCAAGAAGGACCCCAACGAGCTTAACAACATTTACGGCAATCCGCAATATTCCGACCTTGTGACAAAACTCAAGAGCAGACTCGAGGATCTGCGGGAAAAATACGGCGACAGTGATGAGCTGACCCGCGAGGTCATAAACAGGCGTGCTAAGAAAGGCTGAGTCATTTAGCCGAGGGAATTTGAAGGCCGGCGGCACGGATCGCCGGTCTTTTTTTTATTTGCGTTTTATTTACCTTCCTTCCTCACCGCGGATTTAATAGAATCACCCTCTATGCGACTCAACGGCTTTACAAAAAAATCGCCATATCAGGCAAAGGCTCTCGACCTAAGCGACGAAAAGCTAGGTCGGACGATCCTCTCTCTGGCCTTGCCCGCGGTCATGGAAAACCTGATGTTTACGCTGGTCTTCATGGCAGACACTATGATCGTGGGCTGGCTGCGCGACCCCAACGCGCTTGCCGCTACTCTGCTGGGCAGTCGCATCATGTTCTTCACACGTGCCCCGTTCTACGGCATCTCGATCGCGGCAACCTCGCTCGTTTCACGGCACTGGGGCGCCAGCGATTTCGCCACCGCCCGCAGACATGCCGCCCACGCTATGGTTGTCGCATTCGTGCTGGCCGGTCTCGCTACCGCGATACTTTTTCCGATCGCGTCCTTAGCGATGGACGCACTCGGAGCCGACAGCGACGTACTGCCCCTCGCAGCCACGTACGCAAGGATCGTCATACTCTCGATCTTCCTCGGTCAACCCATGATAGTCGCAAACGGCATCATCCGTGCAGCCGGTGATACCAAAACGCCCATGGCCAACACCATGATCATGAACTTCACCAACGTCGGCCTTAGCCTGGCGCTCGCCTTCGGCATCGGTCCGTTTCCTGCACTCGGCCTTGTCGGTGTTGCGTACGGTACACTTATCTCGCGAAGTCTGGGCGGGCTGCTTTCGATTATCGCCGTGCTAAATCCGATGGGCGCCGTCAACATGCCGTTCAGTTGGATGTTCAGGCCCCGGCTCGGTTATTACAAAAGCCTCCTGTCGCTCGCCTGGCCCGCGATCGCCGAACGCTCGTCGTATTCGGTCGCCGACCTTTTCTTTACGCGCATTGTCGCCGGCATCGGCACTACCGCACTCGCTGCTCACCAGATCGCGGTACACATCGAATCGCTCGCATTCATGCCCTGCGTCGGCATCAGCTACGCCTCCGCGACAATCGTCGGCCAGGCCATCGGCGCCCAGCGGCACAGCTTTGCCGAACGCGCGGTCAAACGGATTATCCTCTGGGCAGGTCTGGCTATGGTAGGACTCGGCGTGATCTTTGTTCTGTTCGGCCCGCTCTGCGTTAGCGTTTTCGGTGCGACCCCGGAGATACTCGAACAGGCAGGGCTTGCACTGCAGATTTCCGCGCTCGAGCTGCCTTTCCTCGCTGCCGCTCTGATACTCGGCGTTTCGCTGCGCTCCGCAGGAGACACCACCTCACCGCTCTACATCACGATCATATCGCTGATACTCTTCCGCGTCGGCGGGGCGTATCTGCTCGGCATTCATTTCGAGATGGGGATCGCAGGTATCTGGCTCGCCACCGCGATGGACTGGATCGGCAGAACCTCCGGCATGTGGTACTTCTTCAGTGCAGGCAAATGGAAGTGGATACATCAACGCCAGCAGATGAAACAGGCTGCAATGAAAGTGTGACGGAACATATGTGCGAGCCCGCCTAAGCTATAAGTTCCTGCGCCAGCTCAGCCGCTCTCTCGCTCAGCAGTTCCCCGGCTTCGCTTATTGCGGCTTCGACCGTCATGTCCGGTTCCATACACTGCATTGCTATGTCAATACCCTGCTCTTCGAGCGTTCGATCATCCAAAGCCACCTGTCCAGCCAGAACAGCGACCTTTACGCCATGCCGTTTCGCACATTTCATCACCCCATGAATCACCTTGCCCTGCAGCGATTGCTCGTCCAGCCTGCCCTCACCCGTAACCACCCAGTCCGCGTCATTAAGAGCCTCCACCAGCCCGGACTTGCCAATTATGTATTCGGTCCCCGATGTGAGCCCGGCGTTCATAAACGCAACCGCTCCCGCGCTCAATCCGCCAGCCGCTCCCGCTCCGGGCATGTCCGTGATGGACATCCCAAGCTGCTCTTCGACAAGCTCCGCGATATTTTCGAGCCCCGCCTCCAACTCCGCGACCATTTTCGGCGTCGCTCCCTTCTGCGGCCCGTAAACTTTCGCAGCACCTCTCGGTCCGCACAAAGGATTGTCCACATCACACAGTACCATCACCTCGCGGCCGATCGGCACCTCGGGCTCAACGATCTCACGGATATCATTCAGCCGACTCTCGCCCGGCACATAATCACTCCCGTCCGCCAATCGAAACTGCCAGCCAAGGGCACACGCAGCACCCACGCCGCAGTCAACCGTCGCACTGCCCCCCACAGCGAGATAAACTTTCTCGGCCCCGCATTCGATGGCCTTGCGGATCAACTGCCCCGTGCCGTATGTGGTCGCCCTCAGCGGGTTCCGCTGCCCATCCGTTAGCAGTTCCAACCCGCTCGCCTTTGCCATCTCGACCAGCGCCGACCTGTCCTTCTCGAACCACGCAAAACCCGCTTCCGCCTGCATGCCCGCCAACGGCCCCATCACGTCACAGCTTATCCATTCGCCCCCGTCCGCCGCCAGCATCGCATCCGCCGTCCCTTCCCCGCCGTCCGCAAGTGGTTTCGTGATCACCTGAGAATCACTCAGGACTTCGCCGATCACACCGGCCGTGATCGCACACGCCCGCCGGGCACTCAGCGACTCCTTGAACGAATCCATTGCGACAACTATTTTCATGATTGCGACACGAACTGATACTTCAATTTATGCTCTGACATAGAGCATTTAATGATGCCGAACCTTCAGCCCGTCAAACCGAATATCCTCGGTCCCGGGCAGATACGTGCCGACCTTGTTTTTCGTATGAGCAACGTCCGCAAACGCAAGCAGCTTCTTCACGACGTCCGGCTTCTCAGCGGCGATATTGTTCTGCTCTTCAATGTCTTCCGAAAGATCGTACAGCTCAGCACGCCCCTTGTTGTTGCGCCGCGTAACCAGCTTGTGATCGCCGTACCTCACAGCGATCCACCTGCCGAATTCCCAGTACAGATATTCGTGCTCGTCCTGTTCTCGGCCCGCTGCTTTTTCACCACACAGCGTGGGAGCGAACGATATCCCATCCGTATCCGTCGGCACATCGGCACCGCATATCTCGCCAAGCGTAGGCATTACATCCGGGAAATATCCAAGATGCTCGCTCACGCTGCCCGCCTCGACCTTGCCCGGCCAGCGAACAATGAACGGAATACGCAGCCCGCCCTCGTAGAGATTGCCCTTGCCGCCGCGGAACCGCTCACCCGTTTCAGGATTCAGGTTCGGCCCGATAAATCCATGCGGATAAGGCATCTTCTCCGGTCGCGGCGTCGAGGGATCGCCCCAGCAGAAGTACGGCTGCCCGCCGTTGTCGCCGCAGAAGAATATGATCGTATCCTCATCTATGCCAAGCTCCTTGACCATGTCCATGATCTCGCCGATCTGCCGGTCGACCATGTTGATCATCGCGGCATAGACACGCGAATCCGTCGGCTGTCTCTGACCCGCCCGCCACGGCTTGTCCTCATACATCTGCCACGACGGATCATCCTCGGGCATACCCCACAAACCGTGCGGCGGCGTCCACGGACAGTAACAGAAAAACGGCTTGTCGGCGTTCGACTTGATGAACTTCTTCGCCTCTTCGAAAATCTTATAGTGCGCGAACGTCTCGCCTTCGTAGAAGTCGTCCGTATTGCCCGGCAGATATTCCTTCTCGCTGTTCCGCAGCAGATAGCGCGGATAATAAGTGTGCGCGTGCACCTGGTGATAATAGCCGTAGAACGTATCGAAGCCGTGCTTTTCCGGCACACCCGTCGTGCCCGCATCGCCCAGCCCCCACTTGCCGAAGCCGCCCGTCGCGTAACCGGCACATTTCAGCATGCTTGCGATCGTCGCATCATCTTCAAGCAGTGCCAGCCCGCCGCCGTTTACGCGCACCGTTGTATGGCCCGCATGCTTGCCCGTCATCAGCACACTGCGCGTCGGCGCACAAACAGCACTGCCTGCAAGCATCTGCGTGAACCGCATACCCTCACTCACCATCCTGTCGATGTTCGGCGTATGTACCTTCTCATTGCCCATGCAGCTAAGCTCGAAATATCCAAGCTCGTCCAGCATGATATATATGACATTCGGTTTTCTCTTCTCGGCCCTGGCGAGTTTCGCCGATGCGAAGCTCATATTCAGCCCAGCCGCACCAGCAGTAACGCCGGCCAGTTTCAAAAAATCACGTCTGTCCATTGAAAGCTCCTACTTCCTTGTAAATACAAATTCATCTCCCGCCTTGCAGTCAAATACCAGCGTACCGCCGTCTTCCTTGACCGACCGGAACCACGGCTTGTCTACTTTGTACTCGGCCGAACCAAACGGATTCTCAACTCTGCACGTGCCTTTCTTTTCCGCTGTGACAATGACGCGTTCCGTCTTGCCGTCCTCGCGTTCCGCTGAGACAAGGAACGCGCCCTCGGTCCTGAGCGTATCGAACGATGCGTTTTTCCAATCCGCTGGCACTGCAGGGAACAGTCTGATCGTGCCGCTGTAGCTCTGGATCAGCATTTCCTGCAGACCCGCCGCCGCCGCGAAATTACCCTCCAGTGTGAACGGCCTGTAGCGGAACCTGGAGTAGCCCTTGCCGCTCTGATCGCCGTTGCAGTGGAAACTGTTCCGCAGACAAAACGCCGTAGCAAACTTCTCCAGCGCATCTTCCGCCTTCTCACCGTTTCGAGCACGAGCCCACATATTGCCCAGCCAACTGAAGCTGTATCCAGTCCACCATGCGGTTCCTTTTTCCTCCAGCTCCGCAAGCGAAGCTTTTATGATCTCACGGTCTTTCTCGCCGCCTTCCCAGGTTACCAGTCCAAGCGGATGGAACGCCATCAAATGCGAAAAATGTCTATGCGATCCCGGCAGCGGATAATCCTTCGTCACCAGAAGCTTGTCCGTTTCCTCATCGAGCCAGAGCTGCGGCATCTCACCCAGCAGCGCATTCCATTTTTCAGCTTCCGCATTCTTGCCAAGCTCTTCCGCAAGTTCACCAGCCTTATCGAACGTCCACCGGATCAGCGCCAGATCATAGTTCGTGATATTGTCAAACCACGCGTCCAGCCGATTGTCGTTTATCTCAGGCGAAGAGCTCAACGGCAGTGTCCTCTTGCCGTCATCGGTCTTTTCCGTGATCGCTTCATAGAATGTCGCCGTCTCGCTCAGCCACGGATACGCACGCTTTTCCAGAAATTCACGATCCATGCTGTACCGCCAGTGCAGGTAGAAATGATGCGCCAGCCATCCCGCTGTCGTCGCCGAATGCGTATACTGATGCCACCCGCCGATCTGCCGCTGATTAAGGTCGGCCGTCATCGGCACGTTCAGACCGGGCAGACCGAAGAAATCCTCCGTCCATTCTTTCGCATTGTCCTTTGTCTCCCACAGCCACTTGAGAAATCCGCTCTCGCCCTCGAGATGATTACCGCTGTAGCTAGGCCAGTAACTCAGTTCCGTGTTCAGGTCATGATGATAGTCGCCTTTCCACGGCGGTATCCGCCCGTTATCCGCGGTCCACGGTCCCTGCAGAGTGATAGGCGGAGCATCGTCTCTCGCTGCCGCACCGAACTTGTACGTCTCAAGATACCACATCCGCTCCAGCACATCGTTCGGCACTGTCACGGACGACTTCGCCCAGAAGTCCTGCCACCAGTCTCTATGCGATTCAAACGCTTCATCATGACCCGCCCCGAGGGCGTCACGGCAAACCTGCTGCGCAGCCTCAAACGGCTCATCGTTCTTTTCGTTAGTCATAACCGACCAGACGCCCAGCCAGTCATCACCGCTTTTCTCCCAGACCAGCGCAACCGCAAACTTCAGCTCGCCCCAGCCCTGCTGTTCGTATCCTTTGTAATCGTCACCTGCAAAAGTCTTCGGCGCGGGATAACCCAGAAACTTCAGTTCCTTGCCCTGGACTATCTCGTCTGCGGTCCCATCTTGTTCGTCCCCCTCAAATGCCGGCACGACAAGTTTCGGCGTAACCTCAGTACCCGTCACCCTGATAAACCCGAACGGCTCATCGCCATGCACAAATACTTTCGCGCTAACACCTTCGCCGAGCTCCACACTCGCGATCGCATCCGCCAGATCCAGCTTGCCGCTGTTAAACGTCGCCCCATTGCCCAACGTCAGCTCTATCCTGCCCGCCGGTATCTTCGTAGGCCCGGCATTGCGATACGGCAGGTCGTAAAGCTTGTGCAGCTCGCCTATCTTGCCTTCCTTCACCCACTGCCGCATCGTCTCGTAATTATAGTCCGGCGAATCAAACTGCGGCACCGGACGCAGATCCCACAGGTCCGTCCGGTCCAGCGATATCTTCAACGGCTGCCCGTCGCCCCAGACCAGCCCGCCCAGCAAACCGTTACCCAGCGGAAACGCCTCATCCCACACAGTCGCAGGCTCGTCATAATTGAGCCCATGCTCCGGCTTCGGCTCAGCTACCGCAACACCGGCTGCAATCAAACAGAACACACCCATCAAAACAACTGTCATAATTTTTTTCGCTGCGCCCATTACACATACTCCCTAAAAATCAAAAACGATCCCCCATGACCACCTGCAGTTAATTTCATCAGACTATTTATCCTTCCACGCCGGGTTAGGCTCGGGCATATCGGCCCCGACTTCCTCGCGCCACTGATGCAGCATCTTACGCACCGTCGCCGTTTTCTCCGGCATTTTCCCGCTCAGATCATTATGCTCGCCCGGATCCTTTTCCAGATCGTAAAGCTCGACCCGCATGTCCTCAAAAAATTCGATCAGCTTCCACTTACCCACGCGGATCGCACCGCTCGGCCTGTGCCCCGATCCATGGTAATGCGGATAGTGCCAGTGCAGAGCCTCCCGCCCCAGACTTTCACCGCCTTTGAGCAGACCCACCAGGCTCAGACCGTCGACATGCTGCTCGGGCTTCAACTCCAGCCCCGCCATCTCCAGCATCGTCGGATAAAAATCCATCGTGATCACAGGCTCCGAACATACACTGCCCGCCTTTGTCACGCCCGGCCACTTGACCACCATCGGCACCCTGATCCCGCCCTCATAACACCATCCCTTGCCCGCCCGCAAAGGCCTGTTCGACCCCCACGGCGGCCCCCAGTTCGCAAACAGTATCGACTGCCCGCCGTTATCCGAACAGAAGATCACGATCGTATCATCCGCGATCCCCAGCTCATCTATCTTGCCCAGCACCCGGCCGACATTCGCATCCATCGCTTCGATCATCGTCGCGAACGCCGGATTGTCCTGCCATTCACGATTCCTCGCATCCGGCCCTTCCTTCACGAACTTGGGACCGTCCGGCGTGTCCATCTGCTCTTTCTTCTCGCGGTATTTGCCAAGCAGTTCCGGCTTGGCCTGTACCGGCGAATGAACCGTGTAATGACTCAACTGCACATAGAAAGGCTCATCCTTGTTCTCTTCCATAAACTGCATCGCCTCATCCGCAAGCCTGTTCGGCAAATACTCACCCTCGGGCCCGTCCTCGAGATTCTTAAGTCCGTAGGGACTGAAGTACCCGTTATATTTGCCCCGTGTGTTCGGCCCGCCTTTGTGATTGCCCGCGATGTTCACGTCGAACCCTTGCTTTTCGGGCCAATACTGTTCCCCGCCAAGATGCCACTTGCCCACGTATGTCGTCCGATACCCCGCCTCCTTGAGCGATTCAGCAATAGTCACTTCGCCCAACGGAAGCTGCTGCTCGAAATCCATCTGATCGAGCTTCTTCCTGCTTCGATTGCCCGGTATCCAGTCCGTTATATGCAGCCTTGCCGGATGCTTGCCGCTCATCAGCGCCGCCCGCGTGGGCGAACACACCGGACTCGCCGCGTAAGCATCCGTAAACCGCATTCCCTCACTCGCCAGCCTGTCCAGATTGGGCGTCTCATAGAATGTGCTCCCCCCGGCTCCGTAATCCTTCCACCCCATATCATCGATAAAGATAAAAACGAAATTGGGTTTTCTCCTCTTCGGCTCTTCCCCAGCCAAAAGCAGATCCCCACCCAGCAGAGATGCTCCAACTCCAACCCCCACACCCTTCAAAAAACTACGCCGATTCAGCATAATAACCCTGGAAAAAAATATACATGATTTGAAAATGCACTCTGCTAATCTATCCAATAGTCTTGAGATTGTCAAAACTATTTGAAACCATCCCACCGGTGCAGTCGGATCACCATCCTCAGCTTATCTCCTTCATTCTGTCCAGATTGCCGAAACAGATCAGCTCGTCACCTTCTCGCAGTATCGAATCGGCAGGGGGGTTAGCAGTGGTGGTCTCCTTTCGCTCGATCGCAAGCACGGTGATATTCTTCCGGCGAAGCCTCGATTCCCGCAGGGTTTTACCTATCAAACTGTTCTTTCTATTGATCGATATTCTTGAGATTCCGAACCCGCCGCTGACGAACATCAGTTCCTCAAATGTCACCGGCCTGACAACATCACTCTGTCTGACAAGCAGTCTCCGCATCTTTCGCGTCATTTTCTTCACAAAATTCGCGTTCGTGAACACGCGATAGATCACATAAACACCAACCGCTATCACACCGATATTCACCCACGGCAGTATCTGGTAAGGCACATCGAACGGCAGATAAGGCACCGCCAGCTTCTCCTTTATCGCCGACGGCCGGATCGTATTCGCAAACGTCGCGATCATACTCACCAGCCCCGCATGCCCCAACACGATAAGTATCGTCGCGATCCGCCGCCGCCTCGGATCACTCGTGATCAGTTCCGACTCTCGCGTAGTAAACCCCGTCCCCGTAAAACACGAAAGCGACTGAAACTTCGCCAACGGCCACGAAACCCCCGTCAACTGAAACGCGATCGCACCGATCCTCACGACGATAAACGAACACACCACGAACGACAGGAACAGTATCAGGTTGGTAAGCATCTCTCTTCCTCCCCGCTAGTCGGTTCAGAGCCATTTCTTATATTTGAAAAATCCCAGCATCCCTACCGCCACCGCAAAAACCATCAACCAGAACCCCAGCGGATACATCCACCCGGTCGTCAGCTCAGGCATGTTATTGAAATTCATCCCGTAAACGCCAGCGATAAAACTCAGCGGAATAAATATCGTTGCAATGATCGTCAGCACCTTCATAACACTGTTCATGCGATTGCTCACGCTCGACAGATACATATCGAACATGCCCGCCACCACATCGCGAAACGTCTCCAGCGTCTCGATGATCTGCATCGTATGGTCATACACGTCATTTACATAAATGCGCGTTTCCTTGCGTATCACCGGGCTGTCGCTCTTCGACAAAGCATTAATAGCTTCCCGCAACGGCCATACAGCCCGCCGCAGAAATATCATCTCACGCTTGAGCCCATGAACCTCCGCCAGCACCTCCTCGTCCGGTTCTTCCATCAACTGTACCTGGTCCGCCTCGATCCGCTCACCGAGCTGCTCCAGAACTGCAAAATAATTGTCCACGATCGCGTCCAGCAGGCAGTACGCCAGGTAATCCGCCCCAGCCTTGCGAACCCGCCCGCGTCCGCTCCGCAGCCGTTCACGCACAGACTCGAACACATCGCCCGCCCGCTCCTGAAAACTAATCACATACCCGTCACCCACGATCATGCTCACCTGCTCCGAGCTTATCTGCCCCTCATTCGCCTGCAGCATCTTAACGGTAATGAACAGGCCCTCTTCCGCCTCCTCCAGCTTCGGCCTCTGACCCGTATTCAGAACATCTTCGAGTATCAGGTCA
The DNA here is from genome assembly GCF_002007645.1 of Anaerohalosphaera lusitana. Lineage (GTDB taxonomy): Bacteria > Planctomycetota > Phycisphaerae > Sedimentisphaerales > Anaerohalosphaeraceae > Anaerohalosphaera > Anaerohalosphaera lusitana. Next base: position 816,273 of record NZ_CP019791.1, read on the forward strand.
TGTACCCCGAACGCCTCCCCGATGCGATCAATTACGTCAACGTCATCCAGCCCGTCTACATTGAGCCAGCAGACCTTATCCTCCTTACGCAAGGCCCCAAAATCAGTATCTGCTTCTATACTCGATTCGTGTACATCATCTGCGTCATATTGAATCAGAGAAAGTTCGCATGTGCGTGCCTCTTCCTCGCCGACATGCACCAATGTACCGGGCGCTAGCCCAACCTTTTTCTTGTAGCCGACGATTCCGTTTAGTATCGATATTCGCTTCACGCATCCTCCGCCCGATTAACTATTTACCTTTACGCAGCGGCCTCGCCAGTGCCCTGTGCGATTGCCTCTGCGGGAACACGCCCTGTCTTACGACCTTCACATCCTCGACCGAATAAAATGCTTTTGGATTGAACCTGTTTATAATGCCCACCACTTCTTCCAGGTTGCTCCGCTTTATCACCGCGAACACCAAATCAACCTCTCCATGCTGACCGTGCCCGATCACCTTGGTCACACCGTAACCCTTCAGACGCAGCTTGTTTATCAGCGCCGTCGGATCACTCCGCGTGATCACCCGCACGATCAGGTTGCCCACCGCCAGCTTCTCTTCCATCCATATACCGATCGCGCTGCCCGCTGCGAAACCGCCCGCATAGCCGATATACGCAAAAACGTTAGTCGCGTCCGTCATCACCTTGTTGATCACGACCAGCCAGACCAGTATCTCGAAAAAGCCCAGGATCGCCGATACCAGCTTGTGCCCGCGCGATACGGAAATAATACGTATAGTCCCGATCGATACATCGAATATCCTCGCCACAGCGATAAGCAGCGGCAGTATCAGATAGTTAAACAGTTGCGTGTCAGGAAGCTCCATACTAAAAAATCCTTATGATACATGTTAGCGTTAAATGTTAGAATAACGATCCAGACAACTTAACATTGCTTACCGGCCAATGCAAGACAGTCAGGTCGATATATTTGCCGCATCTATCATGATAACCGCTCATCGCGAACTAGCCAACAATATACACACTTCTTACACCGTATTTCTCTCGCTAACCTCCCAAATGTATTTTGACCTCGGCCCGACCTCAGTCTATAATGGCCGAAAATCCCCTGTTTAATGGAGCAAGAATGGAAATCCTCATAACTATAGTCGTAATTCTAACCGTCCTCGTCCTGATCCTGCTCGCGGTGCTCATGCTCTCGAACAACGCCAGCCGCCGCGACCTCGCCGCCCAGTCCGCGTCAATCAATATGCTCACCCAGCAGCTCGATTCGCTCAAGGGCTCGCAGGACAACATCTCGCAGACCCTCGAAAAGAACCTCACCACCGGCCAGCAGAACATCACCCGCACCCTCCAGGCCTCCCACGAAACTCTCTCCAAGCTCCACACCCAGATCGGCCACCTCCAGGGCTCCTCCAGCCAGATACTCCAGCTCGGCACCGACGTCCGAAAGCTCCAGGACATTCTCAAAAGCCCCAAAATGCGCGGCCAGCTCGGCGAACGCTCCCTAGAAAACCTCCTCTCCGATATCCTCCCCGCCGGCAGCTTCAACCTCCAGCACCCCTTCAAGTCCGGCAAGATCGTCGACGCCCTCATAACCCTGCCCGACTACTCCGTCCCCGTCGACGCGAAGTTCCCCCTCCCCTCGTTCGAAGCCATGCTCGCAGCAGAGAACGACGACCTCAAAAAACGCCTTCGCCGCCAGTTCCAGTCCGACGTCGTCAAGCACATCGACAAGATCGCCGCCCAGTACATCAACCCCGACGAGGGCACGCTCGACTTCGCCCTGATGTACATCCCCGCCGAGAACGTCTACTACGAAACGATCATCAAATACGAAACCGACCGCACCGACGTCCTCAACCACGCCCTCGAAAAGAAGGTCATCCCCGTCTCGCCCAACCTGCTCTACGTCTACCTCATGACCATCGTCATGGGCCTGCACGGCCTCCAGATCGAAAAACAGGCCGCCCGCATCCGCACCAACCTCGGCAAACTCTCCGGCCTGTTCGACGACATCACACAAACATACACCGTCCTCGGCAAACACCTCAAAAATGCATACTCCCAGTACGACGAAGGCCAAAAACGCATCGACCGCTTCTCAATGAACCTAGACCAGATAACAAACGACCACGAAGAAACCCCCGAATAGTAAACACAAAGAGGTACCAAATGCAGTCCACGCATCCCAAGCAAAACGACAAAGCGATCCCAACCCCAACAATCCTCAACCCCTCACCCACAGCCCGCTGCGATTGTCATCCCGGGCTTGACCCGGGATCCAGAGAATGTGATACCGTCGCAGTGCCCAACGCGCCCGGAAGGCTGCTCATAAACCGCATGCACCTGCCTCGGCCAGGAAAAGGGTGTCGCGCCCAACAAAGCCGCGCCCAAATCAAAACGCCGACGACTATCAACAGCTATCGCGAAAAACGCATCTCCCACCAGTATTGTCATTGCGAGCGGCAAAGCCGCGTGGCAATCTCAACGCCGACGATTTTCAACGGCCCGTTCACTCTCACAATTTTAACCATCCTGCTGATAACCTCCTCCCTGACCACGCCCGCAACAGCCGAAGACAAACCACAACCAAAGCCGCAACCAAAAATAACCGTCGACTACGTCCAGCGAATAAACGAACTCACCAAACCCGAAAACTACGACCCCGCCCAAAACGCAATGCCCCTCTACGAAAAGGCATTCGAACTGCTCACCGAAAAACCTCCTGAGTTGCCGAAAATTTTCAAGCCGGGTAATTTTAAGTTCTCCGAAGAAGAGGTCGGCCAATTAAAACAATGGGTTGATGAGAACGATAATGTTTTTGACATCTTTCGTCAGGCAGCACGAAAGAAATATGCCTGGAAACAGTATTCTTCTTCTCCTGAGGGTTGCGATGTACTGTTTGAGCAAAGAACAGTATTTAATTCATCCAAGCTTTTAGAGCTCTCTTGGTCTAAGGCAGTAATACTTGCTCATGACGGAAATTTTGGTCGGGCTTTTGATGTCCTGGAAGATTCTTATCGATCCGCACATCATGTTGAACAAGGTGGTCTTTTAGTCGACTCCTTTTTTAAAAATGCTATTGTGGCCATTACATCGAAAACTGCTTTGAATATCCTGGAGCACTTTCGGGGCTCAATTCGGCAGATTAAGCGGTTTCGTAAATCTCTAAACAGTGTAATTAGTCCTGATGATATTTATATTTCTTATTCAGAAGTTGAGAAGCAGTACATCCTAGACTCCTTCCAGAGAATCTTTTCAGATGATGGCAACGGTAATGGCATATTACTCCCCAGCCTATGGCTTGAGCGACGCTCATCTGTGTTATTGCCGGAACTTACCGCTGAAGAAGCCGCAGAAATAGCAGCAAAACATCCGGACAGAAAGACTACCTGTCTCATGCTTGACGAGATGATCGAGAAGATGAACTCACTCCTGGCCACACCCCCATGGAAATTAAAACAGGAAGGCACAACCTATCATCAGGTCAGTGATGACATATTACCGGACTCATATATATTGCGTGAAGAGCCTGTCTTAATGGGGCTTACGTGGGAGGCTACTTTCCGCGCAAAAGCATCCCTTGAAGCCCTCGACTGCGTCCTCGCTATCATGCAGTACGAGGCAATTAAACACCGCTACCCAGCCAGGCTTGACGATATCAGCTACTACCTCGACGAACTCCCCATCGACCCCTACAGCGGCAAACCCCTCGTCTACAAACGCACCCCCGACGGCTTCACCCTATACAGCGTCGGCGCAGACTTCGAAGACGACAACGGCAAGCATAGCGTAGACTGGGGCAGAAAAGACGGCGACTACGTCTTCTGGCCCGTCGAGAAACCAAAAAAGAAGAACCCCGCTCCAAAGTTTGTACCCGGCAGTCTTCCTCCTGGTATGAAAACGTTTACAGGTACGCCGCCGACCAGCCCTTGATCATCAGGACCTCGGCATCGGTCGATCGCAAAATTTACCATATGTAATTCCAACTTCCGGCTTATATGAGTTGAGATATTAAACTCCCACAGGTCAAATGCCTTCGCATGCGCGAATCGGTTCGATTTGGCACCCGCACAAAGCATTTTCCCACGCGAAAACGGCCAAAACCCGCCGAAGATCCCAAATTTGCTCAGGCCGAAACCCCCGCCGCCGCTGCTCCATGAATACTTAGCAGATCAGCCAGCAATAACCAGAAAGACTCAAAAACAGAGCTAGGTAAAGTCAAATACAAAAAAATGAAAGCAAAAACTAAGAAAATGTATTGTCATTTCGTGGGCCTTCATGTAAAATAGCGTTTAATTGGTTTATTATTTGTCCCAGGCGCACATACATAATAGTAGAAGCATTCATGCGCATGGAAAAAATTGAGAAAAGAAAAAAGGAGCGTAGTAAGATGAATAAGAAAGCATTCACGCTTATCGAACTGCTCGTCGTCATCTCGATCATCGCTTTACTGCTGGCGATCATGATGCCCGCCCTCGGAGTCGTCAAACAAAAGGCCCAGGGCGTCGTCTGCACCTCCAGACTCAAAAACCTCTTGATTGCCTACAGAACCTACACCGCTGAAAACGACGGCAAACTGCCTTCGGCCTACACCATGCATCCGGACCTTGCCAATACTCAAGATCAGGCAGATTATTACCGCACTTCCTGGGCCTGGAGCCCAACAAGAGATGACGGCAGTGCAATCGACTGGAGTCAGGCACAAAGCGGAACAGTTGAAGAAAAGATCAACGGAATAGAAAATGGTTCCCTCTGGCCCTATATAAAGGACGCAGAGGCCTATCATTGTGCTGCCGACAAGCGATACACAAAGCCGGCAGAAGAGCCCGGCTGGGAGGGTATGGGCGGATATCGAAGCTATTCGATACCTGCAGGCCTCAACGGACCCTGGCAAATGTACACGGAAGATCGTGTCTATACTAAGCTTTCACAGATAAGACGCCCGTCCAATGTTTACGCCTTCATCGAAGAAACTGAAGGACGCGGCTTCAACATCAATTCATGGGCTCTTGCTGTGCCGGAGGTTGACCCTGGTGTTACAACGGAATGGACCGATCCCATTGCCATCATGCACAATGAGGCCAGTACACTCGGCTTTGCAGATGGTCATGCCGTAATCCACAAATGGCGCGGAAAAACCACTCTCGAGATGGGTTACAATCAGACAGTCAGACAGTTCGTCGACCCCGACGATGAGGCAAGCATGGCAGATCTCATATACATGCGCGAGCACTTCCCATATAAGTAAGCGGCCGCCCATGACAACAAATCAGGTCAGCGAAACACAATCGATATGTTTCTGATCACGCGAAAATAACTCGCAACGAGCCAACCAGCTTTCATGGTTAACGTTCCAGCACCGCTGCCATGCAGTCATGCGCGATAATTAAAACGTGCAAGTCGATATATAGAATTTCAGCCATTCACACCTCTATATATGTACGATTCAGTATGATTTGCCGGTCTCAAGCTGTCTTTTCCTCCCTCCCGAACTGCTTACAACCATTGAATCCTCTTCCATCGCCCAGCCCGAAACTATAAAATGTTTGTATACGGTTAAAGTTTCGCGCTGCGCAGGATGCAGCAATATCCTCAAAAAGGAGAGTGTTATGAAGAAATCCGCTTTCACCCTCATTGAACTGCTCGTAGTAATCGCCATCATCGCATTGCTCCTCGCCATAATGATGCCAGCCCTCGGCATAGTAAAGCAAAAGGCCCAGGGCGTCGTCTGCCTGGCAAGACTTAAGAACCTTTCCATTGGTTACCAAACCTATGCGGTTGAAAACGGTGGCAAATTGCCCAACGCCAACACACCCCGACCAAACGATCCTTACTATAATACCGCCTGGGTTGTGGCTCCGCAGACGGAGGACGAGGTGGACAAGAGCGGTGGATCAACAGTTGAAGAAAAGATAAACGGAATCGAACGAGGAGTTCTATGGGACTTTATCAAGGATGCGGACGCATACCACTGTGTAGGTGACCAGCGATATAAAAAGCCCTCCGAGCACGGAAGTTACGGCGGTATGGGAGGCTTTCGCAGCTACTCGATACCCGGCGGCCTCAACGGAGGTGACGCTAATTGGGTGTACAAACGCCTTTCCCAGATAAAGAAGCCCTCAAGTATTTACGCCTTTGTAGAAGAAGCAGAGCCCCGTGGATATAACTTGAATTGGTGGGCACTTCCCAGGACCGGTGACAAATGGACGGACCCTATTGCGATATGGCACAACGAAAAGAGCGCGCTTGGCTTTGTTGACGGCCATGCCGAAATGCACAACTGGAAAGATAAAACCACCCTCGAAATGGGTTGGAACCAGACCATACATAAATATGTCGATCCCGAAAAAGACGGCGAAATAGAGGACCTGCGATACATGCAGGAACATTACCCGTACAAGGGCTGATTGAGATACTGATCTAAATGCAATTCTTACAATGGAGTGTGAAAATGAACGATCGCCTGCCGAATTATAGATCCCTCTTGATAGTTGTTTCTTCACTCATGCTGTTCTCGATGCTCGCCCCAGCAGCCCCAGCCGCAGAAAACGACACCGCAGACAAATACCTCAACGAAACCCCCGCCGAAAAAGCCGCCCGCCTCGACTGGTGGACCGACGCCCGCTTCGGTATGTTCATCCACTGGGGCCCCGTTTCGCTCAAGGGCACAGAGATCGGCTGGTCACGCGGCACACAGATCCCCCGTGAAGAATACGACAACCTCTACAAATCCTTCAACCCCGAAAAATTCTCCGCCCAAGACTGGGTCTCCACCGCCAAAGCCGCCGGCATGAAATACATCGTCCTCACCACCAAGCACCACGACGGCTTCTGCCTCTGGGACAGCCACGCCACCGACTACGACATCATGAACACACCGTTCGGCCGGGACGTCGTCGCCGAACTCGCCGCCGAATGCAAAAAGCAGGGCATCCGCTTCTGCGCGTACTACTCCATCGCCGACTGGTACCAGCCAGATTACAACACCTGGAACACCCACGGCGGCCCCGGTTACGAACTCCCCGCAGGCCAAAAACCCAGCATGGACCGCTACTTCGAATACATGAAGACCCAGCTCGCCGAGCTCGTAAACAACTACGGCCCCATAGGCCTGTTCTGGTTCGACGGCGAATGGGAAAAGCCCTGGACCACCGAATACGGCACCGCACTCTACAAACACTGCCGTTCCCTCCAGCCTGACATCATCATCAACAACCGCGTCTCAAAGGGTCGCCACGGCATGGCGGGCACCACCAAGCAGACCGTACACAACCCCGGCGACTACGATACACCCGAACAGCAGATCGGCGGCTTCAATACCGAACGCCCCTGGGAAACCTGCATGACCATCTGTCGTCAATGGGCATGGAAACCCGACGACAACATGAAATCTCTCAAGCAGTGCCTCCAGACGCTCATCTACGTAGTCGGCGGCGACGGCAACTTCCTCTTCAACGTAGGCCCAATGCCCGACGGCCGCATCGAACCCCGACAGGTCGACCGCCTCCGCGAAATGGGCGACTGGCTCGACAAGTACGGCGAGGGCATCTACCAAGCCCACGGCGGCCCGTTCAAGCCCGGCAAGTGGGGCGCCTCCACACACAAAGACAACAGCATATACCTCTACGTCATGAACTGGCCCACCAGCAGCGAACTCGCTCTCCCACCGATCCCCGCAAAAATAGAAAACGCAACCCTGCTCACCCCAGGCTCAGACCTAGCCTGGTCACAGTCCGCCGACCGGATCACACTCTCGCTCCCAGATTCTCAGCAGGACCCCGTCGCAACCATCGTCGAACTGACCTTGAATACAAACACCGCGAACCTCAAACCTGTAGACGTTCCATCCCTTTCCGTCGCACACGATAAACCCGCAGAAGCTTCCAATGTTTACAAAAATCAGACAGCCCAATACGGCCCAGCCAAAGCATTCGACGATGACGACGCCACCCGCTGGGCGACCGACGCAGGCACATCATCCGCATGGCTCGCAGTCGATCTGCAAGAACCGACGAAGATCAGCAAGGCCCTTATAAAGGAAGCCTACCCCGGCCGAGTCAAAAAATTCCAACTGCAATACAAGCAGGGCGGCACCTGGCAAACCTTCCACCAGGGCACAACCCTTCCCGCTGAAACCGAGATCACCTTCGAACCCGTAAACGCCCAGCACATACGCCTCAACATACTCAACGCAGCCGAGGGCCCGACCATCTACGAATTCCAACTGATGAAATAACAGGATTTTATCTCAATGATTGGTACCGCAAGCATGGACCGCAGAAGATTCATAAAAACAGCAGGCCTAACCCTGACCTCGGCGTTAGTCTCAACGAAGATCGCACCACTGCACGCCAAAGAAACCGCACCCGCCTCAAAACCAAACATCGTCTTCATCCTTGCCGACGACATGGGCTACGGCGACCTCGCCTGCCAGAACCCCAAATCAAAGATCCCAACCCCCAACCTCGACCGCCTCGCCGCCCAGGGCATCCGTTTTACCAATTCGCATTCACCCAGCGCGGTCTGCACACCCACCCGCTACAGCATACTCACCGGCCGATACTGCTGGCGATCACGCCTCAAGAAAAGCGTCCTCTGGCAATGGGACAAACCCCTCATCGAACCCGACCGCCTCACTGTAGGCGACATGCTAAAACAAAAAGGCTACCACACCGCATGCATCGGCAAGTGGCACCTCGGCTGGGACTGGCCAACAAAAGACAATAAGCCCCTCAACAACCGCGATACCGGCGAAACCGTCGACTTCACCAAACCAGTCGCAAACGGCCCGACAACCCGCGGCTTCGACTACTACTTCGGCGACGACGTTCCCAACTTCGCACCATACTGCTTCATTGAAAACGACCGCACCGTCGGCATTCCCGACAAACTCAAACCCCGTAAAATGTTCGGCGCTCACGGCGTAATGCTCGAAGGCTGGAAACTCGAAAACGTCATGCCGACCATCACCGACCGCGCCGCAGAATACGTCACCGACCGAGCAAAACAGTCCGACCCCTTCTTCCTGTACTTCTCCCTCACCGCGCCGCATACACCGATCGCACCCGCAGAAGAGTTCATCGGCAAAAGCGACGCCCACCGCTACGGCGACTACGTCTATCAGGTCGACCACTCCGTGGGCCAGGTCCTCGACGCCCTCGACAAAGCAGGCATCGCAGACAACACCATCGTCATCTTCACCTCCGACAACGGCTCACCCGCCCGCGACGGCAGAAACTACTCCGGCCCCACCCGCTCCGTCCTCAAGTACGGCCACGACCCCTCCCGCCCCTGGCGCGGCATCAAAGCAGACATATGGGAAGGCGGCCACCGCGTCCCGTTTGTCGCCCGCTGGCCCAAACATTTCCCCGCAGGCAAAACCTCCGACGAGCTTATCTCCCACGTCGACTTCATGGCAACCATGACCGCCGTCCTGAACATCGACCTGCCCAACTCCGCCGCCCCCGACAGCTATAATATCCTCCCTGCACTGCAAGGCAAGGCTCAAGCAAAGCCCATCCGCGAGGCCCTCGTCCACCATTCCATCCAGGGCCTGTTCGCCATCCGTCAGGGCAAGTGGAAATTCGTCGACGGCCTCGGCGCAGGCGGCTTCTCCGGCCCGATCAGAAAACCAAAACCCGGCGAATCCCCCGGCCGGCTCTACGACATGCATGCCGATCCGCAGGAGAAAAACAACCTCTACGACCAGCACCCCGAAGTCGTAAAGCAACTGAAAGCACTGCTCGAAAAGTATAAAAAGGATGACCGAAGCGTACCGCATCGAACGGCCTGAATCAAAGTGAATGGACAAAAACGGGACGTCATCAAAGACGTCCCATTCCAATTCTTCCCAAAGCCAGCCGCACCCAGCAAAAATCAGCCGTCGCGACAAAAGAATGTCACCCGCCTCAGGCGGACCCAGCATAAATCAGCCGTCGCGCAGCGACTCAATATATTCTGTCACTGCGAGAAGCAATGCGACGTGGCAGTCTCAAACGTACAATAAAATTGACCCATCCCGCAAACGCACCAACTCGAAATTCCTGTCATGTCAAACTTGAACAGCATACAAAGGACCCAACGCCAGATGCACACCACTCACTCACCGACTTCGTATCGTCGCAGCCGCAGCCTCCAACCCGTCCGCCTCTGCCGTCACGATGATCTCACCCGGCTCACGCGTCGCCTGCAGCAGCACCGTCGCGACCCCCGCCTCGGCATCGACCACGCTCGGCCCAAAGATCCGGCCCGGCCCGTCAACCTCGAACGTAACTCCATTATCCGCAAGATAATTCGGATTGCCCTCGCCGTCCACAACCGTAGCATAAACGAAGATCACGTCCGCACCATCCGCCGCCAGCTCCTTACCGCATGTGCCGAACTCGATCCGTAGCCCCGCCGGCTCACCAGCCGTCACAACAGCGTCATTCGCAGCCGCTTCGCCGTCAATATATCCGACAGCCTTCAACGTCCCCGGCTCATAATCCACCCCGCTAAACGTAAACGGCGGACTCTCCAGGTTCTCGCAATTGCCCCCGTCAAAAGGCCTGCCGCCTTCATACCTCGGCCCGTACTCAGTCGATGGCCCGTCGTCCGGCCGCTGCCTCGCAACCCTCTCCCCGTTCACCAGCAGCGCGACCTCGTCACAGTTCGAATACACCACAACCTTCGTCGGCGACTTCCGCTTCGTCCAGTAATTCGCTATCTCAACCATCGGTCCGCTTTCAATACCGTCCGGCAGATCCACGTCCGGATCCCGCTGCGACTGGAAGAAATAGTACGTGAACTTCGGAAGCCTGAAAATGTCGCTCGTCCCGCTGCCCTCGATGTTTTCGGATCCCCCGCGATTATGGTCAAACATCAGCCACGTCGCACATCCGACCGTCCACGGATACTGCGCCTTGTAACGATTCAGTGACCATTGAAAATTCCACGCGGACTGCAGCAGCGCCTTTTCACCGTCCCCGCGGTACTGCCGCGTCGTCGAATAATGCCCGCCGAACTCGTAATCACCGTACTCACGAATAAACCCCGGCACGTCCGGCTGCGCATCCTGCGGCCGCGTTATATCCTCCCTCCACTGATTATAACTAACATCCCAGCATTTCGCCCCGTACGGATCGCCGCACGCAAAACACTGTTCGCCCGGCATCTCCTCATGCGCGATCTCATAGGCGTTCCGCTCCACAAAATGCGGTGCATGCGATTCGTTAAGCACCACCTCCCACAACGCAACACACGCATGGTTCCTGTCCCGCCGGATCATGTCCCGCACATCCCGGTAAACACGCTTCACGAACGTTTCGTTATTGTTGAAGAACTGCCATCCCGGTATCGGCTCGATAACTATCATGCCGAGCTCATCGCACGCCTCCAGCACTGCCGGGTCCTGCGGATAATGCCCAAGCCGCAAAGTGTTGTACCCCGCGTTACGTATCCGCCATACATCCCGCCACTGCGCATTGTTCGACAATGCATTGCCGATGTACGGATGCTCCTGGTGCCGATTCGTCCCCAGCAGATAAACGGGCTCACCATTGATCTTGCACCCGCCTTCACGAGTAAACTCAAACCACCGTATCCCGATCCGCGTCCGCACCGAATCGATCACCTCACCCCCAGCCGTAACCTTCGTCACCATCCGGTACAGGTTCGGCGAATCCGGCGACCACAGCTTCGGATCATCGACCACAAACGACTGCTGGATATGCTCGTTTCCGCCTGCGGTGACTTTCACTGCCTCGGACTTATCCCGCAACACAACCGCGCCCTCCGCATCCCGCAGCACCTGTTCGATAACCACATCGCGCATGTTAATCGAGTCGTTCCGCACATGCGTCTTGACCTTCACCGTCGCTGCCTTCTCGCTCACATTTTCATACTGTACGAACACGCCCCCGCCCGCGATCTCATTCGCTGAAACCGCATCGGTAATATAAACCTCATTCGTCACCACCATCCGAACATCGCGGTATATTCCGTGATAATACGAAAAGTCCACTCCCGACAAGGGCTTGCCCGGCGGTATCGTCGGATGATCATTGTTGTCCAGCCGAACCAGCATCTCGTTCTCCTCGCCGTACTCGACTACATCCGTCAGGTCGACAGTAAACGGCAGATACCCCCCAGCATGCTGCATCAAATGCTCACCGTTCACCCAAACGTCCGCCAGCTCCATCGCGCCCTCGAACTCCACGAAAATTTTGCGGCCCGCCAGCTCTTCGCCCACATCGAACGTCTTGCGGTAAAAACATATTCCCTGCCACTGATTGTTCACCACCAGCGGCTCGACATACGCGGTGTGCGGCAGCGAAACCTTTTCCCATTCCTTATCCGCAACCGCACCCAGCTCATCCCCCACTGAACTCTCATCCTCGTCGCCTTCTAAATCATCCTCGCTCACGTGCAGAACCGAAAACTGCGATTCCCAGTCCGCTCCCTTTTCCGCAAGGTTCACCCGCAGAAACCCCAGCTCCGCGACCGAAGCAAAATCCTCACCATGTATCGCATCCAGCGCAACCAACTTGACATATTCCGCCTCCACCGGCTCAGCAAAACTGATCACCTGCAGCCGCTTCTCATCCCTGAACCGCCCGCTTGCGACCGCCTTTCCCCACTCGACGGGCTCCATGGAAGCATAAACCTCAAACCGACCTATCATGCCGTTCGATCCGCTCTGCCTCGCAAGATATGTCAAACCCTGCAGTTCGAAAACACCGCCCAGGTCGATCACCATTTCGTGGGGATATTCTGCTGCCTGCCCCTGCCATTTCGAGTGCCAGAACGTTCCCTCGTTTCCGTCGATCGCATTCACTGCCCCGGCGTTTTCACCTTCGGTTTCCTCGCTCGAAACCGAAACGATCTCCATCTGCTCCCGCGGCACGAGGAATTTCGCATCGATGGGCCTTGGTTTGTCATTCAGCCTGACGAATTCCCACCCGTGATTGAAATTGATAATTTCCCTGCTGGCCGAACTCTCAGCGGCCACAACCGCACCGCAGACAGCACACAATACTAACGCTAAGACTCTACTGACCATGCACACTCTCCTGAAAATTGGTTTGAAAGTAAGCCGCATTTTAATGAATTCCTTACAAAATTTCCACCCGGCACTCGTCCATATTTCAGATTGGCGGCAATTGCGGCACTTTTACGAAACCCGCACGCCGTTACCTGCGTAACAGACTCAGGAACTGCTCGTACTCAAGCAAGTTGCAAGAAAGACCGATTTATTCTAATATGTGCATATTAGAAGCTGTATTGAAGCAGTTTTAAGCTCAGCCGTTTTTGTCTAAGTATAGGTTTTGAGTCCATGAAAATAATGAACCGCATCGTAATGACCGCTGCAGGTCTTTTCCTCATAGTCGCCGGTCTGATGAAGGCCCACCAGATCATGAACGAGCCCATAATTTCCGACGGATTCTGGGAATCGTGGCTGTTTTTCGTGATCCAGGTTCCATTGGAGATCGGTCTGGGCATCTGGATGGTTTCGGGCCTTTTCCGCAAGGCTGCCTGGTTGCTCGGTACGCTGTCATTTTTTGGTTTCATATTCGTCACCGCCTGGAAATGGTACACCGGCGCGGCTTCGTGCGGATGCTTTGGGCAGGTCCACGTTGACCCCAAAATCACGCTTTTTGCTATTGACATCCCGCTTTTTCTGCTTTTGGCGATCTTCAGGCCGAAGGGTGAGAAGCTTCTGCCGCCGCCATGGCCGCACCCGCTGCACTGCCTGATCGTAGCGGTGCCGGCATGTCTGTTTCTCGGCGCTATCGTACCTGTCATGTGGCACAACAAAGTGGAACCGGTAACTCCGGATAATGTCGGCGAATTTACGATACCTGCGGACACCACGGAGGATTCTGGGGACGGGACGCCGGGTGAAAACCTTGATAATATGATCGAAAACGCGGATTCTGCAGGACAGCAGGACGATTCGGGCGACGATGATGTAGGCGATAACGTGGACAGTTCGGGTGCCGACGCAGCCGATCAGCAGGGCGGTTCTGAGGAAAATGCAGGTGGAGATGCCGCCGATCAGCAGGGTGATTCCGGGGGTGATTCAGGTGGTGAGCAGGGTGATACCGGCGATAATTCCGGCAGTGATGAGGCTGATCCACAGGATCCGGACGGCAGTCAGGACGAGCCTGAGGGTCAAAATCAGCCGATCGAGGGGCAAAATGGGGCCGACAAAAGTGGGCAAAACGAGCAAAAAGTGGGTGAAGAACAAGGAAAAGACATACAAAACGAGGACAAAACCGGGCAAAAAGAAATTGCTAATGGCGATACAGAAGGTGACAATGCACAGGCAGACGAGTCCGGTCAGGAGGCTCAAGAGGAGGCAGAAAAGGGCGGAGAAACCGACCAGTCGGTACTGGAAAATACCGGGGAAAATGCGCAGGAAATTGCCGACCCTGATGAGCAGGAAACAGCGGGTCAGCAGGAAGTGGATGCCGCAGGGTCCGAATCTGGGTCGGGTGATGACGAGGCCGACCAGCAGAGCAAAACAAGAAAAGTCTGGGGAACATACCGATATATTCCCGAGGCCAAAAAGCTTGTAGACGGAATGTCGATCATGTTCTTCTACCATCACGACTGCCCGGACTGCCGGCAGGACGTACCGAACTTCAGCGAACAAGCAGAGCAAATGGGCCTGATAGGCCAGTTGAATTTCGCATTTGTCGCGCTGCCTCCATATAAAGAGGAAGAATCTCCCGTTCCGGATGAAACCAAATGGCTGAGAACCAAACTTGAACAGCCTGAAAAGGGCAAGTGGACCATCGGCAGTCCGTGGGTAGTGATAACACTCGACGGCCAGAAGATCAAAGAGTGGAAATACACCGAATGGCAGGACGGCGAGGGTCCGTCATTTGATGACGTGATCGAAGCAGCGTTCTCGGGCGAAACTGAAGAATCCAGCGACGATGAAAAGACCGACGTAGAGCAGTACATAGACGAAACCCCGGAAAAGCCGCAGCAGACCGACTGATCCACCGACGAGACCGACCAGCCGTGCCAAGATCCCGGCCGGCAGACTAACCACCAAGTGACGCGTATGCGTCAGCCTACCAGCTTTGGCTGGTTTTGCTGACATTTCTTGAAATCATATCATAAACGACTCGGATCAATGGCTTTACGACGGCCTGGGCTCAGTCGTTGCCGTCACCGACTCTAACGGCCAGATTGTCGAGACATACACCTATGACCCCTTCGGCAGCGTCACGATCAACACCGGCACTGGTTCGGACGGCAAGTGGTTCACGCCTGAGGATGGCTACAAAGCAGCCCACTCCCAGATCGGCAACCCCTACATGTACACCGGCAGACGCTGCGACCCCGAGACCGGCCTGTACTACTACCGCGCCCGCATGTACGATACCGAACTCGGCCGATTCCTCCAGCCGGACCCCATAGGCTACGCCGACGGCATGAACATGTACGCCTACACCGCCAACAACCCGATAAACTTTGTTGATCCGTGGGGGTTGGATGCGGAACATAGAAAGGGGAAAAGAAAGTCAACTAAAAATAAGCATGAGAAAGGCCAACGTAGAAAACAACAAGTGCGTAAGGATAAAAAACGGCAGAAACATAAGAAGTGGAAAAGTCATAAAATAGAAGTTGCTGGTGGTGCGGGTTTGTTTTATCTTGCTTGGAAAAAGGTGCGTCATGGGGCTACAGTTGCTGCAAGGGGTGGAGCTAAACTTGCTGGAGGCGTAGCGAGTATCCTTTTCCTTTTCGGCGATGATATGTGTACAGATCTCAGTGCCGGAACCATTTATCCGTGGCTTCCACGTGAATTTGAGATTGTTAGAAATGATTTGAGTGTAGAAGCATTGGAAGAGATAATGGGATATATAGGTATCGAACAGTTGACAGAGGAAGAAATGTATCAAATAATTGACAAATGGGATAATCAAAAAGATTGCGATAAAGATGGGGCAGAGGGGAGTCTGACTGGTGAGCGATAAAATGACAGCAAAGAAACCTTCAGACGATTTAACAGATAAAGGCTTATTGCTCAGGGCCATGAGATTTTGTGATCCGATTTCCATTTGGGAGTGCGGAGCCATTCTGGATTTTAGGGAGAGGTATGACTCTGCTAAAAAGTGCTTCAAACGAATTCTATCCTTGCCTTTTAGGGATGTTCTTTCATGTTCAGACCTTAAAAGAGATGAGGTACATGGGATCAAGAACGATTCCAGATTACGCATTAGTCAATGCTGTTTAAATATGAGTCAGTACGATGAAGCACTTAAATGGATGAATCAGCATATAAGATTTCGAGAACAAAAATATCCCTCCGCCTACACAGATGATGAAGCAAAAAATATACTACTCCAAATAGAGACTGAACTAGAGTCTTACGAGGCTTCACAAAAACTGTCGGAATTGATTGCTAAAGAGAAATGGGACGCTGCGGAAGATCTGATAAAGCGAGAGTTGGAACGAGAGCCGGATTGTGCTTGGTGGTATTCTCAGCTTTCTAGCGTGCTTTACGAGATGCATAAATACCAGCAGGCACTCGAGTACAGTGAAATGGCTTGTGAAATTGCGCCTTGCGATCCCTTGTATCTTTGGCACTACGCAGGGGCACTTAATATGTTGGGAAGAAATAGGGAAGCAATAAAGATATATAAAAAAATATTGGCTATGGGGCCTTTAAAAGTTGGCAGTATACATACATCTGAAGGAATACGCTGGGCCAAGTCTTTACTAAATGACTGCAGATACCGAGTAGGCTTGTGCTATAGCGATCTTAGAAGAAAAGGACTTGCAAAAAGGTGGTTAAAGTCTCATATTGAAAATCGGTCACCAGGTATCCCTAGCATATACAAAAAATCTGAGGTGATTGCTAAGCTGAATAGTTTGGATAATGCAAAATGCAATACCAACAAATAGGGACAGTCACCCGTTACCGCCCTCAGTAAATAGGGACAGTCACCAGTTATTGTCACGATGAAGTCACCGAGACCACGGCGAAATCATGGTGGACGTTTGATGGTGCACATTGGAATCCACCAAAATCGGAGCACTTTGATGACAGATTCTGGGCTTTTAACGAACTTCACCGATACGGTTCAAGTGAAGTTCAAATTTCTGGAGAAAAAATTTGGATTTACCTTAGTAGGTATCGATAGGCAAGCACGAACTGCTTGCGTAAGTTATCAATCTGAAAATGTTTTATTGCAAATCACTTACAATCTAGTTGATTGGGAAATAGGCGTAACATTTCGACATAAAGACGAAGAGCCATTATTCGATAAATTCGATTTATTGTACGCTGCCGAGTGTCAATCTGTCGATTTCGGCGTGGCTTTTTCACCTGAGATGATATGCACATGGCTTGATAAGCTAACGGTAATTTTGAAAACAAAGGGCCACGGCTATTTGGTAGGTGACAAGAAGGCGTACCGTAATTTACGTAAATTAGCAAATCGCAGGCGGAATCTACAAAAGCAAAAACTTGCTCTGGATAGCTTGCGAGACGAATTTGACAGAGCTTGGCAGGACAAGAATTACCACCGAGTTGTAGATTTGTTGGCTCCCTACTCCGACTTGTTGACTCACACAGAAAAGGCAAAATTGGACTATGCTAAGCGCCACGCATAAGTATAACCTTTACAATCATTGAACCAGCAAAACTATTATAGCGACCTTTATGACTTGATTGAACATGAAAAGAATAATTGAAAACAAGCAAATAAGGGGTTGGCGGACATTCACACTCATTCTTTATAGAGGCGGTCCCCAGTGGATTGCCTATAATGAACTTGATTTTGAACACAGGAAAGAATGGGATGCTTTTGAGTCTATTCTTCTGAAGCTTTCTGAGGATAAAAATCTCTTAGTCTGTGGATCTTTCAGTGCTGATTTCAGAAATAAAGCATACTATTTTCATGCTGATGCTAAAGATTGTTGGACTGGGGCCTGTTTGGCTCAAACTGAATCGGACTTACATGACTTGTTAATTCACCACCCGGATGAATATTATTCATTTGTGGTTGTTGCCAGGGATGTAGATGCGGAAACGTTAACTAATGTTTTAGGTCCGCACCTCGCCAAATCAGTTCCAATTTGTGATTTGGTAGTGGGGCATGACGAAATATTTTGTGGCGTTGAGGAATGCATTGACCGAAACAGGGCTGAACTTGTGTGCCATGTGGATGACTACGACTCCATTGTTGGCCTCATAACCACTTTACTGAGCGAATATCAGGTTGCCAAAAAGCCTATAATAGATTCAAGTGATCAAGTAACTATCCTGAGTAGCAAGGCTTTGTGGGAACAAATGAAAAAAATCATTTTTAGACATTAGAAGAAAGGTTAGCGACACCTCGCTTTAGAACAGATTGTGAAAGAACCAGTTATAATATGTGAAGGCCCTCTGGATGCGGACGTTTTTGAAAGTATTCAAGCTGCCGTGAGATATATTGAGCCCGTGGATGTGGCGGACGGAATATTTACTGGTTACGACAGCGAAGGTCGTCTGCTTGAAATCTTTCTGACAGATCCGACCAAGCCCCTGTATGGTCGAGATATTAACATTACGATAAAAGATGCGGAAAAGGTACCCAGTCATCAAGGGGAGCTGATCTGCGTTCTGCGGCACTTTCTGAAATCGGTTCAAAAGAAGCCTGTTTCAGATAAGCAGGTTGATGCTATGTCTCTTGCTGAGTTAGTGGACGAGGCACTGAAATATAAAACCGATTAGTTCCTTTTCTCGCTGGTCTGTGAAGTTGATGCCATTTACGTTCTGACGGTCGGCGACGAAGTCATCGAGACCACGGCCGAGCATCCGTTCTTTGTCAAGGGCAGGGGCTGGTACAAGGCCGGCGAGTTCAAGGCAGGCGATCTGCTCTGCGACGTCGCAGGCCGAGCCGTCACGCTCGACAAGATAGAAGTTGTCAAAACTACGACCACCGTTTACAATCTTGAAGTAGCCGACGCACACACATACTTCGTCTCAGACGCCCAACTGCTGGTGCATAACAAACCGATGGGCGTTGCCGGTCTTACTTGATGAACTTTCTACTAGCCGTAAGGACCTTCTAGTCTTTGTATTTAATCTCGTAAAGTGTGAGTTTTGAGGGGTCTGGCAGGGGGCCATTGAGGGGTTTGTCACGGCGTGAGCCGAGGGATTCCCAGGCCATTACATATTTTGTGTTGTCGGTTCGGCTGCTGTTCTTGTCGATGCTAATGCGTCTGGTCATGCCGGGGAACTTGCTGGTGACTTTTGTGACCTGCGGCGGGAAGCGGCGGGGCAGGTCGACTGTTCCGATTTTTTCCAATTGCTCATCGAGCAGCCAGGTGCCTGAACCGTATTTTACGTGCCTGTAATTCAGCGTCATCAGGCCGGTATCCACTCCGAGCGGTTTAACCTCACCCAGCCGGACATCTACACCCGGCAGGGTCCCATAGCCTTCGAAATACCAGCGGTGGTCCCAGTCTGTTAGTTTGTCGATGGCCCATTCGTTGTCTTCGTATCTGGCGGTGTATGCCTGGGTGTTGCCGTCGTCGTCGAACTTGTGGTAGGCAAGGACCGCTCTGCCGAGGTGGTCGAAACCGACCTTGCCGGATCCGTTGATGATCCCCCCCTGCGGCGGGATGGGGTCGACGATCACGCCGGGGGTCTCAAGTGTGATGGGCAGTTCGACTTCTTTGCCTGCCGCGGTGTACCAGTTTACGAGGTCGGGGCTTTTGGCGTAGGACAGGTCGTGGTTGGTCGAGCAGTCGGGGGTTTGTCGCCAGACCCAGGACATGTGGAACCAGCCGTCAGGGCCGACTTTGGGGCCGAGGTAGTAGGCGTTGTTTTTATCTTGACCGTCGTGCAGGGGCGTGTCGAGCAGGCGGGACCATGTCTTTGTGTCGGTGTCGTAGACGTTGTATATGTTGTTGCCGTTGCCGCTGCCGCCGTGTCGGTAGCCGAAAACGAGTCGGCCGTCCGGGAGGGTTAGGAACTTTGGATATGTGACGCGATCTTCCAGTTCGCCGGTCATTTGTTCGACCAGGACGAGGGTAGAGATGTCGTAGGGTTCGGTGGAACGGAAGTAGGTGAGGTTGTTGCCGTGCATGTTGCCGCTGAGATGTATATAGCCGTCCCGATCGAGGGCCATGGTTACGGAGTTGTGGCTGTCCCAGCCGAGGGTCGCGCTTGGTGCGGAGCCGCCGTGCGGGGGTTCCTTGCGCGGGGTTTGGGGGTGGAATTTCGTGAACTGTTCGTCGCCCAGCTTTCGCATGGCGACGGTCATTTGTCTGTCGGCGTTGTAATAGGCGGCGTACTGACGCTGGTCAGCGGTCATCAGGAAGAAACCCACCCTGTGACCCGGCCAGACTTTGTCGATGGTGATCTTGTCGGCCACGAAGGGTTTTTGAGCGTTCGGCAGTTCGGGGATGATTGTATTGCTGTCCGTTTCGGCTGCGATCACTGCCGGGTTGGGCAAAAGCGAAGCAATCAGCAGGATCGTGACAGCTATTAAAGTTGTTTGAGCGACAAATCTCATTTTCTTTCCTTAAACTAAAATATGCAGTTACGGCGGTTAGGCTGTATTTTGTGCTGTATGATACTCGATATTGGGGCGGTTGTAAAAGTCTATGTTTGCCGGTAATTGCCTCACTGGTCCTGGGTTGCGGATTTCGGTAGCGCGGAGGTGTAAATTGAATGTGGGTGCCACAGTCAATATGGCGATGGTATTTGTTCTGCTGGTAATTGGAAAGATAATTGCCGTTGGGGTGGGGATGGGGTATAATGAAGTTTAGCTATGATCTTGTTCTAGAAGCGGTTTCAAAACTCAGATTTGCCTTTCGGCGGCCCTTTTTCCGTTCGGCTGCGTTGTGCAAAACCGTCAATAGAATAGCTATGGCCGGTTTTACACGCCTTGCCGACACGAAAAAATTGCTCGCCGGCAAGCCAAAAGCAGTTTTGAAACAGCTTCTGATCTGGAGGTGAGGTATGGAACGGCGTGATTTTTTGAAACGCGGTGTATTTACGACGGGGCTATTGACAATGGACAATCTCAATCTTTTTGCTGATCCGAAAAATTGCCCGGTACGGACCGAACGGCGGCCGGGGTTTATTCCGAAACGCCAGTACGGCAAGACCGATCTTATGCTTTCGGTGATCGGGTTCGGGGGCATTGTCGTGATGGGGCATGAACAAAATCAGGCCAACCGCATCGTGGCTGAGGCTTTCGAGCGGGGCGTGAACTATTATGACGTCGCGCCGTCGTATGGCGATACCGAGGCCGAGACCAAGCTGGGGCCGGCGCTGCAGCCGTATCGCGACCGGGCGTTCCTGGCGTGCAAGACGACCGAGCGGACCTATGCGGGGGCGAAGGAAGAGTTCGAGGCCTCGCTGAAGCGGCTCAAGACCGATCATTTCGACCTGTATCAGCTTCACGCGATCACGGACGTGGAAAAGGATGTGGATGCAGCGTTCGCCGAGGACGGTGTGATGAAACTGCTGCGGGAGGAAAAGAAGAACGGCCGAATACGGTACCTGGGGTTTTCGGCGCATTCGCATGCGGCGGCGCTGGCGGCGATGGACCGTTTCGATTTTGACTCGGTGCTGTTTCCGGTGAATTTTGCGGGGTATCTGGAGGGCGGGTTCAGTCCCGAGGTGATCGAGAAGGCCCGCGAAAAGCAGATGGCGATTTTGGCATTGAAGATGCTTGCGCGGCAGCGGGCGCCGAAGGAGGACCCGGTCCGCCGGCAGTATCCGAAGTGCTGGTATCAGCCGATTACGGATCCTGATGAGGCTAAGCTGGCGATGGCGTTTACGCTAAGTCAGCCGGTGACCGCTGCGATACCGCCGGGGCATGTGGATCTGTTTCGGATGGCGCTGGATGCGGCGACGGAGTTGGAACCGGTGACCGAACAGCAGATGCGGAAGCTGAAAAGCTGGGCGGCCGAGCTGAACCCGATCTTTTCGCATGAGGCGTGAGCGGTTAGGATTTGCAGGAGGAATTTTCTAAAAACTCAGGAGTTGCTGTGCCAACATTGTTTAAGCCGATTTGTGTAACGATAATTTGTTCTTTTGTCGGGGCATTGATTTCCTACGCGATTATTGTATTTGGGGACTTGTACTATGGAATGGCCAGTAGAGAGGTGTTTATTGGAATAGGAGGGGTGGTTTTAAGCATTGCTGGAATCCACGCGTATAGTTTAATTGGAAGGCATAAGCCAAAGCCTTTAATGCTTGCTTTGGTGCCAATAATTACTTTTGTTTGTGTAATGATTTCATCTCTGGCTTATGGTTTTTTGTGTTATTTAGTTGCAAGTATAACGCCTATTAATGACATCTTCTGGGGCCTAATGGTGTACATTGCGTTTTATGCCCCGAGCAATGTCTTTGTGCTCTATTATTTACTCATTCATCGTCATACTATGCCCCTGCCAGAAAAATGAATCGGAAAGGGACGACGGGAAATCGGAGACGAGATGGCGATTAAGCTGCTGCCTGCCCCTAATTTGGGTTGTGAAAATTCGGCGTTCTTTCCCCCTTCAAAATGGGTTTGTGTTCTGCTATAATGGGCGATAATTGTGTGGAATTTGGGGCAGGCGGGTCTTGAACGGGCTTGCCCGGAGAAAAAGCAGGTCTAATCAGGGATTAAAATGAAGTCCGCCGCAGGGATGCAGTCAAAAAAGTGGAACCTACGCTCGATCAATCCTCTTGCTGATGAGTTTGCGTCGAAGCTGCGCATTCCCGGCTTTCTTGCCCAGGTGCTGTTGAATCGTGAGCTGGATACGCCTACGATCGCGGAAAAATTTCTCAATCCCAAGCTCAGCGACCTGATCGAGCCGGAGAAGATGCCCGGCGTGCCGAAAGCGGTCGAGAGGGTCGCGAAGGCGATCACGTCCAAAGAAAAGATAGCGATCTACGGCGATTACGACGTGGACGGCATCACCTCGACCGCGATACTGTGGCACCTGCTGCGGATGGTCAACGCGAACGCGGAATACTACATCCCGCACCGGATCGACGAGGGCTACGGGCTGAATGCGGACGCGATCAGGCAGATCGCCGAGAACGGGACCGATTTGCTGATCACGGTTGACTGCGGCATAAACGCGAATGACGAGATCGCGCTGGCGCGTGAGCTCGGGATGGACGTGATCGTGACGGACCATCATCAGCTTCCCGACGAGCTGCCGGCGGCGACGGCGATCGCGCATCCACTGCTGGACGGCGACTATCCGAACCCGGATTCGGCAGGCGCGATGGTCGCGTTCAAGCTCGCGTGGGCGATCGTCAACAAGGCCAAGCCCACCGCGCAGACGCCGCCCAAGCTGCGGCAGTTTTTGCTGAACGCGACGACGCTGGCGGCGATGGGCACAATCGCGGACGTGGTCGATCTGCGAAACGAAAACCGCATACTGACGTCGTACGGGCTGAAGGCTCTGCCGGACTCGAAACTGACCGGCATACGTGCGCTGATCGAGTCGGCGGACCTTACGGGCGAGACGCTGGACTCGTACCATATCGCGTTCCTGCTCGCGCCCATGCTGAACGCGGCGGGGCGAATGGGGCATGCGCGGCTGGCGGTCGAGCTGCTGACCAGCGATAACGAGATGGACTGCTTTCAGACAGCACGGTATCTGAAGGAGCAGAACAAGCTTCGCCAGAAGTGTCAGCGGGATATTTTTACGCAGGCTAAGGAGATGATCGGGCATGCCAAGCTGAATCATCCGGACCGCAAGACTATCGTGCTGGCGAAGGAGGAATGGCATACGGGCGTTATCGGCATCGTCGCATCGAAGGTTGTCGACCGCTATTACCGGCCTTGCATAATGCTGAACGCCGACGGCGAATTCGCGCAGGGGTCGGCACGTTCTATCGAGGGTTTCGATCTGTATGCGGCGCTGCAGGCGTGTTCGGAGCATCTGGAAACGTACGGCGGGCATACCATGGCGGCGGGGCTGAAGCTCAAGAAGGAAAATATCGCGGCGTTTACGCAGGCGTTCGAGGATTATGCACGCGAGAACATCCACCCCGACAAACTCGTCTCGATGCTGGACATCGACGCTTTGTGTCCGATCTCGGAATTCACCGAGTCCAGCGTGGGGCATTTGCGTCGACTCGAGCCGTTCGGCCAGGGCAACCCGAAGCCGGTCTTCGCAACCAAGGCGGTGCACTGCATCTCGCCGCCTCGCAGAGTCGGCGCGAAGGGCGACCACCTGCAGATCGCGATATCGGATAATACTTCGGCGGTTCGGTGTATTGGGTTCGGCATGGGTAAGCTCGAAAAGAAGCTCGTCGAGTCGGACTGCTTTCACGTCGCGTACGAGCCTCAGCTCAATACGTGGAACGGCAACACGTCGGTGCAGTTCGTGCTCAAGGACATCAGCTTCGAGTGATTGTGCGGCCGAGAGCTCATTTCATTATTTTCGGATCCCTGTGCACCATGTACGTCATGATGAACGGGAACACCAGTGTCGTCACGAGTGTCATTACGACCAGGCTCGAATACAGCTTTGAATGGATCAGGCCGCTGCGGAAGGCCACCAGTGCAAGGGCCATCTCCAGTGCTCCGCGCGAGTTCATGCTCCACGAGATCAGGTGCAGTTGCTTATAGCTGAGGTCGAGGAAAAATTTCGTGAGGAACACGCCTGCGAATTTGCCCAGGGTCGCGATCGCGATAACCGCGACGAGTATCCAGGCGTTCATCACCAGCGACTGAAAGTCGAAGTGCAGGCCGATGGATACGAAAAAGAACGGCACGAGGCAGACGTTGAGGACCTTCTCAAGATACACCATGGTTTTGGGTTCTCTGCCGACGACTCGCTTGATCGCGAGTCCGGCGAAGAAGCAGATGATCGAGGCGACGACCAGGAGCTGTTCATTGCTGCCGCCTTCTTCGATGAAGTACGTTATCAGCACGAACAGCGAGAGGCCGATCGTGTCGTCGATAAGGCCGGCGCCGATGAGTGCAGATCCGACGCGGGTGTTGAGCTTGTCCAGTTCCATCAGCACCTTTGCCCGGGTGGCTTCGGCGCTTATGCTCATGCATACGCCTACGATCAGAGATGTAGACAGCTCGTAGCCCATCAGCCAGAACGCTGCCGCGCCGACGACCAGCGGAACGAATGCGGCGAACACAGCAATATAGGCGGCCTCTTCCTTTTCCTTGTAAAGCATACGCCAGGAGCTTTCCAGCCCCGCCATGAACATCAGTGCCAGCAGTCCGGCGTCTCCGATCATGGTGATGGTGTGCTCGTGGCCGCCGATGATCCTTTCGCGTATGGGCGGGTAAGCAAGCACCAGCCCCGCTATGATCAAGGCTACAACTGAGGGCAGGCGTATGTGCTCAGCAGCCCATTTGAAAACTGCCGCTAAGGCTATTACCGCAACCAGCGTAAAAGCCAGGTAAAACATAACACCTCATTATTTATTAAGGTTCTCGTACTTTCTTGCCTTCACTATCGTCTTCGCTTTCGACCATGCCGCGACGCTGCAGATACAGAACGACCAGCCAGCAGGCCGCCGCCCATGCGAGCCCAAGCATCCAGCCGCCGAGCACGTCCGTCGGGTAGTGTACGCCGACCAAAACCCGGCTGCAGCCGATCAGGAACGCCATCGTCGCTGCGACCGCGATGGTGTATATCCGCAGGGTGTGCGTCGGCAGTACTCGGCAGACCACCGCGCCGAGCGTGGCGTATACGATGGTCGAGATCGCTGCATGTCCGCTGGGGAAACTGGCGGTGGTGACCTCGGCCAGGTGCGGGACAATGTCCGGGCGGGGCCTGTCGAACAGTCCTTTGAGGGCGAAGACGAGAAATGCTCCGCCGCAGACGGTGATCAGTACGGTCCACATGGCCTTGTGGTTGCCGCTGATGAACAGGTAGCCGCATGTGACAAGCACCACGAGGATCAATACCGTGCTGTTTCCGGTGGCGCTTATGCTCTGTACAGTTTTACGCAGCCAGTCCGGGCCTCGCATCGCGGCAGGGTCCTCGGGGTCGCGGAACGTTTGCAGGATCTTTTCTTCCATGGGCTGCGTGTCCGATTCGTACACTTCGTCAACGACTTCGATAAAACCCCACAAGCCGCCGGCACATATCACCATCGCCGCGAATATCATTATCTCGCTGCCGTACTTATCGAAATATCCCCGCAAGTCGATCATTCCAGCTCCTTATCGTGCTGCTCAATTTCTCTGATAACCCTGCACGGATTGCCTGCTGCGACCACGTTGGCGGGGATGTCCTTCGTTACCACGCTTCCCGCTCCGATGGTCGTGTTGTCGCCGATACGCACACCCGGACATACTATCACACCGCCGCCGATCCAGATATTGCTGCCGATCGTGACCGGCTTTGCGTTTTCCAGGCCCTTCGCCCGTACCTTCGGGTCCGTGGGATGCGTCGCGGAGTAGATATGCACGCCCGGTCCGATCAACGTACCGTCGCCGATCCGGATTTCCATCGAATCGAGGATCGTGCAGTTGAAATTGATGAAAACGCCGTCACCGAGGATGATGTTATAGCCGTAATCGCAGTAGAAGGGCGATTCGACCCAGACATCCTGTCCGCATTCACCGAGCAGTTCCGTCAGGATCTTCGTACGATCCGCCTGAAACGTCCTGCCGATATTGTTGAGCTGCGAAAAAAGCTCGTACGCTCTGCCCCTTTCGGCGACCAGTTCGGCGTCGAACCCGTCGTAAAGATCGCCGGTGAGCATCTTTTCTTTTTCGCTCTTCAAAGCTGCCTCCGATTTCATTGCTGCTGTTAGGTTCAAGTCAGTATGGCCTTTATCATAAGGGATAATGGTAAATTTGACCACCTTGCAAGTTTATTCGACGGCAAAACGCCCTATTTTTGCCTTTGTGCTTGAACAGCACCCCCCGATATGGTGATAATGCAGGCAATAATTACGACAGAACTGATTTCACAGGCGAATATGGGTAAAATAAGAGAAAAATGGTACCGCTCCGGCCTGCATTTCGAGTGCATGGGCTGCGGTTCGTGCTGCGCGGGCCCGGAGGAGGGCTATATATGGATAACCAGACCCGAAATACAGAAGCTGGCGGATTTCCTCGGTGAAAGCGTCGAAACCGTCATGCAGAAATATATCAAGAAGGTTCGCAGCCGGTACAGCATCGTCGAAGACCGCAAAACCAAGGACTGCATCTTCCTGGTCGATACGCCCGAGGGCAGGGGCTGCGCGATATACGACGTGCGGCCGAACCAGTGTCGGACCTGGCCTTTCTGGACGGGTAATCTGCGGTCGTCGGTCGACTGGAACATGGCTGCGATGAGTTGCGGGGGGATCAACCGCGGCCCGCTGTTTACGCTGAACGAGATCGAAGAGAGACGTCTGCAGCAGAAGTGGTGGGGCGATGACGATGCGAAGTGATGTTGTTGCGCAGGTGCGGGAAGTTTACGACTGGCTCGAATTGAAATTGGCGGATCGCAAACCCGTCTGCGGGGCGTGCGGGAACTGCTGTGATTTTGCGGGGTTCGACCATCGGCTGTATGTGACGTTGGCCGAGCTGGAATATTTTCGTGCGGCGATGGGGCCGGACATACTTGAGATGAGCGAGGGCAGGTGTCCGTATCAGCAGGACAGCAAATGCAGCGTTTACGATCACCGGTTCGCGGGGTGCCGCATCTTCAATTGCCGTGGCGACGAGAATTTTCAGAGCGAGCTGAGCGAAGAAACCATCCGCAAATTCAAACGCATCTGCCGGGATACAGGCATGGAATACCTGTACATGGAACTCGGTGCCGCCCTCAAGCTCGCGCAAGAGTAGGCCCCGCCGAACGATATCCGACGGGGCATTTGTTCAGTTATTGATCGATCATCGCCGCGGTTTTCTGGTGCAGATTACAGCTCCGGCGGCAAGGATCACTAACGTCGCCGGCTCGGGGACAACCGAAATGCTCAGGAACGCGTCATCGAGGTACGAATCGAGATTCGACCCCTCATACCGCACGCCGTAGAACTCGTAGATTATCTGTTCGGTCCCGCCCGGCAGCACAGCCGTGCCTTCCTGCAGTTCCCACGGCACCGGCGAATGAAATCCCAGCGAGTCGGAACCGAGCGCGGCACCGGTCTGATCGAGAAAGTACAGCGTGATTTTGCCCGCATCAGCCTGACCGTGCCATCTGGCCTGCCAGCCGCCGTAATTCGCTTCATAGTCGCCTTCTGTGAATGTGCCCAGATCCAGGTCGACTGTCTGGCTCACAGCGCCCGTCGACGTACTGGGGAAGAACACATAGCTGGATCCCGAATGCGGAGCCGGGTCGTTGCTGCGGTTGTCTCCGCCGTTGCTGACCCAGCCGTTAAGCGAATCCTCAAATCCCGGATTGACCAGCAGGTTGGTGTTAAGCACCGTTCCTGCGAGCGCCGCCCCCGGCAGCAGTAATACTGCCAACGAAAGTAATAGTAAATGTTTCATCGTGTCCTCCAATCTCAACAAATCATATTTCAAATACAATCAGAACAGGTCTTTAGTTTGAAAATATCCTGGTGTATTACTTAGCTGATTTGAGTTCCATCGCAAGCTGGTGGTATTTGTGGTGGAACCCTTCGCCAAGCTCGACGAACTCCACGGTATAGAAACCCATGCCAACCTTGTCGAGCTGCTCGGCAGTGAGCGAGTTATGTGCTGCGGGCCAGAGGATGTTATCTTCTTTTTCAATGTGCTTGTACATCAGGTCGGCGAAATCCTGCAGATGCTGTGCGAGCTGTCCGGTCTGATCACCCGGCACGGCAGCCTGTTTCCTGTTAAGCGTCTCGATCATGTTCACCAGGTCACGGCCGAGCTCATGTTCAGCTTTAACCACTGCGATCGTGTCCGCATGCTGACCTGCCTTATGCAGGGCCGGGAAAAGATAGCGTTCTTCTTTGGCGTGATGGCAGCGGTCGGTGAAGTTGCGGGCGAATTTGATGATCTTATCCACTTTCGCGGTGTCGATTTTGCCCGTGGTTCTGATATTTTTCGCTTCCTGCTCCGCTGCGTTGAGCACGATCTCGGTCGCCCGGTGCTCTTTGCTCAGGACCTTGACCGGTGCTTCACGATTCATCTGGATGTCAGATGATTGTTTGTTCTGCGTGCTCTCTGCCGCAGGTGTGGCCGAATGTGCTTGAGCCTGCCGGGCAGGGCAGGTGCACCCAGCGATTGCTGTCGCGACAACACTAGAAATGATCAAGGTGGCAATATGCTTTTTCATAGTCGTACCTCCAAAGTTGAATGTTAATCTCGTACTAGGACTATTTTAGTCCTCGATGGTGTTGCGGACAAGTAAAAAACAAATGTTTTTAAAATTAAACAGGCTTCCGCTTTAGTAACATCGGCAGCATGATCTGTTACTGACTCAACAGGATCGATCTTTCCTGACGGCTTGAGCGGCTTCCACCATCGCCAGATAGCCTTCCACGGGCACATAATTGGGAATTGAATTGCCCGATCCGAGTGCAAAGCCGTTAGCCTTTTGCCGAAAACGCAGGGCATCCGCCTGGACCCTGCTTTTTATATACTCCGGCGTTTCCAGGCAGAGCAGATTGACGTCGATGCCGCCAAGAAGTCCGATCCTCTGGCCATATAGATCGATCCATCTGTCAAACGGTGCGATCTGATCCTCGTTTGAATGCTTTGCATCGATCCCCAGCTCGATCATTTCATCCATGACTCCGAAGACGCACCCGCAGCTATGCCATAAAAACGGCTTG
This sequence comes from Anaerohalosphaera lusitana, assembly GCF_002007645.1. Lineage (GTDB taxonomy): Bacteria > Planctomycetota > Phycisphaerae > Sedimentisphaerales > Anaerohalosphaeraceae > Anaerohalosphaera > Anaerohalosphaera lusitana. The sequence continues at coordinate 845,954 of NZ_CP019791.1, forward strand.
CCGTGGGAATGTATCAGATCGGTGATTCTCTTGTACTGAGGCATGATGTGTTTTCGGATCGTGGCGGGCGAGATCAGAAAGCCGCTCTTGAAGCCCAGGTCGTCGCCCATTCTGCAGACCGCATAAGCGTTGCCGAATTGCTTGAGAAACCTGTCCCAGAGCTTATACATCAAGTCGCCGATCCGCGTATAAAGTTCAGCATGCAGTTCGGGATCGTCAGCCTGCAGGTAGGCGAGATACTCCATCCCCACCAGATCTTCGCTGATCTCGAATACTCCGTTACCGACTCCGCCGACAGCCTTCATGCCTTCAGGCATCATCTCTTCAAGTGCAGCGAATCGTTTTTGTGCCTCCGCCCAGTACAACTCGGGCAGCCGGTCCCACGGATACGCTTGGAAATCACTTCGGGACTGGATCGGGCCGGGCTTGCCGCCCAGAATGGCACCATGCCCGGGCAATCGATCCGCAATAGTTACCTCGTAAGAGACCGTGTCATATGTCATGGACTTGAAAAAATGGCAGTAGTTTTCAAAAAACAGCCCCAGGTCGTTCGCGTCGCCGTTTTCCAGGTCGGAAAATTTCCTGTTGAGGATCTTTTCCATAACCTGCGGCGCGATGATATGCTCGTATAGAGGGAGTCTCGTCGGCCTGCGGTTAGCAAGCACGTCCAGGATCATTCTGTAATCAGGCTGGAAGTTCACGCTTAACCTCTTTGTGTCAGTGTCGAAACTGAATGAAAGCGCCCGTCATATAAAAGGCCCGCGACTTACTGCCGCGGGCCTGCTGGTTCGTTCAGTTTATGTTCGGCTAGTCCCATTTGAGGACAGCACCGGTGTCCGCACTCGTGGCCATCGATGCGTACTTTGCCAGGTATCCCTTTGTGATACGCGGGGGCTTGGGCTTCCATTCCTTGCCTCGCTTGGCCAGTTCCTGTTCGCTGAGCTTGACGTCGATCTGATTTTTGAGAATGTCGATCTCGATGACGTCGCCGTCCTTGATCAGGCCGATCGGCCCGCCTACTGCTGCCTCGGGCGAGACGTGGCCAATGCACGCACCGCGTGTGCCGCCCGAGAAACGTCCGTCCGTGATCAGTGCGACCGAATCGCCGAGCCCTGCGCCCATTATATAGCTCGTGGGCGAGAGCATTTCCTGCATGCCGGGTCCGCCCTTGGGCCCTTCGTAGCGGATGATGACGACGTCGCCGCTCTTGACCTTGCCGGCCAGGATGCCGTCGCATGCTTCTTCCTGCGACTCGAATATCACGGCCAGCCCGCTGTGCTTGAGCATGGATTTGCTCACGCCCGCCGTTTTGACCACGCAGCCGTTCGGCGCGAGATTACCCATCAGGATCGACAGCCCGCCGGTCTTGGTGTATGCATTCTCGATGCTATGAATGCAGTCGCTGTCCTTGATCGGGGTATCGGCGATATTCTCGCCCAGCGTCTTGCCGGTCGCGGTCATGCAGTCAGCCGCCAGCAGATTTGGTATTTTGTTCACTTCGTTGAGTATCGCGCTGATGCCGCCTGCCTTGTCAACGTCCTCGATGTGCCATTCGCTGGAGGGCGAAACCTTGCAGATATTAGGGCACTTCTGTGTGATCGCGTTTATGCGTTCCAGGTCGTACTCGATGCCCGCTTCGTTCGCAACCGCCAACGCGTGCAGAACGGTGTTCGTCGAGCCGCCCATCGCCATGTCGAGCGTGAAGGCGTTGTCGAAGGACTTGTCGCAGAGGATGTCGGAGGGCTTGAGGTCCTCGCCGACCATCTCGACGACGCGTTTGCCTGCGGCTTTGTAGAGGTCCTGGCGTTTCGGATCGATCGCGAGTATCGTCCCATTGCCGGGCAGGGCCATGCCGATCGCTTCACAAAGACAGTTCATGCTGTTGGCTGTGAACATGCCCGAGCAGCTTCCCTGCGAGGGGCAGCCGGAGCATTCGAGTTCGTGCAGCTCTTCCATGCTCATTTTGCCCGCGTTATATGCCGCGATGCCCTCGAAGATGCTGATCAGGTCCACGGTCCTGCCGTTTTTGGTTCTGCCCGCCGCCATCGGTCCGCCCGAGACGAACAGCGTCGGTATATCTGTCCGCACAGCGCCCATCAGCATGCCCGGCACGACCTTGTCGCAGTTTGGTATGCAGACCATGCCGTCAAAGCAGTGCGCACGCACCATCGTCTCGACCGCGTCGGCGATGATCTCACGCGATGCAAGAGAATATTTCATGCCCGTATGGCCCATCGCGATGCCGTCGCATACCGCGATCGTGTTGAACTCGAACGGGATCCCGCCCGCTTCGCGGATCGCCTGTTTGACCGTTTCGGCGACCTTGTTGAGGTGGACATGGCCGGGCACGATCTCGCAGAAACTGTTGGCGACCGCGATGAACGGCCGTTTCATATCATCGTCACCAACTCCGCAGGCACGTAACAGACCGCGGTGCGGACTGCGCTGAAAACCATCTTTTATCGCATCACTTCTCATTGTAGCTCCAGAAACTGTATCAAGTTTGGGCCCGCGACAAACGATCGCTGGCCGCTGATAGATCAAAAACGCCGATTATAGCATCACCAATAGCTGCCGTAAAGCCGTTTTTAGCACTGTCAGACCGGCTTCGCACAGTTCCCGCCTTATTTGGTGAACGCGGAAACAAATCGAAGGCGTTTTTCTCGGGCCGCCTGCCCCACATCTTTTTAAATCTTTTGGGCATGTTTTGCCGACCTCAAAAGAACGTAAATTGTGTTGCGTTCTCGGACTTACCATTATTTATTTGTAAATATGGTGTCTAAAGTTATAATTGGCAGTTAATTGCAGCTTGAATTCTCCGCTTTGCTTTTGACGGCGGCGGTTTCAAGGCTGTCTTAGCGGACCGGTAAGAAAATTAATATCCAACTTCAAGGAGTCTGATATGTTCCGTAAATGCTTTTCGCTGATCTTTGTCGTCTCTATCATCGCAGTGATCTTCACCTCCGGCTGCGGCCAGAAGACCGCAAATCTCCAGTTGCAGTTTCAGCCCGACGAGACTGACACATTCAAGGTTACGACACGTACCATCCAGAGCTACGAGTTCTCGGAACCGGCCCTGGAAAAGGTCAAGCAGGAAAAGACCGGCTCCACTGTTGAGATGGTTTATGACCGCAAGATCACCGGCGTTGCCGAAGACGGCACGGCCCAGATCGAAAACACGATCAAGGAGCTCAAGGTCTTTCTGCAGGACAAAGACGGCATCAAATATGACTTCGACAGTCAGCGAGACGATGACAGCAATGATCCTCTGGCAAAGATCGTCGGCATGTCATACAAGATCAGCAAGACGCCCGCGGGCAAAGTAACTGTGATCGACGCGGCCGATATTCGCAACGCAGTCAAGGCAGGTTTTGCGGGTACCATCAACAAGGGTCTGTTCGAGGACAAAGCCATCATCGAAAGGCACGAGATACTCGCACTGCCAGATCCCGAACAGGGCGAGGTAGAGGTAGGTGAATCGTGGACACGAATCAAGGGCTCTCACCCGCGTCTGCTCGACCCGAAATCGTTCGAAAAGACCTATACGCTTACAAGCATCGACAAGGAGGACGGCAGTACGGTCGCGACCATAGACATGTCCGCTATTGAGAGCGCCGTCCGCGCAGAGGACCATCCGCAGTCAAAGGGTTTCGGCTTCATGATCAAGATGTTCGACACCCAGGAAGAATTCACCGGCACGCTCAAACTCAACCTCGACACGGGCGACATTCTCCTTTATGATGAAACACTCGACGCTAAATACATTGCGACAGAAGAATCGTTCGGCGCACAAGGGCCCCAGCAACAGCAGCCCGAACCACAGCAGCAGCCAGATACGCTGACGATGGGTTTCTTAAACAGCATCAGGCTCGAAAAACTTAACTAAGGCAACTGCGAACCTAAGATACAAAGGATTGCCCTGTGATGAGATTATTCTGCACACTGTTGATATCTCTACCGATCATCGCGATTTGCGGCTGCGGGCCCCAGGCTCAGACAGCGGAAGGAGATGACGAACTTCTCATCGTGGAGTTCGACCCCGACAGACCTGTTTCATACAGAATGGTCTCCGAAAGGGTTGTAGATGTGAATCTGGGCCAGAAGACCGGCGGCGGATCGCAGACCGCGACCGAAAAGCTCGAACTGATCATGTCCTACAAGCCGCAGGGCGAGATAAACCCGTACGGCCTTACGACCATCGAAGCAACCTGCAGGTCCGCATCGGTTCAGCGCAAGACCCTCAGCGGCAGAACCGAAAATACCGATGCTGTAACTTTCCTGCAGGGCAAGACCTTCACCTTCAAGGTCGGTCCGACCGGCAAGATCGAGGATTACACCGATCTCGAACGCGTCGTCAAAGAACTCGGCGCAAAGGCCTTCGCTGGTTCCGCTGACCAGGGCAACATCAAAAACGCAGATATGATCTCGGATTTCGTGACCCTGCAATGGTATCTCTGGGACAGCGTGGGCAAGCTCGCATCCGCGAATCCGCCCGTCGAAGTCGGCAGGGAATGGCAGACCACTCAGCTCATCCCCTTCGCCTCTCCCATTCGCGGCATCCGCCGGACCACCTACGAGCTGACCGACATCAAGACCACCGACGAAGGCAAAAAAGCCGTCTTCGCCATGAGCTTCGAACCGACTACCGGCAAGCTCGAGAACATCCCTGTTCCCTACGACCGCCAGTACCGCATGCGGGGCCTGTTCGGGTTCCTCCGCAACTACGAGCTCAAATCGCTCGAGGGTTCAGGCAAGCAGGTATTCAACATCGACCGCGGCGTGGTCGAATCCGAAACACAGAACTACACCGTGAAACTCTCGGCCAGCTTCATGCTGCCCCTGCAGGACACCGAGCCCGCACTGACTGTCGACCAGAACATCTCCATCGATCTAATTGAACAGCCGGAGCTTTAATGGAACGCAAGAATCTCTGGGCACCATGGCGAATGAAATACATCAAGGGGCTCACCGAAGAACACGAATGCTTCATCTGCCATCACCTGCAGGACAAGGACAACGATCGGCAGAACCTCGTGCTCTGGCGCGGCCAGCATTCGGTCGTGCTCTTCAACCGCTTTCCGTACAACAACGGCCATATGCTGATCGCACCGAATCGGCACATCCCCGATATGAATGCGGCGACTGACGAAGAGCTGTTCGAAATAACCAAACTCACCCGCGAGATACAGAACGCGCTCAGCGATACGATCCACCCGCACGGCTTTAACGTGGGGCTGAACTTCGGCCGATGCGCAGGCGCGGGTCTGCCCGGCCACATGCATGCCCACATCGTCCCACGCTGGAACGGCGACACGAACTTCATGGCCGTCTGCTCGGACACGGACGTGATAAGCCAGGACCTGATCGAACTGTATGACCTGCTAAAGCAGATCAGCGTCGAAAAGGGCTATCCGAAACTGTAACAGCCGTTCACCGCTCAATCCACTTGCAAACCGGCATCAACTTAAGGTACAATCCCGGCACATAAGTTACCGATGCGCCAAAAGGAACAGCAATATGCTTGCACAATACGCGATTATCCCCGACATCAGCCGGGGTCGAAAATATGATACAAAGCCTCACCCGTACCGCGGCGATTTCGAGCGTGACCGCGACCGGATCATCCACAGCCAGGCGTTCCGCAGGCTCGAGGGCAAGACCCAGGTCTTCGTCGCGGGCGTAAACGACAACTACCGCAACCGCCTGACGCACAGCATCGAGGTCGCGCAGATCGGCCGAACAATCGCCCGCGCACTCAACCTCAACGAGAGCCTGACCGAGGCTATCTGCCTTGCGCATGACGTGGGCCACAGTCCTTTCGGGCACGCAGGTGAACACACCATAAACGAAATAATGGCCCCGCACGGCGGCTTTGAACATAATCTCCAGGCCATGCGCATCGTCGATCTCATCGAGCATCCCTACCCCGACTTCCAGGGGCTGAATCTCATGTACGAAACACGCCTCGGCCTGGCGCTGCACTCGAGCCCGTACGACAAGCCCGAAACGATGTCCGAGTTTGCCGAGCTGCGGTGCTCGCTGGAAGGGCAGATCGCCAATGTCGCCGACCGCATCGCCTACAACTGTCATGACCTCGAAGACGGCCTGCGTTCCCGCTTCATCGAAGAACCTGACCTGACCGGCATCGAACTGTTCGACCGGGCCCGCGAGCTGATAAACGCACCTGCCATCACCGACATAGTCGTCCGCAAGATCCGCACCGCAAAAGCGGTCATCGACATGCTCGTCAGCGACTGCATCGCCACCAGCACCCGCGCCATTGCCGACGCAAACATCGCGACCGTCCGGGACGTCTACCGGCACACGGACCCGCTGATCATCCTCAGCGATGACGCCGATGCGAAACTGCAGAAACTCGAATCCTTCCTAATGAAGAACATGTATAAACATGACGACCTGATCAAGGGTTTCGACACCGCGAGCGGCTGGCTTCGCGGCCTGTTCGAAAAGCTCTGCGAAGACCCCGAACAGATGCCCTCTTACTACCGCGGCTTCATCGAATCCGAGGGCCTTCAGCGAGTCGTCTGCGACTACATCGCGGGCATGACCGACCGCTACTGCGAGCAGATGGTCCGGCGGCTCTCAATCGCATGACAACGCACAAATTTCATCCTCAACGCGCCCACAAAAAACTGGCAAACTCACCCGCAATAGCTTAGAATCCAACCAGTTATGATATCTTTCCGCGTTTAAGGAAACTCATATGCTAGGCATAAAACGTTTTCTGACAAGCAGTTTCGGACTCGGCTGGCTGCCGATCGCCCCCGGCACATGGGGCTCTCTCGGGCCCGTCGGAATTTTCGCCCTCCTTTACTACCTCGGCGTCAAGCCCGGCCCGATGCGATACGCCATGATCATCGTGGCCCTGCTATCGAGCATTATCTGCGTGCTGTGCTCGCCCGCTTCCATCAAGGCGGCAGGCCGAAAGGACCCCGGCGAAGTGGTCGTCGACGAAGCAGCGGGCCAGGCCATAACGCTCATGTTCATCCTGCCCTCAGCCTACGCAATGCCCCAGGTTGCGATCGCAGCGGGCGGCAGCTTCCTGCTGTTCCGGCTTTTCGATATAATCAAACCCTATCCATGCAAACTGCTCGAAAAGTTCCCCGCCGGCTGGGGCATACTCGCCGACGACCTGATGGCGGGACTCTACGGTGGCATAGTGCTCCTGCTCGCCCAGGTAGTCTATCTCAAAGTAAGCGACGTCACACCGCCCGCGTAAATTAGAACATAGATCGCGCATTGAAATTCCCAGGAGTATAAAACGTGCTCGGAAAAACCAATAAAATGCAGTCCGCCTTTGATTCGCTGCGAAAACCTGCCTTGATCGCTGCTTTTTTCGCAACAGCGTTGTTAGTCTTGCCCGTTTTCGCGGCTGAGACACCTGCATCCGCCGAAACCCCGCCGGCCGAAAACAATTTTTCAACCTTCGACGCCATACTGCTCGGAGTTGTCGAAGGCATCACCGAATACCTCCCCGTAAGTTCCACGGGCCACCTGCTGTTTTTGCAGAAAATGCTCGGCCTTGCTGAAACCGAACAGGCCGAAGCTGCGGCCGATTCTTACGCTATAATCATCCAGTCCGGCGCGATCCTGGCTGTGCTCGGCCTGTACTTCAAGCGTGTCCGGCAGGTCTCCGTCGGCATGTTCACGGGTGATCCGGGCAGGCAGATCGGCATAAACCTGATCATCGCCTTTCTTCCCGCCGCGATCGTGGGGCTTTTGCTGCAGTCCACGATAAAAAGCGTCCTTTTCGGCCCCTGGCCCATAGTCGTCGCCTGGCTGGCCGGCGGTATAGTAATTCTTGCCTGGAAGCGTCATCCCGACAAAAAGGCTTCGCCCGCCGATACCATCCTCGAAACGATGACCGCTCGCCAGGCCCTGATCATCGGCCTGATCCAGTGCATCGCGATGTGGCCCGGCGTGAGCCGTTCGCTCGCTACCATTCTCGGCGGTCTGCTGGTGGGCCTGCCCCTGGTCGCCGCAGTGGAGTTCAGCTTTCTGCTGGGCGGCATAACCCTAGGCGCAGCAACGGTTTATGAGCTTGTAGTGCACGGTTCGATAGTCCTGGAGGCCTACGACCCGGCGACCGCTTTTGTCGGCTTTCTTTTCTCACTCATCTCCGCCGCCATCGCGGTAAAATGGCTGGTGACATACCTGAAAACCCACAGCATGGCCATTTTCGGCTACTACCGAATAGGTCTCGCCATCGCAGCCGCTGCCTACCTTTTGTGGGTCGCTTAGGCCTGTTTACATCCCGTCTTTTTGGTTTCACCTGCTATTCGTGCTTGTAATACCCCGCTTTTTATGCGAAAATGCTCGCTGTTTGTGGCATTGGAATTGCGTCTTTGGTGCGCAGATTTCCTGCCGAAGGATTGCAGTAGAAGATTATTGTTGCGGACTCAAAAATGGATAACAGTTTCAGCTCACTTTGCGATGCGTTCTACGTGGACATGCAGGTAAACACTGAGCTCGAATTACCGAATCAGAGGGATACGGTCCTGACGTTTTTCGAACGGATCCGAAAGCAGTTCCCCGCGATGGGCAATTTCTACCGCCGCGAATCGGGCGATTTCTGCCTGGAACAGGAAATGCTCCAGGAACGGTACAGGTACGTAAACCTCGACACGGACAGACTTTGCAGCGGCTGCGTGTGCCCGACCACTATGGAGGACGCTCACGAGCTCAACATGTCCGTTCTCGAGCTTGCACCCTATATGCTGGGGCTGAGCTCGCTCGATATAGCATCGCTCGATCTGACCTATACTATGGATTTCGACTGCAAGGGCAACCATCACGAGATCGTCTCCGAGGCATTTATGGCCGGCACACCGTTCGCCTCATTCGCCGACACTCCCGGAGCGACCCAGATCGGCTGCTGTCCGTCGGCAATAATCGCCTTCGATGAGGACTGCCGTCTGCAGGCCCGAGTCGCCGTCGAATCCCGCACGCCGGTGTTCGATATCCGCAACCGCAAATATCGTCCCGGCGACCCGATCAGCATATATATGACCATCAGGCGTTACCCGGGTCCGGACGCAAAGTTTGAGGCCCCGGCCGAGTATCGCAGGCAGGTCGAGTTGGCCGAGCAGCTCATGGTCGAGAAAATATTGCCGAATTTTGTTAGTCCGTTAACCGCTGCGATCGCGCGGAGATAATACTGAGTAAATGGGCGTTAGCGTAATTTAGAAACAGGAGAGATTCGGATGGCCATACAGGCACCTTACAGCAGCTACAGAAAAAAGAATCTAGTTATCTGGGCAGTCGTCCTGCTTGCCGCAGCGGCATGGTTCGCATACGATGGATACATCAACGAGGATTTCATCCAGGAACATACCAGCGAAGAGGGGGTTGCGGACTCCGACCTCAAGCTAAACCGCATGGCTCCGTTCGTACTCGTTCCAGGTGCGGCACTGCTCGGTATCGGCTACTGGCTGTTTGGCAAGAAAAAGGTAACCGCCGACGAAGAGGGCATCACAGCCGAGGGTCGGAGCATAAAATACGATCAGATCGAAGCGGTCAACAAGACGCATTTCGATAACAAGGGCAAGTTCACGGTCATATACAAAGACGCCAACGGTAAACAGGACGAGCTGGTCCTCAGCCGTTACAAGTATGACAACATCTCGGCCGTACTTGATAAAATAGTTGAAAAGATCAGTTAAACACAGGCCTCTCTGCAGGCCCGCAAATTGGATAGATAGAAAGGTTTGAATTCGATGAATTGTTGTGTAGTCGGATTGCAATGGGGTGATGAAGGCAAGGGCAAGGTCGTTGATATCCTCGCCGAGAAAAGTGATATCGTAGCACGCTACGGCGGCGGGGCCAATGCGGGCCATACCGTAATAATCGGCGACGAAAAATTCGCCCTGCACATAATGCCCAGCGGCGCCGTTCGACCCGGCACCGCGTGCGTGATCGGCAACGGTGTTGTCGTCGACCCCGAAATACTCATCGGCGAGATCGAAGGACTTGCCGAACGCGACATCAGCCTCGCGGGCAGACTGTTCATCAGCGAAAGCGCAAACGTTGTGCTCGACTATCACAAGCTCGAGGATCGCCTCCGCGAACAATCTCTCGGCAAGGACAAGATCGGCACAACCGCTCGCGGCATCGGCCCCTGCTATGCAGACAAAGTTGGCCGAAGCTTTGCCGTACGCATGTCCGACTTCAAGCACCTCGACAACCTCAAGCAGCGGCTCGAAAAGATCATCGCATACAAGAACAAAGTTTTCGCCGCTCTCTACGACGCCGAACCGATCAGCGTCGACGACATTTTCGCGAAGTGCCGGGTCTACGCTCAGAAGCTCGGGCCGTACATCCGCAATACGACGCAGTACCTGCACGAATCCATCGAACAGGGCAAGAACATCCTCTTCGAAGGCGCACAGGGCGCACTGCTCGACCTCGACCACGGCACGTTCCCGTTCGTGACCAGCTCCAACGCCAGCGCGCTTGGCATGGGCCCCGGCTGCGGCGTACCGAACCAGAAGGTCGACCGATTCATCGGTCTCGTCAAGGCATACACCACCCGCGTCGGCGAGGGGCCGTTCCCGACCGAGCAGGACAACGATACGGGCCAGCTCATTCGCGACAAGGGCAACGAGTACGGCACTACGACCGGCAGGCCGCGACGCTGCGGCTGGTTCGACGGTGTCGCGACCGCGTACACCGCCAGGATCGGCGGTATAACCGAGGTCGCGATGATGCACCTCGACACGCTCGCCGGCATGCCCGAACTGAAAATATGCAAGGCCTACAGCGTCAACGGCCGCGAAACCGACTTCTTCCCGATCGACGGCGAAGAGCTCGCCTCCGCCGAATGTGTTTACGAAACCCTGCCCGGCTGGGACGAGGACATCAGCGGCGTACAGAACTTCGAGGATCTGCCGCAGAATGCCAAGAACTACGTCGAGAAGGTCGAGCAGATCATCGGAGTACCTGTCACCATGATCGGCGTCGGACCCAAACGCAGCCAGGCGATAACCCGCAAGTAACACGGAAATATTACAGGAAGATATATTGACTGACAGCTTCAAACAAAAACGAGCCGCCGCAGCCGAACGCCTTGGAGTACCCGCTGAATCCATACCGCGCCACATCGCGATTATTATGGACGGCAACGGCAGATGGGCCCAGCAGCGTGGCCTGCCGCGATTCCACGGCCACAGCAAGGGCGGGCAGATCGTCGAAAAGATCGCCCTCTACTGCGTCGACATCGGCGTCGAGGCCCTAACGCTCTATTCCTTCTCCATGCAGAACTGGAAACGCCCGGCCGAGGAGATCGAATTTCTCATGGGCCTTTACAGCATGTACCTCGAGGGCATTCGCGAAACGCTGATGAAAAATGATGTCCGCCTGGTCCATCTCGGCAGAGAAAAGCCCCTGCCCGACAAGGTCATCGAAACGATGCACGGCACGGTCGACCTGACCAAGAACAACAAGGGTATGGCCCTCGGTCTCGCACTCAACTACGGCGCACGCACCGAACTCATCGACGCGGCCCGCGAAATAGCGGAAGAATACAAAGCCGGCAAGCTGGATATTGACGACATCGACGAATCCTGCTTCGACCGCCACCTTTACACGGCCGGGCTGCCCGACCCGGATCTGCTCATCCGCACCAGCGGCGAGATGCGCATCAGCAACTTCCTGCTCTGGCAGCTTTCCTACGCAGAATTCTACGTGACCGAAACCTTCTGGCCCGACTTCAACCCAGACAGCCTTGATGAAGCGATACTCGCATACGCAAAACGAGCAAGACGATTCGGCGACGTGAACTCAAAATCCGCACAGCAATAGGACCTTCACAACATGCTTAAATACAGACTCATCTTTGGAACATTGATGATCGCGGCCTTCCTCGGTCTGCTCATATTCGACGCGTGGCTGGACGGGTCCCTTCTTGCCGACACAGAAAACCTCCCCATTCAGGCCAGCATTCTCGCCGGTCTTCTAGCGGGCCTTGCGATCCCGGCGACATTCGAACTTTCGCACCTGCTGGCCAACGTCGGCGCAAAAGTATTCAAGCCCCTCACGATAATCCTGACCGCACTTATGGCGACCAACTGGTACTGGGCCCAGTTTTACACCGATCCGGCACAATTCCAGCTCTACTACCTGCTTTTCACCTCCGCATTCGCCGTTCTGGGTGTATTTCTGTACCAGGGAAAGTGGTTCGGCACATCCGACGTGCTGAAAAACTGCAGCGCCAACCTCTTTTGTATTTTTTATCTCGGTCTTCTCAGTAGCTTCGTACTCGGAATTCGTATAGAATTCGGCGTGTGGGCGCTTCTGATGTTCGTTTTTGTCGTAAAGTCCTCTGATATAGGGGCTTACACTGCCGGCAAACTTTTCGGAAAGCACAAATTCGCCCCCCGCATCAGCCCGGGCAAGACCTGGGAAGGGCTCGCGGGCGCAATAATATTTGCAGCTATTGTTTCTTTTATTTTTGGGTATTGCTGTGATATAATGGCTCCCTGGTCAGCCGTTTTGTTCGGAATCGTCTTTGCTGTATGTGGCCAGTTGGCTGACCTGGCTGAATCTATGATCAAAAGAGATGCCCAGCAAAAGGATTCGTCGGCAGTTGTGCCGGGTTTTGGGGGTGTTTTGGACGTTATTGACTCTCCGCTCGGGACCGCACCGCTGGCCTATGCTTTTCTGATGTTCGCATCTGCTTAGTTTTTGGGAGAGAAATTGGAAGTAAAAGTTAAACTTGCACCAGATCTGGACAGCCCAGAGCTTTTCGGCCCTGCGGACAAGTATCTGCGCAAGCTCCGAGGCTCGATGGGTCTGCGGATAACCGTTCGCGATGCCGTGGTTACCATTACAGGCGACCCGGAAAAGGCTCGCAAGGCGGGCGATATTATCGGACGAATGCAAAAGCGTCTCATGAAACGCGGCCTGCTTACCGAAGCAGACGTCGACGAAATAATCTCTCAGGCCAAAAACCAGATAAAACCATCAAAAGACGAAAGCATCATCGTTTTTGGCCATCGAGGCGTGATCGAACCCTTCACCCGAGGCCAGCTCGACTACATCCGCACCATCCAGAAAAACGACCTCACGCTCTGCACCGGACCTGCCGGCACCGGAAAAACCTACCTCGCCGTCGCTGCAGCAGTCTCGATGCTCAAGCAGAAGCTCGTGCGAAAGGTCATCCTCGCCAGGCCAGCGGTCGAAGCAGGTGAAAAACTCGGCTTCCTGCCCGGCGACCTGCAGGCGAAAGTGAATCCCTATCTGCGTCCGCTCTTCGACGCGCTCGAAGAGATGATGGACTTCGGCCAGATGCGCAAGTTCATGGAAATGGACATAATCGAGATCATCCCGCTCGCCTTCATGCGAGGCAGAACGCTCAACGAAGCAGCGATCATCTGCGACGAGGCCCAGAACACCTCGCCATCTCAGATGCTCATGCTTTTGACCCGTCTCGGCCGAGGCTCCAAGATGATCATCACGGGCGATATCACCCAGGTCGACCTCGAAAAGGGAAAACCCAGCGGAATGGTCGACGCCTGGCGAACACTAAAGGGCATCGACGGCGTAGGATTCGTACAGCTTGGAAAAACCGACATCGTAAGGCATTCTCTCGTTCAGAACATCGTCCAGGCATACGATAAGAAGAAGACGGATCAGAATTCGAAACAGGATTGATCGGCGAAACTAATGGCAAGAAAGAAAAAGAAAATCTCAGCCCGGCGGCAGCACGTCCGCGACACCATCTCCGCCGAACGGCTCGAGCGAGTCAGCAAAGCGGTCAACAGCCCGCTGCCCGCAGCCATCGCCGTACTCGTCCTGTTCATCGTACTCGCAACTGCCATCCTCAGCGTTCAGACTCGTGCGCTCGACACGTTCTTCCAGGACATGTGGCGGCCGTGGTCGCAGATATTCTCCATCGCCGCACTCGTATCGATCATTTCGCTCGGCGGCGCGATGTACGTGCATCATTTCAAGCATCGCATAATCGAACGCGCCCCGCGCGCGATAGCTCTTGCGACGCTGTTTCTGCTGCTGCTCGCGATAACACGCGCAGCGTCCTTCTATTCCGAATGGACATACCTTGCAACAGGCTCAGCGATCACCAGTGCTGTCATCCTCACCATCGCATACGATCAGCGATTCGCGATAGGCATGACGACGTTCTTCTGCATCCTCGCCTGTTTCGCCGCACGAGCGGACGAAGCAACCACGCTCAAGCTCTTCCAGCTTTTCCTGACGATGATCGCAGGCGCGGTCACCTGCTGCTTCGCGCTTCGCGAGATCCGAACACGCATGAAGCTCATCGAAGTCACGACGCTCGCGGCTGTCATCGTTATGCTTGTAGCGACCAGCCTTGGCGTACTGGACGACTGGACCGCAACGAAAATATCCAAAACCAGCGGAGCCGCCGCAGCCGTAACAGTCGCGGTTGGCTTCCTCATTCAGGGCTTCCTGCCGCTGATCGAACGTGCCTTCGGCATCGCAACCAGCATGACGCTTCTCGACTACAGCGACGCCAACCAGCCCCTGCTTAAAAAGCTCGCTATGGAAGCACCGGGCACATTCAGCCACAGTCTGCTGATCGGCAGTATCGCCGAATCCGCCGCCGACTCGATCAACGCCAACGGCCTGCTCTGCCGGGTCGGTGCCTACTATCACGACATCGGCAAGATAAACAAGCCCCCGTATTTCGTCGAAAATCAGATGGGCTCGGCCAGCCGTCACGAGGCACTTTCGCCTGCGATGAGCCAGCTCGTCATTGTAGGTCACGTAAAGGATGGCATCGAGATCGCCCGCGAGTACGGCCTGCCCGCTGTGCTTCGCCAATTCATTGAAACACATCACGGCACGACCCTGATCGAATACTTCTACAACGAAGCGAAAAAACAGGCCGACGAAAAGGGCACCACCATCAGCGACACCGAGTTCCGCTATCCGGGCCCGAAACCGCATTCAAAAGAAGCCGCCATTGTCATGCTCTCGGACACCTGCGAAAGCGCGGTCCGCTCACTCGGCGACGTCTCACCAACCCGCATCGAGGCCGTCGTTCACAACATGGCAATGAAACGCCTGCAGGACGGCCAGTTCGACGAATGCGATCTCACCCTGCGCGAACTCAGTACGATCGAAGAAACGCTCTCAAAATCGCTCGCCGCTCATCACCACGGCAGGATCAAGTACCCGACCCCGCCCGACGAACCACAAAAGGAGAATGGTTAAACATGAGTGCGGGTAATATCGAAATAACACTAAACGTCGAAGCTCCCGATGTCGACATCGACACGCTTCGCGATCTGGTCATGTCGGTTCTTGACCGCTACGACGCTACGGACGCCACGGTAAGCATCTCCATCGTAGGCGATGAGATAATAACCCAGGTCCACCAGCAGTTCCTCGGCGACGAAAAGACAACTGATGTAATCAGCTTCGATCTCTCGGAAGCCGAAAGTGAAAATGAACGGATTTTCGACCTCGTCGTAAACTACGAAATGGCCTCGCGCCAGGCACAGCAGCGATCTCACGACGCCCAGGCCGAGCTCGCCCTTTACATCACCCACGGCTTGCTGCATAATCTCGGCTTCGACGACATCGACCCCGCCGACGCGGAAAAAATGCACAAAGCGGAAGATGAGATTTTACAAACTGCCGGTTTTGGCGTAGTATACGCCGCTCGGCCGAAGGAAAGTTAGCTTAATTACAGGAGAATTTTTAGTGGACGACGTTGGATGGTCAGGCTTATTGATCGCTCTGCTCTGTGGGGGTAGTCTGTTTTTCTCGCTTCATGTTGTGGCCTTGCGCACATTTTCACGCGTGCGCCTCGCCGAATCTTTCAAAGCACGCGGCAAAGAGGATCGCTTCGACGATTTCCTCGACAACGCCGAAAGATATACCCAGGCATGCTCGCTGTACCGACTCGCCTGCAATCTCGGACTGCTGATACTCAGCGTTACCCTTTTCCCCGACACGCCAGTCATCGCGGTAATCGTTGCCGTGATCGTCATCGGCATACTCACCATCGCCGTCCCGCATTCCTGGGCCAAGTACACCGGCGAATGGGTACTCGCCCGCACCTGGTCGATACTCAAACTCACCACCTGGCTGCTCTCGCCCATCGTCTGGCTGCTCAAGCTCCATGATCAGCTCGTGAAAAGACTTGCAGGCGTGCCGGAATCTACCATCGAGGAAATGCACGAGGAAAAACAGGAAGAGTTCCTCAGCGTCGTCGAGCAGGGCCGGCTCGAAGGCATCGTCGACGAAGAAGAACTCGAGATGATCGAAAACGTCCTCGAACTTAACGACAGCACCGCTGCCGAGATCATGACCCCGCGCACGGACCTGATCGCGCTCGATATAAAATCCGACCGCGAGGACGTCCTCCAGACAATCAGCAAAGCGGGTCACTCACGCATTCCGGTCTTCGAAGAGAACATCGACAGCATCATCGGCATGGTCTACGCAAAGGACCTTCTCGCCGAGGTCGGCAAGGAGCCCACCGAGTTCCGCCTGGCCGACAAGATTCGCAAAGCCTATTTCGTGCCCGAGACAAAACCCGTCCGCGACCTGCTGCACGAGTTTCAGAACCAGAAACTGCACATCGCCGTTGTCCTCGACGAGTACGGCGGAACCGCAGGCATCGTCACTATCGAAGACATTCTCGAAGAGCTCGTCGGCGAGATCGTCGACGAATACGAAGAGGCCCAGCCCGAACCGATCGTCGAGCTCACCGAGGACACGTTCGAAGTCGATGCCCGAACACCCATCGACGACCTCAACAACGAATGCGACCTCGACCTGCCCGAAGAAGAGGACTACGACACCGTCGGCGGATTCGTACTGTCGCACCTCGGCTACATCCCAAAAGCAGGCAATACCTTCGTCTACGAGGACCTGAAGTTCCAGGTCTCCGACGCAGAGGCCCGACGCATCCGCCGAATAAAGATCGAACGCATGCACCCGCAAGAGGGAAAGTCAAAGCAAAATGCGAAATAAGGATATCGCAATCTGCCTCCGCACGGTTGACTACTCCGAAACTTCGCAGATCGCAACGCTCTTCTGCCGCGAGGCCGGCAAGATATCCGCAATCGCAAAAGGCTCCCGCCGCAAGAAGAGCTCCTTCGACGGACCGCTCGAAATTTTCACTTACGGCGACGTCATCTACACCTTACCCAAACAGGACGGCTCACTCGCCACCCTCATCGAGCTCGATCAGCGTCCCGTCTTCGTCGGCCTGCGCCACCGTCTCTACACCATGAACTGCGCACTGTTCGCCGCCGAGCTCACCAACAAATTCACCCAGGACTTCGACCCCCATCCGGACCTGTTCGACAATTTCGTACAGTTTCTGCAGGACCTCCGGACCAGCGAAGACGAAACAGCCGCAATCCGCCTGCTCGTCATCTTCCAACTGACACTGCTCAGCGACATCGGCAGCGGACTGATCCTCAGCCGTTGTGCGAACTGCTCCGCCCCGTACAGCTCCACCTGGCCCCGCATCTACTTCACCAGCCAGGCCCACGGCATCGTCTGTCCCGACTGCGAAATATCCTACCCCGACAAGATACGCCTTTCCCGCACCTCCGCCGCCTGCATCTCGGACCTGCAGAAATTCAAGAACGCCGACCCCGACCGCGTTCGCGAAATAGAACGCCTCCTCGTCCGCCACTTCACCGAACTGCTGCACAAACCCCCGCGCATGGCAAAATTCTTCAGTTGACCCCGCCGGCAGGGCGGTTACCTCGCCGCTAAAGCTTCAGCTCAGCAACCACCGGCAGATGATCGCTCGCCTTCGCCGTCACATCGTTCCGCACCGGCCCGCAGTCGACCACGTTACTTGCAATATCATCCGAAACGAAAATATAATCGATCTTCACGCCCGAGCCGACCGTCGCTTCGGCCGGTCCACCACCAATACTGCATGCCGGATCAAGCGTCTTTATTATCCGAGCAACAGCATTCACCGACTGCTTGTCCCCAGCCTCGGTCCCGGGCGGCGGACAATTAAAATCCCCCATCAGGATCGTACGCTCCGGCTGTTCACCAACGATCTCTATCAGCCCCTTCGCCTGCTCGTCCCGCAGCTCGGCCGACTTATGATCCAGATGCGTCACCAGCACCGCATACGTATCGCCCGCCAGCTCAACCCGAGCTTTCAGGCACGCACGCTGCTCATGACCCTCGAACTTCGCCAGCAGATGATTCTCCGTCCCCGCGATCGGATACCGGCTCAGCAACGCATTGCCGTAAAGCCGTTCGCCATCCTTACCGCCATATCGTATCGCCGGCCCGTACGCATAATACATCCCCAGCTTCTCCGCCAGGTACTTCGCCTGATCGACAAACTCCGACCGCGCGCCGAAATTATTGTCCACCTCCTGCAGTCCGACTACATCCGCGCCGCTTGCCTCGATCACCTCCGCGATCCGATCCATATCCAGCACACCGTCCGCCCCCTCGCCGTGATGAATATTATACGTCATCACGCGAACGCTTTTCGAATCGCCATTGCCCGGCACCGCGCAGCCACCCAGCAACCCAACGGCCAATATGCCGGCAACCAGAAATACCCGTTTCGTCAGTCCCGCCATCTCGTTCTCCTTAGCTCCTGCAAATATCAAAACAGATCCTTCTGCTCATGCTCTTCCTTGTCCGCGCCCTTGTAAGGCAGGCCGAGATGATCGCACGCCGCCTTTGTTATCTCCCTGCCCCGCTTCGTCCGCCGCACAAATCCGACCTGCAGCAGATATGGCTCGACCACATCCTCCAGCGTATCCCGCTCCTCGCCCAGCGTCGCAGCGATCGCGTCGATCCCCGCCGGCCCGCCGTCATAAACATTCACCAGCGCCCGCATGAACGACCTGTCCAGCTCGTCCAGCCCAAGCTCGTCTATCTGTTCCATCTTCAGCGCACGCTCCACGATATCCACCGTCAGCCGACCGCTGCCCTTGACCTGTGCATAATCCCGCACACGCTTGAGCAGCCGATTCGCGATACGCGGCGTCCCCCGCGATCTGCTCGCGATCAGCCCCAGCGAATCAGCATCGCTGTCCAGTCCCAACAATCTCGCCGACCGCGCCACGATCTGCGTCAACTGTTCGTCCGAATAGTACTCAAGGTGCAGCAGCATACCGAACCGCCCCCGCAGCGGTGCACTCAACAACCCCGCCCGCGTCGTCGCCCCGATCAGCGTGAATCGCTTGAGCGGGAAATTGATCGTCTTCGCATGCATGCCGCTCTCGACCGTGAAATCAACTTTGAAATCCTCCATCGCCGGATAAATAAATTCCTCCACCGGCGCGCTGAGTCTGTGTATCTCGTCGATAAAAAGAATGTCCCCCTCGTTGACGTTCGTCAGCATCCCCATCACGTCACCCTGCTTCGTAAGCGCGGGCCCCGACGAAACCCGTATTGCCGAGTTCATCTCGTTCGCGATGATATTCGCCAGCGTCGTCTTGCCCAGCCCGGGCGGTCCGTAAAACAGAATGTGCTCCAACGGCTCACCTCGCTGCGCCGCCGCCTGCACCGCGATCTTGAGCTTCTCGCGAACATTGTCCTGCCCCACGCATTCCTCTATCGTCCTCGGCCGAAGCGCCAGACTGAAATTCTCCTCCAGCGGCCCGCCCGAATCCGAACTCAAAACTCTATCTATCGCCATAACGCAAATTCCTTTTCGTCAATCCCTCAGACTTCCGTTCCCTGCTTGATCTTGTACACCAGCGGCACCAGCTCTTCGGCGCTCTTCACATCCGGATGCTTGTTGCTCGCCAGCTCGATCAGCTCCATCGCCTCCGCACGCTTCTCACCCCACGCGACCAGTATCTCCAGCGCCTCCACCTGGTAATTCGCAAAGCTCGCTCCGCCTCCGCCGCCCGCTGCCGTCGTCTCGCCCACCGCATACCCCTCCAGCTTGCCCTGCAACTGCGCGATCATCAACTGCGCCAACCTCTTACCCACCTGCGGCAAAGTCTTCAGCAGCTTCTCATCCCCGCTTTCTATCGCCCCGGCAATCGTCGCCACCGGCAGTGTCAGCGACTTGAGCCCCTTGCGTATCCCCATGCCCTTCACGCTCGTGTACTGATGAAAGAATTCGCGTTCGGCCTCCGACAGAAATCCCACCAGCCTCGGCAGCAAATTCCCGCCGCCCGGCGACCCCTCCAGATACTGCATCGTATAAAACGAAACATCCGAATTGATCTGCCCGGCCAACTGACTCACCGCATAACCCGGCAGCATTATCTCGTAACTGATCGGCCCCACCTTCAGCAATCCGCTCTCAGGCGTCAGACTCGTCAACTTCCCTTCGATCTGTGCGATCATTCTATTCCCTTACCGTTTTCTCTAAATCTGTATCCGTACCGCGTTCGCACAACAAAGCGCCGCCGCTATAGCATCCGCAACGTCGTGCGGCTCAGGCGCCTCCGCAAGCCCGAGCACCGTCTGTATCGCACGCTGCATCTGTTCCTTGCTCGCACGGCCGTGACCGGTCAGCGATTTCTTTATCCGGGTCGCAGAGTAGCTCTTAACTTCCGCGCCGCTCGCCGCCGACTTCTGGAATATCACCCCCCGCGCATGCCCCATCAGTATCGCCGTCCGCGGATGCTTGTAATGAGCATACAGCTCCTCCACCGCGACCACATCCGGCCCATGCTTGTCGAGTATATGTTCCACGTCCGCCGCGATCTGATTCAGCCGCGTCTCCAGGCTCTTGCTCCTGTCCGTCCTGAACACGCCCGCTTCGATCAGCCGCATATCGCGCTGGCCGTCATCGATCACCGAATAACCGCAGACCTGCAGTCCCGGATCGATTCCCATGATCCTCATCACTTACGTCTCCACGTCGAAGCACCGCCGGGCTTGTCCTCCAGCAGTATGCCGAACTCGCTTAGCTTGTCTCGTATCCCGTCCGCAGTTGCGAAGTCCTTGTTCTTCCTTGCCTGCTGACGCTGTTCGATCATCATGCCGATCAGATGGTCCAGCAGCTCTTCGTCGCCCGCGCCGGCCTGTGCGTATTCGTCTTTGACGATCCCCAGCACGTCACCGCCCAGCCGACGGAACATCCCGTCAACCGCCGCAAGCGTGCCCTTCGTCGTCTTCTCGTCTTCCAGCAGCTTATTGCTCAGCTTCACCAGGTCGAACATCACCGACAGCGCGACCGCCGTATTAAGATCGTCGTTCATTGCCCGCTCGAACTTCGCCTTCGCTTCTTCAAGCTGCTTTGCGACTTCCGCATCGATCTCACCCTCAGCCGCATTGCCCATCTGCTTGCGAACCGCGACAACAGCATCCGTTATCCTGTCATACCCGCTCTGCGCACTGGTCAACGCCGCGTCCGAAAAATCTATCGGGCTGCGATAATGACTGTTCAATATCAACTGCCTCACCGCCAGCGGATCGTACCCCCGCGACAGCAGCTCATGCTCACCACTGAACAGCTCCGAGCACAGAATAAAATTGTTCAGGCTCTTGCCCATCTTCGTGCCGTTCACCGTCACCATATTATTGTGCAGCCAGTACTTCACGAAAGGCTTGCCCGTCACTGCCTCTGCCTGCGCGATCTCGCACTCATGATGCGGAAACTGATTCTCCAGCCCGCCGCCGTGAATGTCCACCGTCTCACCCAGATACTTCATGCTCATCACCGAGCACTCCAGGTGCCACCCCGGATAACCCATCCCCCACGGGCTGTCCCACTGCATAATATGGTTCGGCTCAGCCTTCTTCCACACAGCGAAATCCGCCGGGTTCTTCTTCTCCGGATTGACGTCGATCCTCGCGCCCGCCTGCATATCTTCCAGCTTGCGACCGCTCAGCTTACCGTACTCGTTGAACCTCGCAACGTCGAAATAAACCGACCCGTTCGACTCGTACGCAAAACCCTTCTCCAGCAGCTTCTTCACAAGCGCGATCTGCTCCGGTATATGCCCGCTCGCCCGCGGACTGATGTCCGGCCGAACACAGTTCAGCTCATCCATATCCCGAAAATAGCTCGCCGTATAAAACTCCGCCAGCTCCATCGGGTGCTTATGCTCTTTCCTCGCGGCCACCGCCAGCTTGTCCTCACCCTCGTCCGCATCGTCCGTCAGATGCCCCACGTCCGTAATGTTCTGCACATACGTCAGACTGTATCCCAGATACCGCAGATACCGCGCGAGCACATCGAACGAAACATAGCTCTTCGCATGCCCCAGATGCGCATGCCCGTAAACCGTCGGCCCGCACACATACATCCCCACCCGGCCTTCCTGCACCGGCTCAAATTCCTCAACCTGCCTCGTCAGCGTATTATAAAGTTTCAAACCCATTGAAATAACCTCAGTCAGTAACTTCTATCACTTTCAAACTTGTCATCGCGAAAAGCGATTCAATTTTTTGTCATTGCGAGGAGCGTAGCGACGCGGCAATCTCAAAGCCAACGCGTCCAGCAGTCCTTAACCTCACGAATCCGCAAGCGTCCGCTTCAGTCTTCGCCGCAGCAGCACGCTGACCGTCGACTCTATCGCCAGCCCTTCACCGACCGGCCCGAGGCCCTCGTTCGTCTTCGCCTTGATATTCACGTTATTAAAATCAGCACTCAGCAGACTCGCCACGCATCGCTTGATCTGACCCTTATAGGCCCCAAGCTTCGGCTCCTCCGCATGAATGATTACGTCAACGTTCACAACCTCCCATCGCATCTCCTCCATCAGATCACGAACCAGCAGCACCAGAGCCTTACTGTCGATGCCCTTGTACTTCGCGTCCGTATCCGGAAACAGCGTCCCGATATCGCCCGCGCACATCGCGCCCAGCACCGCGTCTATCACCGCATGCAGCACCACGTCGCCGTCACTGTGTCCGAGCAGTCCCTTCGGATACGGCACCTCGACCCCGCCAAGCTTGAGCTCCCTGTCAAGCACCAGCTTGTGGATGTCCGTCCCGATCCCGGTCCTGTACTCGTACTTCAGATCAAGATTCACAGCGTGCCCTTCGTACTCGGTATCTCCTTGCCGACGATCTTCGCAGCCGTACCGAACGCCTGACCGATCGCCTTGAATATCGCCTCGGCAATATGATGGCTGTTCGTTCCGTAGGGCACATTCACGTGCAGATTGAACCTGCCCGCATTCGTGAACGCCCGCAAAAATTCCTCGATCAGCTCCACGTCAAAATCGCCGATCCGCTCCGTACGATACTCAGCGTTGTAAACGCAGAATGGCCGACCCGACAGATCCAGCGCCACGTTTGCCAGCGCATCCTCCATCGGCAGCGAAGAATGTCCGTATCTCGCGATTCCCTTCTTATCGCCCAGCGCATCGTTAAGGCACTGGCCCAGGCATATCCCAACATCCTCGACCGTGTGATGCGCGTCCACCTCCAGATCGCCTTTCGCCTTCAGCGTCAGGTCTATCTTGCTGTGCTTCGACAGGTGCGCCATCATGTGATCGAAAAATCCCACACCCGTATCAACGTCGTACCTGCCCGCACCGTCAAGGTTCATCTCGATGCTGATCTTCGTCTCGTTCGTCTCGCGTTTCAGTTCGGCTGTCCTGGCCATATCTATTCCTCGTTTCCTGTAATATCTTTCAACGCACCCAGAAGGGCGTCATTCTGCTCGGGCGTTCCCACCGTCACCCGCAGTTTATCTTTCAGCTTCGGCAGGTCGAAATATCTCACGAATATGTTCCGCCTTGCAAGTTCTTCGTATATGTCCTTCGCACTCGGCTTGCTTATCTGCGCCAGCACGAAATTCGTCGAGCTGTCCTCAACCGCAAACCCCAGCTCGCGCAGATTTTTCGTCAGCCGCTGCCTCTCCGCTACCACCTTCATCACGTTCGAACGAAAATAGTCCTGATCCTCTATCGCCGCCGTAGCCGCCTCTATTGCGACCGCATCCACGTTATAAGAATCCTTCACCTTCAGCAGCTCACCGATCAGCTCCGCCGACGCGATACAATACCCGAACCGTATACCCGCAAGCGAATAACCCTTGCTCATCGACCGCAGGATCATCACGTTATCCAGCTCCCGCACCAGTCCGACACAGTCCTGCTCGGCAAAGTCCGCATACGCTTCATCCACCAGCAGCACCCCGTCCAGCCTCTCCGCAAGCTCGCCTATCTTCGCCGGCTCTATCTGCTTGCCGCTCGGCGCGTTCGGATTGCATATGATCGTCAACGCTTCATTTGCGTCCGCCAGATTGTCGTAAAGCTCCTCGTCATCAAAATCAACCTCCCACGCGGCACAATCCTGGATATGTGCCAAGACCGGATACAGCGAATAAGTCGGTCCCGGAAAGATCACCGCCCGCTTCTCGTCGCAGAACGCCCGGAACGCGATCGTAAGCAGATCGTCCCCGCCGTTCGTGCACATGATATTGTCCGGCTCCACCCCCAGCACACCGCTCGCTGCGATCCGGAACTTATCGCCCAGCGGCTGCGGATACCGTCTCAACTGCTCGGCCGTGATTCCGCGCACAGCCTCCAGCACCCGCTCGGAAGGGGGGTAAGGATTCTCATTCGTGTTCAGCTTCACCACGTCCAGCCCCTCGGGCTGAAAACCCGGCGTGTACCCCTTCATCCGCTCGATATTCTCGCGTACGTAGCTCATAGCAATAATTTTGTCCCTGGAAAAATCTCAACCGTCCGCACCGAAACCGGCGCGCACACCGCTTTTGTAAACCGTTAAATTATACGGCCTTACCGATGGTAATTAAAGTCTAATCCCGAAAAACTCACACCCCCGGCGGAGCGCACAAACAGCACTCCGCATATTTTTTCGGATTCACTTAGAATTGTCCGGCAGTGACGCTCAGCATGCCCCGCAGATGTCTACTTCTTGCCGCAGTAGTCCACCAGCCGGCTGATCTCCGCACGCAGGTCATGCCGACTGACGATCATGTCCACGAAACCGTGCTCGACCAGGAACTCCGACCGCTGAAAACCTTCCGGCAGCTCGACCTTGATCGTCTGATAGATCGTCCTCGGCCCAGCAAACCCGATCAGCGCCTTCGGCTCTGCGATTATCACGTCACCAAGCATCGCGAAACTCGCCGTAACACCGCCCGTCGTCGGATCCGTCAGAACGGATATGAATAGCCCGCCGGCATCGTCAAATTTCGCCAACGCGGCACTGGTTTTCGCCATCTGACCCAGCGAAACGACACCCTCATGCATCCTCGCTCCGCCCGAGCTGCTCACAACCACCAGCGGCAGGTCCTCTTCCAGCGCCTGATCCACAGCCGCACATAGCTTCTCGCCTACCACCAGGCCCATGCTCCCGCCCAAAAAATTGAAGTTCATCACAGCCAGCATAACACCGCGGCCGCGAATATAACCCTTGCCGCAGATCATGGCCTCGTTACCGACCCCCTTGTTACGGTCCTTTTCCAGCCGGTCCTTGTAATTGTTGCCCTTCCACGCGAAATTCAGCGGATCATCCGATGCCAGATCGCTGCAAAGCTCCTCGAACGCCCCGTCATCCACGAGCTGATTCACACGGGTCCACCCGTCCACGCGGAAATGGTGCTCGCACTTCGGACAAACACCCATATTCTTGTCCACTGTTTTGCGAAACAGCATTTCCTTGCAGGAAGGACACGCAAGCCAAAGCCCCTCGGGCATTTCCTTCCGGGGTTTCAGAGAATAACCATCCCAGGATTTGGTCTTTTTAGCCATATTAAAATCTGCTCCCGGACATCAAAAACCGCCTTCAGCACGCTTCAACCTGCAAAAAGCCCGGGACCATCTCCTTTTAACTCAAACTTCTGTCAGCTTCACGCCGGCAAAATCCAAATTCCGCCGAAAACGCCATTTACTCAACTGCACCCTCACCGCTCGAAGGCGCAAATTCAGTTCAATCGTTGTTTTCCACTAGTTCCAGAATGGCCCGCGATTTTATCATAACCGCAGTCGGATGACCAGCCCATCTTTACATTTTTAGACGTAAAAATCGACCGTATAAATCCTTCGAGGTCTTTCTATAGAGCCTCCGCTCACTTGCCCAGCCGCGATTTTGCCTCTTCCGCTGCGTCCAGCATATAACGTATCGCCTTTGCACGATTGGACTTACCGAAAACAGCACTGCCCGCCACAAAAGTATCCGCTCCGAACCCGACCACCTCCGGCACAGTTTCCGGACTGATCCCACCGTCAACCTCGATTCGAATGTTCGGCCCGACGATCTCGCGTATCGTCACGATTTTTTTCGCAGCCGCAGCAATATACTCCTGTCCGCTGAATCCCGGATGCACCGTCATCACCAGTACCATATCACAAAGCGGTGCGACTTTCTCCACAGTCTCCACGGGCGTCTCCGGATTCAGCGTAACACCGCAGGTTGCCCCAAGCCCGTGCAGATACTTTATAAACTCAGCAGGATCGTCGACTACTTCCACATGAAATGTAATATGATCCGACCCCGCATCAACGAACGGCTTCGCATATTTCTCCGGATTCGTTATCATCAAATGCGTATCGAACACCATATCCGTATGCTTCCGCATTTTCGCCACCACCGGCGGCCCGAAAGTCAGATTCGGCACAAAATGCCCGTCCATCACATCCAGATGCAGCATGTTCAAACCCGCAGCCTCAACCTCTTTGATCTCAGACTGCAGATTTGAAAAATCTCCCGACAAGATCGAAGGCGAAACCTCAAAACTGCCCACCTCAGGTAATCTCTTTCTAGCCATATATATCGCTCCGGCAGGGGGATAACAAAAAACCAGACAGAACCCGCGAGCCCTGCCTGGTCAGTATTGATATTCAAATTCTCTCGGCTACTTGTCCTCGAGAATGCTGAAAACCTTGAACTTCTTGCCTTCGAGGAATTCCAGGCTCGCGCCGCCGCCGGTACTGACGTGGCTTACCTTGTCCTCGAGACCCATACCGATAACAGCACTCGCGCTGTCACCGCCGCCGATGATGCTCCTCGCGCCCTGCGAAGTAGCATCAGCAACCGCCCGTGCGACAGCCTTGGTACCCTTATCGAACGGCTCCAGCTCGAATACGCCCATCGGACCGTTCCATACGATCGTCTTTGCGTTTTTGAGCTTGTCCGCGAACAATTCCTGTGTCTTGGGCCCGATGTCGACGCCTTCCCAGTCGTCCTCGATATCGCCCTCGACTACCTTGTTCTCAGCATGCGCCTTGAACTCCTGCGCGACTACCGTATCAACCGGCAGAAGAATATCGCAGCCGACTTCCTTGGCTTCCTCGACAAGTGTGCTGGCCTTCTCGACGAAATCATCCTCGCACAGACTCTTGCCGATCTTGTTGCCCTTGGCTTTTGCGAATGTATACGCCATCGCTCCGCCGATCAGGATCGTATCGACTTTGCGCATCAGGTTCTCTATCACGCCGATCTTATCCGAAACCTTCGCACCGCCCAATATAGCGACAAAAGGCTTCTCAGCCGCTTCAACGGTGTCGCCGAGGAACTTGATTTCCTTCTCGATCAAAAATCCGCTTACCCTCGGCTTGTCTTCCATCATGCACGGAACGGTATACATCGAAGCGTTGTCCCTGTGTGCCGTACCGAAAGCATCGCAGACATAGGCATCCGCCAGCTTAGCGATCTGCTTTGCGAAATCGTCCTTCGCCTTACGCAGCTCGGCGTCTTCCTTCGCAGCCTTGTCCTTGATCGTCTCTTCCTTGTGGAACCGCAGGTTTTCCAGCAGCATTACGTCGCCGTCCTTGAGTCCCGCAGCCTTCTGCTCGACCTCTTCGCCGATGCAGTCGCCGGCAAAAACAACGTCCTTGCCCAGCAACTCGCTCAGTCTTTTCGCAACCGGAGCAAGAGAGAACTTGTCGTTCCGCTCACCCTTGGGCCGACCCAGGTGACTCATAAGTATAAGCGATCCGCCTCCGTCCAGCACGTGCTTGATCGTCGGCAGAGCTTTTGTAATTCTCGCATCATTCGTAATGTTGCCGTTATCATCCAGCGGCACATTGAAATCGCAGCGCATCAGGACCTTCTTGCCCTGCACATTGATATCTGCAACTGTCTTCTTGGCCATTTTATTTATCCGCCTTCCCGAAAAATTCAAATGTTTATCGAAGTGGCATCCAGACTTTCAGATCCGCGGGCTCTCACAAAGACATCGAGTCCGCGACATTCATAAAACAAAACGGGCCTGCTCACCTTCGCGAACAGGCCCGGAAATTACGCCATTACATCTTAGCGATCTTTTCGATGATATCAACAGTACGGCAGGAGTAGCCCCACTCGTTGTCGTACCAGCTAATGATCTTGACGAGGTTCTCGCCCATCTTCATGGTCGACAGACCGTCGAAGATGCTCGAATGCGGGTCGCCGATGATGTCGCTGCTTACGATCGGATCTTCTGTGTATGCCAGAATACCCTTGAGCTCGCCCTCAGCAGCCTTCTTGATAGCGGCATTGACGTCTTCGATAGAAGCGTCTTTGTCCAGCTCAGCTACCAGGTCCACACAACTGCCCGTCGGTACTGGTACGCGAAGTGCCATACCGTCCAGCTTGCCGTTCAGATCCGGGATAACCTTACCAACTGCCTTAGCGGCACCGGTCGTCGTCGGGATGATGTTCAGTGCAGCAGCACGCGACCTGCGCATATCGCTGTGGATCATGTCCAGTACGTTCTGGTCGTTCGTGTAACCGTGAACAGTTGTCATTACGCCGCGCTTGATACCGAAAGAATCGTTCAGAACCTTCGCTACAGGTGCAAGACAGTTAGTCGTGCAGCTTGCGTTCGATACGCATTTGGCGTCAGCAGTGAGCGTGTCATCATTTACGCCCAGTACGACTGTCGCGTCGATGTCATCCTTAGCAGGTACGGTCAGAACGACCTTCTTAGCGCCCGCCTTGAGGTGGTCGCCATAGCCGCCCTTGTCCGAAGACTTCGTGCGGAAGATACCGGTGGATTCGACTACAACGTCGACACCCATATCGCCCCATGGCAGTTCCGCGGGATTCTTGATCGCGGTAACCTTGATCTTCTTGCCGTTGATCACGATGCTGTCGCCTTCGACACTGACGTCGCCGTCCCATTTGCCGAAGTTGGTGTCGTACTTGAAAAGGTGAGCAAGACTCTTGGCAGGTGCCAGGTCGTTGATTGCTACCAGTTCTGCGTCACCAGCTCTCTCGATGATAATTCTCGCTACGGCTCTGCCGATACGACCAAAGCCATTAATTGCAACTTTAGTTGCCATAGTTCTTACTCCTTATATAACAGTTCGAACTAAATAAAAAATTTCTCTTTCAGAAGCCGCTTCAACCCAAATGTCAAAACAACTCCTACCCGTCTACCTTACGTGCAGACATAAACAGGCCGTACTTTATGAGACATCGCCCACCTTGTCAAGGCTATAAATGCCATTTGTATCAGTACTGAAACCCACATAATCCCCAATCGATCGCAAATCTATCAAACCGCACCCCTCCAAAGCTTTAGACCTGCCTGCTTCTGTCACTTTTGTCCCGCTCTATCCATCTCAACCCGCAAAACCCGCCTCGTATCCGCCCGCACCTTCGCCTTTTCGCTCGCCCGCAAAGGCCCGACCCACAGAATATCGCCCTCGCTGTCCTCAAAAACAACTACCTCTCCCCGCTCCCGCTCGTTCGCCTTCAGATCCGTCAAAAACTTGCCCACCTTCTTCACCCCTCGCCCCCAGATCGGTCGAAACCTGTCCCCATCCTCCCGACACCGCACCATGATCTCCCCCTCGACCCTGTCCGCATCGAAATACTCTACCCGCCGATCAGCATTACCCTCCACCGCCGCCATATCGACCTCATCCGCCCCCAGCACCTCCGCCCTGATCTCCCATATCCCAAATTGCGTAACTCCCTCCACCGCAAGCACTTGTCTCGCCGGATGCACAGCCTCCCTCTGTTCTCTCACCTTCCCGAAAACGACCATATCCCCCTCGCTCACCACCTCATACCCGCCCGGCAGTTCGATCCGCCCGCTCGCATTCCCAGCTAGCTCAAAAATGCTCTCATAATGCACCCGCGTAATATCCCTCTCCCCGCACCCGATCCGCACGATCGCCCGCCGCGCCACCGCCTGCCGCACCCCCCGCGTCAACTCCGCAAACCCCGCGCGATCCATCACCACCCGATCCCCGCTCTCGGCCCGCACGATCCGCCCCCAGCACCGCTTCGCCTCCCGCTCAATCCGCTCCGTCATCCCCCGCGCCGCCGTACTGAGCCCGAACAGCTCCCGCACCAGATCCCCCTCACTCTCCGCCTCCAGCCCCGGCAAAACCGCGTGCCGGATTCTGTTCCGCGTATAAACCAGCTCATCATTCGTATGATCGTGCCGCCACTCAACCCCCTTATCAGTACAGTAATCCACGATTTCCCGCCTCCGCACGCACAGCAACGGCCGCACATAACGCCTACCCGACCCAAATACCTTCCTCGGCCATATCCCGCCCAGGCCCCGATACCCCGTCCCCCGCATCAGCCGATGCACCACCGTCTCCGCATTGTCATCCATATGATGCGCCGTCGCGATCAATCCGCACCCCAGTTCATCCGCCATCCGCCCCAGCCCCTCCATCCTCAGCCGCCTCGCCGCCGTCTCCGTAGAAACCCGGTGTTTTTTCGCATGACCCACCGTATCCACCGACTCGCTCCGCACCTCAACCCCCATCCGCTCCGCCAATACTTTTACGAACGCCTCGTCCCCGTCCGACGCCGCCCCCCGCAGATTGTGATTGACATGCCCGACCGCAACCTCAAACTCCGCTCCCTCATCCCGCATCGCCTGGAGAACCCGCAAAAGCGCAACCGAATCCGCACCCCCCGAAACCGCCGCCAGCACTCGCTCACCGGCCCCGATCAGCCCCTCCGACCGCACAAAATCCGCAATTTTACGCTCAAATTCGTTCATCTATACCGCATCGCAGCCTACCTGGCCTCAATCAGATTTCGCTTCGCCGGCATCTTTCGGTTCAGGCTCCTCCGCAATAAGCTCCCGGATCGCCGGTATCAGCACATCCGCATGCCGTCTCATCCCCAGATCGTTCGGGTGGACCCCGTCAACCGTCCCGTCCCCATCATCGCCCAGCAGATCACGCCCAGGCAGAAAATGCACGTTTTCAACCCTGTTATCGCCGGCTTTCTCCAGCTCCTCCAGCAGTGCCTCGGTCTTACCCGTCCGCAGCCCCCTGAAATTCGACTGCCCCACAAACAGTATCGGCGTCTCGGCATGCTTGCTGCGTATCTTCCATATAAGGTTCCTCGCCCGTTCCTGGATCGTCTCGTCCTCCGCCCTCGTCAGGTTCCACAGACAGTCCACCACATAAACCTGCGGATCAAGCTCCGCCAGCAGTTCTGCCACCTCAGGCTCCATCCTGCCGTTGCCGCTGAACCCCAGATTGATCAACGGAACACCAAGCTCCCTCTCGATCATCGCCGCAAACGCCATCCCCGGCCGCGAAGCACACGCCCCCTGCGTTATCGACGTACCGTAATAAACGATCGGCTTAGCATCGCTCACATCGGGCTGCTCGAACTTCGCCCCCTCCGGCACACCGATCTGCAAGGACTCGATACCATTATACAGCGGCAGATACAGCTTATACTCCCTCATATTGCCTTTTTCAGCGTCCCAGATATTTACACTACCCGTACTGCTCTTCCCGGTGGGCCTGGCATTGCGCACGTACAACCACTTCCCGTCCGCATTCTTGACATAAAGATCCAGCCCCGAAACCCCCGTCGCCGGCATGTGGTGCATCGCAAGACTGCCGCTTGTAAGTGTCCATTTGAACGATATTTTCCTCGCATCCGTATTGAAATGTATCACCAGCCCCGCTGATTTCAGCGACCGATCCCATACCGGCTTCCGCACCTTCTCCTCAGCACGCTCAGGCAGCCGTGAGTAGGGCGTCGGCGTGTCCGACCAGCCCTTGCCGTCTATCCGAAGCTCGCTCCCGTCACGCCAGACCATCCCCCCGGCCTCCTCGGCAACAGCAACCCCCAAAACAGCAGTTACCAGACCGAACACAAAACACATTCTCAAAAATGACATAAGTTAAACCTTTATAAAATAACCACTTATCGAATTCTAACAAACTACCCGCTATCCATTGAGATACTACGCGATTATAGACACTCACACTCGACAGGTCAACATCCAAAGCCGCAGCCTTGCTTCTGCCAAAAAAACGGGCCCGATCCCACCAAAGGAACCGGGCCCGGCAAATCCCTATTCACGCCGTTATTACTGTGTCACCTGACCCTCGACAGGCTCGGTCTCCTCAACCTCCGGGCTCACCTCCCGCTCCGGCTGCGTCAGTTGCAGTATCCTGTTGCGTGCATATTCCATGTTGTCAAAATAGCTGGACTCTTTCTCAACCGCATCGCGGTAAAGCGTCAACGCCTCCTTACGGTCGTGCAGCCGATGATCCAGCAAAAACGCCGCCCGATATCGCACCGGATAAGGCGTATTCGGATCCCACTTGAACGCACGCTTGTAGTACGTCACAGCGATCTCGTAATTGTCGAAATGCTCATATATCCTGCCCGCGCGATACGCCGCATCATCGACCTTATCGCTTGTCGGATAACGACTTATGACAGCGTTGAACTTCGCCAGCGCCTGCCTCAGCTTGCCCTCATCCGCCAGCACAGGCACAAACGCCGTACTGCGGTAAATGCTCAGCCCCTCGTTGTAAAGCTGATTCGCAGCCTCGATCTCGTTGACCGCCCGCTGACCGATATCAACCGTCTCCGCCGCCATAATATAGCTGTACCGCGGAACCTCGTTCAACGCATCGACCTCCTGCCTTGCCCAGCGAAGTTTTGTAGCATCGCCAGTTCTTTTATAGTAATCCGCCAGCGCCTGCAGCGACTTGCGATACGAGCTCCGCTGTGCCGCCATGTATTCCACCAGCTCAACCTCTTCCGCTGTCGGTGCCGCAAAGCTGATCCCCTCCTGCACGACCCTGCCGCTCGGCTCCTCGTAAAGCTCCTTTTGAACCTGCTCACCGCAACCAGCCGCCATAACCACCAGCAAAATAAGCGTCAAACTGTAAATCGTCTTAGTCATTCTAATCCCTTTCAGTCTCTAATTGCGGGCCGTAACCCGCTTATTTCCCCGAAATCGCCTCCGGTCGGCCCAAAAAACACACGTACCGTCCGCATCAGCCGATTTTCATATATTCCAAAAATACCATCTTACACCACTATGTCAACAGCCCGCACGCCAAACACCGCAAAACCGCCCACATTAGAAGCTGTTTAGTACAATTTATCGTCAAACCGCGCCCAATATCATGAAAAGCTGCGCCCGATAGCCGGATTTTACCACTCCGCCTCAAAAAACGGACTTCCTGTCTTCTTGACCTTCGCCTTATCCCGCGCCTTGATAACCGACTCCGCAATCTCCATATCCGCCTGCTTCGTGATCTTCACGTTCGTCGAATCCGTCTCAACCACATGCACCGCCTCGCCCAGCGCCTCCACCAACTGCGCATCGTCACTTATCGCCGCCTTATCCATCTCGTGCAGCTTCTCATATGCCCGCCTCAGCAGCCCCGCCTCGAACACCTGCGGCGTTTGCGCCTCATACAATCCTCGCCGATCCACCGTCTCCACGATCTTGTCCCCCTCGACCCGCTTGATCGTCGCCACAACCGGACACGCCAGCATCGCCGCCCCCGTCTCGCCGGCCTTTTTGAATACGCCCGACACCCACTCGTCCTTCAGACAGCAACGCACCGAATCATGAACCGCCACCAGGTCAATATCTTCCCGCACCTCCTTCAGCGCATTCTCAACCGTCTCGAACCGCTCGGCCCCGCCATGTACGACCTGCACACCGCAAAAGCCCAGCGTCGCCCCGAAATTGATCTTGATCGACTCCTCATCCTCCGGCGATATCGCCAGTATGATCTGCTTGACCGCCTCATGATTGACGAAAAAATCCACGCTCCGCAGAAAAACCGCCCGCCCGCCGATCTTCACGAAAGGCTTCTTCGTCTTACCCCCGAACCGCTTACCGGCCCCAGCCGCACAGATTATAACCGCCACATTCTTCATGCTGCAAATTCTCCATTTCGCCGCAGTTTACAAAATTCGCCAGCCCAAAACCCGAAAGGGCACCAAAACCCCAATCCAGGCCTCAAAAGGGCTTACAGAAACTACGCCTAAAGATATACGCACCCCGTGCATTTGTAAACCCCAACTTCACCCCATCCACCCCAACAAACCCTTTTTATTCAAACACACCGCCAGTTCTCTACACCCAGCCCCAAACGACCGGTTCTGTCACTGCGAGGAGCGAAGCGACGTGGCAGTCTCAACCGCACAATAAAACTAGCTCGTTCTCCAACCGCACAACCCGACGTCTGTCATCCGCCGCAGGCGGACTCAGAGAATATTGCGGGAGCGGATGTACGCACCCCTTTGTCACCCCGGCCTCCGAGCCGGGGCCCAGAGAACAAGGCGGGAGCGCATGCATGCTCTCCACAGCATCCAGCTAACGCGCCCAGCAATACAACCATGGCGCCAAAACGCGAGCGGCACCTAAGCCTGTCATCCGCCTCACGCGGACCAAGCATGAAATAGCCGTCGCGAAGCGACTCCTTGCGAGTCCCCACGTATCGCCATCGCCATCAACGCCTCGCCTGCCGTCCGCCCCTACCGCACCGGCGCCAGCACCCCCAGCACGATCAGTGCCCCGCACATCAGCACGAACGCCGCCCCCAGCGCAATCCCCATCCACGCCGCCGTCTTACCCGACAGCACCTGCTTGTTCGCCTCCGTAACCTTCACACCAGCAGCACTGACCACTACCCCAAGCACCGCCGCAGCCATCGCGCACCAGAACCACGCAACGTCAATGAAAAGCATCACGAACGCCCCCAGCCCAAGCAAGAACCCCACAACAGCAACCGCCGAAACCCGCCGCCGGTCCCCCATCCCCGCCTCTGCATGCTCAGGCGGTATCGGCTCCGCAGCATCACTGAACGTATCATGCTCCAGCTCTATCCCGCACCGAGAACAAAAATTATCGTTCCCCGTCTCAGCCCCGCACTTATGACATCTCATGATGTTCCTCCAGCAAAAATTATCTCACAGCCTCTCCAGCACCCCGCCATATATTCTAGCAGCTTTCTCCACCTGCTCAAACGAAATACTCTCATCCCGCGTATGCGCCTTCTCCAACTGCCCCGGCCCGATTATCACCGTCTCGCACTGAGCCTCACACAGCAGATTCGCATCCGAATGACTCTTGAACGCCCCCGGATGCCATTCCATCCCCTCGCCCGCATACGCCTTCTCCAGCACCTCCGGCACAAGCCCCGCACCGCTCGCTCGCGACCCCTTCGCCAGCAGCGGAAAATCGATCTCATAATCCGTCACCGATCCGCCCGTCAGACTCTCCCGCACGATCTTCTCCAGCTCACTCGCGAACTGCTTAGGATTCGCGGCAGGGGGGATATGCAGATCGACCCACGCCTCGCAGCTCCCCGGCACAGCAAACCCGGCCTCGCTGCTGTGAATGTCCCGTATATTGAGGATCGCCTCCGGATGCTCCGCCTCGATGATCCCGCCAAGCCTCAGCAGCATCCGCAGCGTACTGAATATCGCGTTATACTCTCTGCCCGCCGTCGCCGCATGCCTCCGCGTCCCGAATACCCGCACCAGCATCTCCATATACCCGTAATGCGCCAGGCACGGCACAAGATTCGTCGGCTCCCCGATGATCGCCCACGGAAACGACCTCGCCTCCAGCAGCGCCGCCGTCCCGTCGCTCGTCTCTTCCTCACCCACCACCAGGAACAGCCCAGCCCGCTCAGGCTTCATCCCCGCCTCGACCGCCGCCACGAACGCCTCCACCATCGCCGCGCACCCGCCTTTCATATCCGCCGTCCCCAGCCCGTATATCAGCCCGTCCTCCTCGTCAAACTCATAGTTCTCGATATCATACGCGGGCACCGTATCGATATGCCCTATGAACGCGATCTCAGGACGCTTGTCCGAAAACACAACCTCCACGTTCCGCCTGCCCTCGCTCACCTCCCGCAGCGTCACCGGCAGACCCTTGTCCAGCAGATACCCCGCCAGGTACTCCCCGATCTCACCCTCCTTGCCGGACGGACTGTAAATATCCACCATATCCCGCATCAGCTCTTTGAGCCGATCCGCCTGTATCTGCACCTTGCCTTCACTCATCAGGACTTCTCACTCTCAAGATTTAACGTCATGTACACATGGTCCACCGGATTGACGAACCCCTTCTGCTCGAAAAACCCGATCGCCTTCTCATTGTCCGCCTGCGTATCCACAAGCAGTATCCGTACCCCCGCATCCTCCATCAGCTTGCGAAACTCATCGAACAACTGACTCGCGATCCCCTGCCTCGCATACGCCGGGTCCACCCCAAGCCATATCAGGTGCCCATAGTTCCACGCCGTCCGCGTCTTCTCGATCGTCGTCCCCATCGCAAACCCAACAACGCGCCCGTCCGACTCCGCCACCAGCATATAATCGCTGTCCACGTTGAACAGATGCGTAACCTCATACTCATCCCACGTGCGATAAAGATTCGAATAATCCTGCGCCGTAAACAGCTTCTCCCCCAGGTAAAATATCGGCGCCAGATCG
This sequence comes from Anaerohalosphaera lusitana, assembly GCF_002007645.1. GTDB lineage: Bacteria > Planctomycetota > Phycisphaerae > Sedimentisphaerales > Anaerohalosphaeraceae > Anaerohalosphaera > Anaerohalosphaera lusitana. Next base: position 882,527 of record NZ_CP019791.1, read on the forward strand.
TCAATGATCGCCCTGCGTATCCGGATCTCCGCCCGCCCGTCTTCATTAGTCAACTGCGTCATCCCTGCTGTCCCCAAAACATATTATTAGCACCAAAACCGGCCCGGCCCAAAACCGGACCCACCAAAGCAAAATAAAAACTAACACGCCGCCCCCAACCTGTCAACCAAAACGAAAATACACTTACCCCACTGCCATTGCAAGGAGTCAAAGGCGACACGGCAGTCTTAACCGTACAATTAAGCTAGCTCGTCCCCAAACCGCATCGACCCGACGCCTGTCATCCGCCGCAGGCGGACCCAGAGAACACAACGAGCACGCATGCACGTCCAAAACAGCATCCGCCAGACGCGCCCAGCAAAACAACCATGGCGCCTAAGCCGCGAGCCCCCAGTATTGTCACTGCGAGGAGCAAAGCGACGTGGCAGTCTCAACCGTACAATAAAGCTGGCTCGACTTCCGCCAGCAGAACGTGCCATCAAACCGCGCCGCCTAAAACTCGATCCCCTTACGCGCCCCCACTCCCCGCTCGAACGGATGCTTCACCTCCCGCATCTCCGTCACCAGGTCCGCCGCGCTAATAAGCTCCTCGCTCGCACCTCGCCCCGTCATCACGATCTCCACACCATCCGCCCGCCGCTCGACAACCTCCTTCACCGCCGCAAACTCCGCCAGCCCGCTGTTCACACAGAACACGATCTCATCCAGCACGATCACCTCGTACGCCTTCTCCGCAGCCAGCCGCCCGACCTCCGCCAGCACCGCACCGACCTCCTCGCGCACCTCCGCCACCGCCGCCGCATCATCCAGCGACCGCCGCATATCCCAGCAATGCTCCAGCACCCGCACCTCGATCCCAAGCTTCTCCGCCGACTTCCGCTCACCCAGCACCAGCGAGTCCGGCTTCAAAAACTGATAGATCAGCACCCGGTTCCCGTGCCCAGCCGCCCGCACCGCAAGCCCAAACGCCGCCGTCGTCTTACCCTTGCCCGCCCCCGTATATATCTGTACCAGTCCTTTCTCGATCATGCCCCCCATAATAGCCGCCCGCCGCACAACCGCAAACCAAAAATTCGAACGACAGCCTAGCCGCGATCATCCAACATTGTCACTGCGAGGAGCCGAAGGCGACGCGGCAGTCTCAACCCCACAATAAAGCTGGCTCGTCCCCAAACCGCACAACCCGACGCCTGTCATCCGCCGCACGCGGACCCAGAGAATGTTGCGGGAGCGGATGTACGCCCCCCCCTTTGTCACCCCGGCCTCAGAGCCGGGGCCCAGAGAACACAACGAGCACGCATGCAGCCAACAAAAAAGCGCGAGCGGCGACTCAGGTTGTCATCCGCCTCAGGCGGACCCAGCATAAAATAGCCGTCGAGAAGCGACTCAATATTTTATCCTAAACCTTCCTTCGTGCTCTTCGTGCCTTTGTGGTGAAATAGCCGCGAGCCCCCACGCCCCCCAAAACACCATCCCCGCAGCGCGCAAAAAAAACGGCATGGCCCTCATCTCGACCATGCCTCACCCAACACTCAACTAATGCGCCAGTCGCTTTCTCCTCAGCTCCCAAATAAAGAACCCTCCTGCGACGGCGCTCGCTCCTCCGAAGCAGCTTCTATATCGTCTCCAACTCCTCATCGAGCAGGCCGTCCTTCGGTGCATCTGCCGGATTGAACGGCAGCGGTTCCGCAAACTGCATCGCAACCTTGCGAACGAATGGCGAAAGCTCTTCCACCCGGCAAACGCTGCCTTCGCGTACAAAGCTTTCCAGGTCGAACGGATCGCTCGCATCACACGTCGGCACTGAAAACCGCGTCGTCACCTTATCGCCGTCCTTCGGACAACGATCGGCATAACACGTAAACGCCGCACCCTGACTCGATACGTCCACCATCTGACCCTGCGCCAGCATATCGCTCAAAGTTTCCGCATACCATACCGGCCAACTGTAACGCAGACGAGCTTCCCTTCTCTGTTCGTTTGTTTCAACCTGATTCATTTTTCTTATCTCCATATTAGAACCTGTTTACGTGCCCCTCGCATCGGCGTTCCCAACCCCAAGCTTCACCACAAATTCTCCCCCAAAAGCGCAAACCAACCCCAAAAACCTCAAAAACAGCAACGAAACCCCGCAAAACACCCCCCAGCCCAAAAATTACAGGACCTAAACCCCCGCAAAACCAGACTCCCCAACCAACCCCAAAACCCAACAGTCCGATAACCCCCCCCATAGCATTACCCGAAAAGTTGTGATTTGACAGCAGGCCGGGATTGATTACACTTCGGACGGCGAGGTTAGCGACTGGATTGACGTTGTGATTTGACAGCAGGCCGGGATTGATTACACTCAAGATCCTACCACTGACACCGACCCACCAGTTGTGATTTGACAGCAGGCCGGGATTGATTACACTATACTTTCCGCTGCCGCTTCTCGCATTTCCGTTGTGATTTGACAGCAGGCCGGGATTGATTACACTAAGTTGGTTGAACTTTTCATCTTCACTAGCGTTGTGATTTGACAGCAGGCCGGGATTGATTACACTCCGTCCAGCGACACACTCTCCAGTGCCGAAGTTGTGATTTGACAGCAGGCCGGGATTGATTACACTAGCTAATCCGTAAATCGCTGTCAGACATGACCTTACGGCCGCCCAGCTCAAAATAATTCGAGCTGTTTGGGCGCGGCCGGGGTTGGTTTGCGCTTTTTACCCCAGAAAATTTCCATCCGTCCGTACTGCTTATCCGTGATCTGAAGCAGCCGAACCTCACCCTCGGGCGGCAAAAAACCTTTGACTCTCTTGTAATGTACCTGGGCATTTTCCTCACTCGCACAGTGCCGAACATACACAGAATATTGTACCATGGCGAACCCGTCCTTCATAAGCCTTTTCCGGAAAATAGTATAATCTTTCCGCGCCCTCTTGGTATCCGTCGGCAAATCAAACATCGCAAAAAGCCACACTGCTCTGTACCCGCTTAAATTTCGATTTTCGGTAGTTCCAGACATTTCCCTTCTCCTGCAAAAACACGCTGCAAAGAAGCTGCCGTCCGATGAAGACCCACCATCAACGGCCCCTTATACCCACCGATCTCAACCTGCTCATAAAGAACCTCCAGCAACTCAGCCTTCATCTCCTGCGTTAGTTCCTCAACCTCTTCAAATTCATTGCACATCACCCGCACCCTCGCCTCGACAAAACCCCTGAACGGTTCGAGCAGATCGTCAGCAAGACAATACGCATTATACTTGTTTCGATGATGTATCCCCAGCGTAGGCAGCAGACCCGCACAGCAGAGCGACCTCGCAACCGCCGCCCGCATAACCGTATAACCGTAATTAAGCATATTGTTCGGCGGCCCCCCGAACCGCTCACGTTTGAATTTTATCCCCTCCGCAAACACTCCCCAATACCTCCTGCTCGCCTGCGCCTCCACATTATCCGGATCACCCGACCGCACCCGCTCTGCCATCCCCTTTAGTGCGCTGACCGCAAGCTCGTCCTCAGAGATCACCTTCGCCTGGTGCAGTATCTTCGCACGCACGATCTGCTGCCAAAGCCTTTTCTTCACCGGCTTCTTCGCATCGATCTGATTACGAAACCTCTCACACTGCAGCGTATTGCTCTCGATAGGCAGAAGCATCCCCACCGGATGATGTTTGCCGTTGCACAGAACTACCGCGCACCCGCACTCCAGCAGCTTCGTGAAAACGCTGTGCGTGTAAGTGACCGCCGGATGATCGACCAGCAGCACCCCCATATCCTCGCACGGAATGCGCCCGCATTCCTGCCTGCCCTCGCTGATGACAAGCTGCTCGTGCTTAATTGATAAATGCCTCCGTGCAGATGATATCTCAACTACACGTTTAATCACCCGCTCTTCTAACCCTCCCCAATGGATCGAGCGTAATCTTTTGCATCAAACGCTCTTTCAGTGCTTTCAAGGACTGAAGCCTCCATTCTCTACGCAATGCTTTCTTTTCTTTATCACTCAAGTTCCTCACATCACCCACAGACAGCGGACGCACTTCCATGTCAAAGGTAGGCTGCGTCGAGATACTTAAAACAAAAACCTTTCTAGCTGTTCCGCTCTTATTTTTCATAACGAGTGATTCCCGCTTGGACAGCGACATAATGAATCTGGCTTCTGGATAGTCAGGATGTTGTCTAGAAATTATCGGTTGCTTGTTTTTCACACGTTGCCCGGCTTCCCATATAGTATACCCTTTGCAAACGTATTCATCCTTGCCACCTACGGTGTGCACAAATATCTCAACGTGATGGTTTTCACCCGGTTTAACCCATACAGAATTATCTAACGAATTTCCGTTCTTATTGCTTCTCTCTAACTTTATCATATTGCTGCTGTTTTCCCATATTCTCACCTTCTTAACCGGCACCGGCTCGCCATTCTTATTCTCCAGCTTCAACGGCTTCGCAAAAGCATCTTTCGCCTTTCCGCCGTACTCTTTTAACCGAGCAAGAGCCATGTCCCGTATCTCGGGATCGCAGATGTTCTCGGCAGAAGTTTTTGTAATGTCAGAAAGATTTTTCCTTGTAACGAATTTGCCTGCATGCAACCCATGTGCAATTTTCCCGTAGTGTGTTCCACCATGCAGGGCTCCCTTTACCTTCCGCTGCACGCGATGCGACACATTGATTTTCTCCACCGCCGATGCGAGCTCCTCGCCAAATCCCTCCCACGGCTCAGCTATCGCTGCATACTTGGGCCTCTTCGGCCAGTTGTCCTGCAGCACCCTCGTTATCCGCTGGATCATCCCCGGCGTCGTCACTGCCACCACCGCCGCATCCACCGCATGATGTCGCAGGTCGTCCCGATTCTTCGGCCCAAGCTCCCCGTCCCGCAATATCGCGTTAAGCTGCCAAAGGTTTCGCAATTCAAAAGTTATCTTGCCGCTCGCCGTCCGCACACTCTGATCCGCGTAATCCGCCGGATACAGCCGCTTCAGATACGCCCTCACCTCCCGCGCAATATATGACGTATCCCGGATCAACCTCTCAGGCTGATACTTCTCCTCGATCTCCTCGTTGAGCACACCAAACCGCTCCCACTTCTCTTTGGAAAAATTAAACGAGTTCCTGCTCATCGCCTCCGTAATCTTCCGCCACTTCGCGCTGTTCTCCCCCAGCCATGAAATAGGCGTATTCTGCCCCTTCTCCTGATTCTCACCTGCAAAACAAACTACCTTGTTCGCCATCGTATTATCAAGGCTCATCGAGTAGGGCAGTATATGATCGATCTCAACCTCGCGAGACAGCACCTCCCCCAAAGTTATCTTCTTGCAACGGTACGGACAATAATGGTTCTGCTCCTCCCACAGACGCCACTTCATCACATCCGTATTCGACACCCGCACATCATCCGACCACCCCCTCATCTCCCGTATCTTGTCCTTCGCCTTCTCCTTGTCCTTCAAATTGTCCGACTGCTTCTTTAGTATCTCCTGCCGTCTCTCCTTGCTGGCTTTCAGTTCGCGTGTCGTCTCTATCACGATCCGCTCGGGCGGCCCGACCTCCTTGATCAGCAGGTTCACTATCTTGCGCATTTGGAACATCACCGTCTGAACCACCGGATTAGGTATCGCAAAGCCATGCGCCTTGTCCGGCACCGGCAGCAATCCGTGCTGCTCATGCTTCTTCGACAATCCCGCCTCCTGTATCGCCGTATAAAGGTCCTTCCCCTCTTCCATCAAAGGCACGATCTTGTTCAGAGCCGCCTTGCTGTAACTGCACGTCCCGACAGGTTCTTTCAGCTTGTCCGTCCAGTTGTCCTTCTTGAACTCCAATCCATACTCACCCACACGCGCTTCGACATCATCCGCACTCAATGACTCATCCAGGTAACTCCGCAGCAACCCCCACACTTCATCCTTCTGCTGCTCCGTCAAACCCAGCCACGCCTTCTTCTGAAAAAATGATGCGCTCACCATCATCGAATCTATCTCATTGCCCCTGATCTTTTCCTTAGGCCGATACTCCAGATTCAGCTTCACATAATCCGCGTCCTTGCCCCAAATCTTTTTCCGCATAGCTTCATAAGACTTGTCCTTACTCGCCGAAAGCGAATTAACAAGCACCTCTCGTTCAGCGTCACACAGATCCCGCGATTCCTTGCCATCCTCAACCCGTAGATCGTTTACCTTCTGCAGCGTTCTAAACTTCTGCGCGATCCGTTCCGAGTATCCGCACCGAACCTTGCCGGGCATCAGCGAACACATACCGATCACCTTCTTCTTTTTCGTCTTCGTGAGTTCAAAAGGTATCTGATCGAACAATATCCCTTCCAGCTCCTTGTAAAATCCGTGCGTAAAGATCTCCGGATAATGCGCACTCTGCACCGCCCATATACGCCCCAGCTCTTCCTGGTAATGCTTACGTTGAGCTAGCCACTTAAAATTGTCCCGCCTGTTGCGGATCGGCTCCGACGATCCATCACTCAATTTGTCATACCAGAATTCCCCCAGCGTCTGCCCGTCAAGCTGCGCCTCCAGCCGATCCTTCGCCTTCTTCATGTCCGTTCCCTTGGCGTCCTCATCGATCGGCTTCCTGCGATTGCTTTTGAATCCCCTCCGCTTGGCAAAGTGCAAAAGTATTCGCGCAAATTCCTCCGGCTCAAGTTTTTCAGAAACACCCTTCGCCCGCAATTCATAAGGATCCATCTGCTGCACCTCATCCACCGGCTGCCCGTTAAGCAATCCTTGAGATTTTAGCAGTCCGATCAATTTCAGCCGTCTCGCCCGCGCCCGCCTAAGCCTTCGCCTGACCGAACGTTTATCCCTACGTTTCTTATTATTGGACTGCTCCCTTTTTTTACCCTGACCATAATTAATGACTCCTACCGGAAATATCCGCGAACCCATCGCAGGAACCTTCTCACCATTGTCATCCAGCGTCAACAAACCGACAGGCCGTTCATTCTCATCTACCTCGATCGCCGCCCATCCGATAGAAGTCGGTCCCAGATCAAGTCCAAGCACATAACCCATAAAGAAGTCTCCATTCCAAATAAAATAAAATCTACTTGATTTTACATTTTTCCCTTGCAAATTCAAGCAATATCCGGTTTAATACCAATAGTGTAATTAATCTCGGCCTGCTTCTTTTCATAACAAGAGAAAAGTCGAAGGCAGCCCGCTCCGGCGGGCGCTCTGCGGAGCAACCTAAAGCGCATCCCTTCGGGGAGGCGCTTTTTTTGTTTCATCACGCAAAATGATCCAACCGCCCACCTAGCACTCATAACTAAACACGAAAAAACAAAAAAATACACACCGACTCCAAAACACTTCATCCCAAAAAATCCCAAACCCCTACCCCGTGTTGATCATGATTCTCATTATTGATAAAACAGCCCTCCAGCCCTTTTCTTCGTGCTCCTTCGTGCCCTTCGTGGTAAAAACTGTCTTTAAAAAATCTCCCACTTGACAGGTAGGAAACAGCCTGTCAGCTTTTGCCCACTTTTACCCCATTTTTACCCCACCTATATACCACTTTTGCTCGTTTTTACCCTACTTTTGCCCCCTCAAAATCACCCGAAATCAGCCGATTTCACCCAATGTCCTATTTACCAGGTGTCCACTCTCGGCACTTTTACCCAAATCCGAAGGAGGAAAACACCCATTTTTCAAGAGCGAAATACCCACAGTTTCCCAGCCGACCCCCATTTCAACCCGCCTCACTGGGCAATATCCCCCACAAGCCCAAAACCGCCCCAAACTGCATACTGATCCAGCCCGAAACACATCCAAAAGATCAAAACGCACCAAACCAGTCTACATATTTCCACACCATAACCCCGCACAAAATGACAGTATCTGCCCCTCAAATATACTTACACCCCCATTTCGACCGCAAAACGCAACCAAACGCGACACAAAACACCACCCAGGCGAGCACCACAGCAGCCCAACTGCCCTGATCCGCCCAAAAAAAACACGACAGCCCGATAACTCACCGATTTTCAGCCCTGTTTCCCGATTTTTTGCTGTTCAAACCGCATTTATGCCGACATAATCCTTGAAGACATGCTGAAAATCGCTCCCTCCAGCCGAATATCGTTCTATATCGAAGTGGTCGTGCTCATTCTCATGGCCACAGGCACCGCCTTCGTATTCTCAGCGGGCGCTAACCTCAGTTCAGAGCTGGACTTATCTCAATTCTACAAATTCACTACACTAAAGCAGATACTCTTTTTCCCCCTCGCCGTCGCGGTAATGTACACGGCCTCATACATCGATTATCGCCGCTTCAGCTTCACCCGCGCAGGCGCCTGGCGGTCATTCACTCCATATCTGTTAATCCTTGCTATAGCACTACTTACGTTAGTTCTAATCCCCGGCATAGGCGTCGAACGCAACTACTCCCGCCGCTGGCTGGAGCTGCCGTTGGGCCCCGCAGCCGTCAGTTTTCAGCCCTCGGAACTGGCAAAATGGGCAGTCGTATTCTTCTTTGCAGCCTTCCTGGACCGCTATCGCGACAGTATGAGTCTGTATTTCAAACGCTTCGTCCCGCTCTGTGTTGTAGCGGGTATCGTCTGTGCTCTGATCGTGACGCAAGACTTTGGCACAGCAGCACTTATAGCACTTCTTGCATTCCTGATGCTGCTGGCCGGCCGAGCGAAATGGTGGCATTTTCTCACCCCCTTACCCGTTGTTGTGCCCATGTTCACATACGCGATCATGAGCTCACCCACCCGTATCAACCGCATAACGCGGTTTCTGGACCCTGACCAGATGTATCATCAGGCCAGGCAGTCTCTGATCGCCATAAGTACCGGCGGCATATGGGGTAAGGGTTTCGGTCGCGGCATTTTCAAGTACGGCCACCTGCCCGAAGACACCACCGATTTCATCTTCGCGGTCATCTGCGAGGAGATGGGATTCGTCGGCGGCGTGTGCATCATCCTGCTTTTCGCGCTGCTGCTGGTGCTGGGAATCATTCTGGTATGCCGCTGTAAGTGCCTGTTCGGTAAGCTCTTAGCGACCGGTATCATTCTTAGCATCACCATACAGGCCGCACTGAATATCGGTGTCGTAACCGTAGTTTTGCCCACCAAGGGCATCCCGCTGCCTTTCATCAGCGCGGGCGGTACCAGCATGCTGCTGACCGCTGCGATGGTGGGCGTGCTGCTGAACATCGCACGACAAACCTCTGCCGGGGAAAGACTTACGTCAGATTCCGCTCTGGCCGACAGGTCCTGGGTCACCACCCAAAAGAGCGTTGGCAATGCTGAAAACGGGGTTTTGTGTGATGGCTGAGGGGGATGTCAGGCACTATTTCTTCGCGGGCGGCGGTACTGGCGGGCATATCTATCCCGCTCTGGCGGTGGCGCAGCAGCTTGCGAAGATCGATCCTGACGCGAAAATACATTTCTTTTGCAGTACCCGAGATATCGATGCGCAAATCCTTTCTAAATCAGGGTTTAGCTATACGCCGGTGGAGGCCCGGGGGTTGTCGTCACGGCCCGTTGATATGGCGAAATTCGTGGTTTCGCTGGTAAAGGGTCGCAAATTCGCGACGTGCCAGCTTAGGTCCGTGCGCGAGAATTCGGTTGTGATCGGTGTAGGCGGATTCGCTTCTGCGCCGGTAGTGCTTGCTGCTAAAGGACTTAGCATTCCCGTGGTGATGCTCAATACCGACCTTGTGCCGGGCAAGGCAAACCGTTTTCTGGCCAGGTATGCCCAGCGGATATTCGTTCAGTTCGAAGATTCCGCAAAATATTTTAAGACCAATGCCACAATAGAAGTAACCGGCTGTCCGCTTCGTGAGGAATTGCTGGAGGCGTGCGGCGCACATCGCAGGCAGAACTCATCGCACACATCGCAGGGGAGTAATGCGGGTGCGGACGCGAAGGATCAGCAGGGCGGCGATACGTCTCGTGGACATGGTCCACCCTACATAAACGACTATAAGAAAAGGGCTTATGAGAAGTTCGGGCTGGATGCGGGCAAGAAGACTTTGCTTATTACGGGGGCTTCGAGCGGGTGCGTGAATATCAATAAGGCTATGTCGCGGATACTGTATCGGCTGGGAAAATTTGCGGACGAGTGGCAGATCGTGCACCTGGCGGGGCGCGCAAACTATGATGAGGTAAGGGGTTACTACGAAAATGAGCCGCTGGAATGTAAGGTGCTGGACTACTGCGATGAGATGGGGGAGCTGTATGCTGCGGCGGATCTGCTGGTGGGTCGGGCCGGCGCGGTGAGTGTGGCTGAGTACGCGGCGTGCGGGGTTCCGGCGGTGTGTCTGCCTTATCCGTATCATAAGGACAAGCACCAGTATTTAAATGCGCAGAAACTGGTGGACGCGGGCGCGGCAGTTATAGTTGATGATCGGCCCGATGATAATATAAAAACGGCTGATGAACTTTTTATACAGCTTGAAAAGCTGATGAGTGATTATAAACTTCGTGAGCAGATGGGGGAGGACTCTATAAAAATAGCTAGGCCGGATGCTAGTCTTAAAATCGCAGACTGTGTTGCCGATATATTAAAAACGCTTTGTAAAAAGTAGTTTTAAACTTCTACTTTTAATGTTGCTCGGTTTTTTAATAAGGAATCGCTTCGCGATGCTGTTTTATGCTGGGTCCGTCAAAGGCTGATGACAAGGAGGACTGTTCTATGTCGGCTCCCTGGTCAAGCCCTGGATGATAACGCGTGAGGGATGCGTTTGCGAGACGGGCCAGCTTTGTTGTACGGTTGAGATTGCCGCGTCGCCTTCGGCTCCTCGCAATGACAAAATTAGTTGGGCCGTCGCGTCGGGTTGGTTCGGATATGTTGCTAATCGGCTGTTGTGTTTGTCGGGGTAGCGGTTGGTTTTTGGGGTTTGTCTTTTATGATCGCGATGGGGCCTTTGCCGTGGGTTATTTTGGCGAGTTGTTTTTTGTTGGGGTCGTAGATGCAGATCTGGTCGCCTCTTAGATACTTGAGGTTGAAGGGGTAGATGCCGAGTTGGAAAAGGGCCTTGTCCGTGGGGAGGTGGGTTGCGTTTTTTGGTAGCCAGCCGCCGAAGGGTGTGGTGAAGGCGACTCTTTCGCTTTGCTCGGTTTTTGTGTTCTTTGCGGTGAGGCCCATGAGGGACCAGATGCTTGTTTTAAATTTCCAAGGGCTGGACTGGGCTGGTCCGAGTTTCGGGACATCTGTCGGGCTGAACCAATAGCGTGTGCGGTACTCTTCGAGGTCATGTTCGAGGTCGCGTTCGGTCGGGGCGGCGGTTTTTGTGAATGACTCGGCGATGAGTATAGTTTCTGAGTCGCGGTAGTCCTTGTCGGACGTGATGCATGCATAGAGGTCATAGGTGCCGTCGTTGTTTTCTGAGTGGCGGACGAAGAGGTAGTCGCCGTAGCCTTTGGAGTTGAGGTCGAAGGTTTTGGAGGGTGCGGCATCCGCGGTGAGTGAACGAGAGTATACATCGCCGTCATCAGAGGATATATAATACATAGTGACGTGCTGGGGGAGGGACATTTCGGATAAATCCACGATCTGGTTATCGGTATAAAGGTTTGCAGTTGAGGTGAGTGAATACCAGCCGAAGATTATAAAATGTGATATTGTTTGAACGATGAGCGTGCCCTTGAGGGAGCGGGGGAGCCAGCGGGGTTTGCGCCAGAAGCTGAGGGCGACGAAGGGGTATTCGAGCAAAAGCGTGAGAATGTAGGTGAGGGCGACCATTTTCCAGAAGTAGGGCCAGACCTGCGAGAGGCCGAGTGACTGGGTGGGTATTAAATCGTATATTATAAAAACGCCTGCCCAGGCGGAGAGATAGTTGGCCAGTATCATGAGGATGACGGCGAGGTTCTTTTTGGTTTTGAAAAAATGGACGAGCAGGAGGCCTTCGAAGATGCCCAGGAAAAGATTACCGAAGAACAGGTGGAGGAAGCTGGACCACATGAGCGGTGTGCCGGAGTTTGCGTGGGCGGTGGAGGTTATGGCGAGGATGAGGGCTACTGGGAGGATGGTCTGTTTTCTGCTCGTGATGGTGATCTTGGTGAGCTTGCGAGTATTGTTTTGTTCAGGCATTTGTTGACTCTGGGTTTTGCGGGTGGTTTTCATTTAAATTTTGCGGTTGCAGGGTTTGTTTGATGCCAGCGGCGGCTCCTATCAGGATCATTGTGATTCCGCCGAGGATGCAGGCTGTATCTGCGTATTCGGGCATAGGTGCTGAAATGCGAACGTTAATGTCCTTTTTAAGCTGGGTCGCTGACTGTGATACCAGGTGTGTGACCAAGTCGTTGTGGATATAGGGAACTGTGATAAGAAAAGTGCCGCAGATTATGAGAGTGACGGCGATGGATGATTTCATATTTTCTCCTCGTTTGAGTTTTGTTGTAGTGGATGCAATATAGCTTTTGTGTGTCGTGGTTGTCAAGGTTTTTTGGTGTTTTCATCACAAAACGCGAAGGTCATGAAGGGTGAGAAGGGGAAAGAAGTTTTCTTGTTATGGGTGAGCCAGCTTTATTGAGCGTTTGAGATCGCCACGTCGCTTCGCTCCTCGCGATGACAGGTTTTTACGTTTTTGCGTCATGGTTTTTGTGCAGGGCGGGTAGGGTTGTGGCTGTTTTGTACGTGCATGCGTGCTCGTTTTGTTCTCATGGTCCGCCTGGGGCGGACGGCAGGCGTTGGGTTAATGTGGCTTAGGACGAGCTAGCTTTATTGTACGGTTGAGATCGCCACGTCGTCTTCGGCTCCTCGCGATGACAGGTTTTTACGTTTTTGCGTCATGGTTTTTGTGCGGGGCGGGTAGGGTTGTGGGTGTATTGGACGTGCATGCTCGCTCGTTTTGTTCTCTGGGTACGTCTGGGGCAGATGGCAGGCGTTGGGTTAATGTGGCTTAGGACGAGCCAGCGTTATTGAACGTTTGAGATCGCCACGTCGCTTCGCTCCTCGCGATGACAGGTTTTTACGTTTTTGCGACATGGTCGTTATATAGGATGGGCAGGCTTGTGGTTGCTTTGGGCGTGCATGCGCACTCGTTTTGTTCTCTTGGTCCGCCTGCGGCGGATGACAGGAGTCGGGTTAATGTGGCTTAGGACGAGCTAGCTTTATTGTACGGTTGAGATCGCCACGGCGCCTTCGGCTTCTCGCGATGACAGGTTTTTACGTTTTTGCGACATGGTCGTTCTGCGGGGTGGGTAGGCTTGTGGCTGCTTTGGGCGTGCATGCGCACTCGTTGTGTTCTCTTGGTCCGCCTGCGGCGGATGACAGGGGTCGGGTTAATGTGGCTTAGGACGAGCTATCTTTATTGTACGGTTGAGATCGCCACGGCGCCTTCGGCTTCTCGCGATAACAGAACCGGGGGGGGCTCGCGTTTTTTTGACTTTATGCTTTTGGTGAGCGTGCTGCTGTTATTGCGTTAGTTTGCGGTTTGTGTTGTGTTCTATGGGCCTGTCTGAGTGGGATGATAACGGATGAGTTATGCGTTTGAGGGAGTAGCCAGCTTTATTGGATGTTTGGGATCGCCACGTCGCTTCGCTCCTCGCGATGACAAAAGGGAAAAGAGGGGGTCGGTTTGTTGTGGTTTTGGGGGCTGGATGTGGGAGTATTGGCTTGCAAATGCGGGGTTTTGGGGCTATATTCTGGGTTTGTATGTCGTTTCGGCGGCAGGGTTTAGTTTTTCGTTTATATAGTATTGAATCTATGTTCGGGGCCGGGTTATTGCGGTCCGTTTTTGATTTTGCAAGGAGAATTCATGCGTTACAGCAAGGCACTTATACCTACGGTCAAGGAAACACCTTCGGATGCGGAGATAGTCAGTCATCAGTTGATGCTGCGGGCGGGGCTGATGCGGAAGATCGCGAGCGGGACGTATATGTATCTGCCAGCGGGTATGCGGGTGCTTAACAAGGTGATGAATATCGTGCGGGAGGAGATGGACAGGTCCGGGGCGCAGGAGAGTCTTGCGCCGTGTGTGCATCCGATCGAGCTGTGGCAGCAGACGGGTCGGGACGTGGATTACGGTGAGACGCTGGGGACGTTTACGGATCGGCACGGGCGGGGGAACGTGCTGGCGCCGACGGCTGAGGAGGCGTTTACGTTTCTGGGAGCGAGCGAGATCAATTCGTACAAGCAGTTGCCGTTGAATCTGTATCAGATCAGCTTTAAGTATCGCGATGAGTTTCGGCCGAGGTTCGGTGTGCTGCGGTCGCGTGAGTTTATCATGAAGGATGCGTACAGTTTTCATCCGGACGATGAGTGTCTGCAGAAGACGTATATGGAAATGTATGATGCGTATTGCAGGATATTTGAGCGGGCGGGCGTGGATTATGTGATCGTCGAGGCGGAGACGGGTGAGATGGGCGGAAGCGGGTCGCATCAGTTTACCGTGCCCTGTGAGAACGGCGAGGATGTGATCGTTTATACGGAAGAAGGCGGGCGGGCGTGGAACATCGAGAAGGCGCCGGTCGATCCCCCTGTGAAGGTTGAGGCGGTAGATGTGGGTGCGATGGAGGATGTGCATACGCCGGGCGTTGGGACGATCGAGGAGGTTTGCAGGTTCTTGAAGACGCAGGCGAGCGAGATGATCAAGACGCTGATACTGAAGACGGCGGAGGGGGAAGTCGTGGGCGTTCTGCTGCGGGGCGATCATGAGCTGAACGACGAGAAGATCACGCAGTTGCTGGGCGGGGTCGGTTATGAGATGGCGGACGATGCGACGGTGTTCGATGTGACGGGTGCGGCGGTTGGGTTTGCAGGGCCGGTGGGACTGGCTGAGAACGTGAGCCGGGTGTTCGTGGATCCGGGGGTTGCTGCGATGGGCGCGGGGATCAGCGGTGCGAACAAGACTGACTATCATGTGAAGAATGTTGTGCCGGGGCGCGACTTTGCGATCGAGGGCGAGAAGGTACAGGTTGCGGATGTGCGGAACGCGGTTGAGGGTGATACGTATGACGGTAAGCCTTTGAAGTTCAAACGTGGGATCGAGGTTGGGCAGGTGTTCAAGCTGGGCACGAAATACAGCGAGAAGCTCGGGGCGAAGTTCCTGGATGCGGACGGGGTTGAGAAGCCTTGCCTGATGGGATGCTATGGTATTGGGATCAACAGGATCATGGCGAGTGCGATCGAGCTGGGCAATGACGATAACGGGATCATCTGGCCGATCAGTATCGCGCCGTGGGAGGTGATCATTACGCTGGCCGGTGCGACGGACGAGATCGTGGAAGCGGGCGAGAAGCTGTATAACGAGTTGACGGCGGCGGGGGTTGAGGTGCTGCTGGATGATCGTGATGTGCGTGCGGGCGTGAAGTTCAAGGATGCGGATCTGCTGGGGATACCGGTGCGGGTGACGATCGGGAAGAAGAGCCTGGCGGATGGTAAGGTCGAGATGAAGCTGCGGACGGCGAGTGAGCGTGAGGATATGGAGCTGGACAAGGCGAGCGAGGAGGTTGCTGGGCTGGTGAAGACGATGAAGGCTGAGCTGGCGGAGGGGAAGGAGTAGGTTGGTTAGGATGCGGGGGGGGGACTCGCAAGGAGTCGCTTCGCGACAGCTATTTTATGCTGGGTCCCGGGTCAAGCCCGGGATGACAACATGGGTCGCCGCTCGCGTTTTTTGCGCCATGGTTGTTTTGCTGGGCGCGTTAGCGGGATGCTGTTGAGAGCGTGCATGCGTGCTAGTGATGTTCTCTGGGTCCGCCTGCGGCGGATGGCGGGCGTCGGGTTGGTGCTCGCGTTTTGTTTTTGGCTGCATGCGTTTGGTTAGCGTGCTGTTGTTATCGAATTCGTTTTGCGGTTGGCGTTACGTTCTCTGGATCCCAAATCAAGTTTGGGATGACAGACTTTGCGCTATGCGGTTGACGTTTTAAAATATGAAGTCGCTTTGCGAGGGCTGTTTTATGCTGGGTCCGCCTTCGGCGGATGACAGTTTTTTGAGTGATGCTGTTGTTTTTTGCAGGTGAGAGATTGTGGGAAGTTGGTCGGCCTGAGCCGGTAAAGTTGATAGTTGGGATATTGGGGGCGGATGAGGAGTGTCTGCGCTTTGCGCGGGAGCGGGTGGAGGACGAGTTCGGGGAGCTGGATTTTGTGAGCGAGGTGTGGGCGTTCGATCAGACGCGATATTATGAGGACGAGCTGGGGGAGCGGCCTTTGCGGCAGTTCGTTAGTGTGGGTGAGCTGGTCGATCCGGGGAGGCTTGCGGGGATAAAGCATGCGGCGAACGATATGGAGCGGGAGCTGGCGGATGAGGTCGGGGGTGAGCTGGGGCGGCCTGTGAATCTGGATCCGGGGTACTTGGAGCCGGCGAAGCTGGTGCTGGCGTCGACGAAGAATTTTGCGCATCGGATTTATATCGGCGAGGGGATGTATGCGGAGATTACGCTGGGGTATCGGCGAGGTGAGTGGCTGGGGTTTGAGTACAGTTTTCCGGATTACAAGGGCGGGCGGTATCATGCGTTTTTGAGCAAGGTGCGTGCTCGGCTGGTGGAGCAGTTGCGGGAGATGCGGCGCGGTGGGTGAGGCGTAATGTTTTGCGGCTGGCGTTTTGTGGGGACTCGCGGCTGGGTCGCCGCTCGCGTTTTTTGGGCGTGCTTGTGGGTGATTGGCGTGGTATATTGGGGGTGGAGTGTTGCGGCTGGCGTTGCGTGGGGACTCGTGTGGAGTCGCTTCGCGACGGTTTTTTTATGCTGGGTCCCGGATCGGGGTCCGGGATGACAACCTGAGTCGACGCTCGCGTTTTTTGGCGTGCATGTGTTTTGGGGGCGTGGTATATAGGTGTGTGTGATGCTGCGGCTGGCGTTGCGTTCTCTGGGTCCGTCTTCGGCGGATGACAGGTGTAGAAGGTTTATGCGTTGGACGGTCCGTGGAAAGTCGTCGGCTTTGAGATCACCACGTCGCCTTCGGCTCCTCGCGATGACAGAGAATGGAGTGGTCGATTTGGGCCGTCATGTATGGTTGCATTAGTTACATAATAGACAGTTGAATAAGTCTGGGAGGCCGAATTGGCTACTGTTATCGTTGGGATAGTTGTTGGTGTTTGCGGGTTTTTGGTGTCGGCTGGGGGGACTGTGCTGGTGCGGCGTGGTGCGGTGCGGCGGGATTTTGTTGCTCGGCCTGTGGCGGATCGTTATCATCGGACGATCATTCCGCTGGGGGGAGGGATCGCGATATTCTGGACGATGGCGCTGCTGCTGGGAGGTGGGCTGGCGGTTACGGCTTGGGCGGAGGTGCTTGGGCTGGAGAAAATTTTGGGTGAGGGGTTGATGGTGCATCGGGAAGGGTTTCTGGATACGGCTGGGGTGCTGGGCGTCGTGCTGGGATGTGCGGCGGTGCTGCATGTGATGGGGCTGGTGGATGACGTGAAGGGTTTGGGCTGGGGAGTGAAGCTGGGGGTGCAGTTTGCGGCGGCGTTTGCGGCGGCGTATTTTGGTGATGTGCGGGTAGAGCTGTTTATCGAGAGCAGGGTCGTGACGGCGGGGCTGAGTGCGTTCTGGATCGTGCTGATAATCAACGCGTTCAATTTCCTGGACAACATGGACGGGCTGAGTGCGGGGATCGCGTTTATCGCGACGGGTGTGCTGCTGGTGGCGGCGGTGTATTCGGAGCAGTTTTTTGTGGGGGCGCTGGCGATAGCGTTTATGGGGGCGCTTGGCGGGTTTTTATGGCACAACTTTCCGCCTGCGAAGATATTCATGGGGGATGCGGGGTCGCTGGTGGTTGGATTTTTCGTGGCGACGCTGACGCTGAAGACGACTTATTATCACGAGGAGACGGGGGGCGGACTGTATGCGGTGTTTATGCCGTTGGTGGTTATGGCGGTTCCTTTGTATGATTTTATAAGCGTGACGGTGCTGCGGATAAGCCAGGGAAAGAGTCCGTTTGTTGGTGATACGCAGCATTTTTCGCATCGGCTGAAGAGACGGGGGTTGAGCGATGTGCAGACGGCTGGTACGCTGTACCTGGCGACGCTGTGCACGGGAATCGGCGCGATATTTTTGTGGCAGGTGGATATTGCGGGGGCGGTGCTGATATTCGCGCAGACGGTGATGATACTGGCTATAATCGCGATCATGGAAGCGACGGGAAAAGGAAACGCTGAGGGATAGACATGACGAAAGCGGCGGTGAAGAAACGGTTAGAGATCGAGCAAACAGGCGGCGGGCTGAAGGCGGTCGAGTGGGTGGTGATGGCGTGTTTTGCGGCGGTTGTGGGGGTTCGGGGGACGATCGTGGAGAGTCCGCATATTCGGCAACTCGATCCGGCGAACATAGTGGGGAACGAGGGGGCGAGTCTGATCATATCGGCGGTGGTTCTGTGCGGGGTTGCAGTCTGGGTGTTCGGTGTTTGGATGCGCGGGTTGCGGGGGTATCGGCTGACTGGTATGGAAGCGGGGGTTGGATTGTTCGTGCTGGCTGGGTTGGCTGCGACGGCGGCGGCGTCGGATAAGCGAGCGTCGATGACGGATGTGATCACGGTGGTGTGTCCGATGCTTGCGGCGATGGTGCTGGTGCAGGTGATGGATCGCGGGTCGAAGGTGCGGGTGATGCTGTGGGTGCTGGTTGCGGTGGGGTTCGTGAATGCGTATCAGTGCGCGGATCAGTGGATGAGCAGCAATGAGATGATGATCGAGCAGTACGAGGAGAATCCGCAGGTGCAGTTGGAGAAGCTGGGGATCGAGGAGGGGACGCTGGAGCAGTGGCAGTATGAGCATCGGCTGTACAGTAAGGATGTGAAGGGTTTTTTTACGACGGGCAATTCGGCGGGAGCGTTTTTTCTGATGGCAATCGCGGGGGTTGGGACGCTGGCGATGGCTGGTGCGGGTAAGGAGGATCGGCTGCGTGTGCCTGTGTATGCGGTACTTGTGGTTGCGTTGGCTGGGGGGCTGGTGCTGACGCAGAGTAAGGGGGCGATAGGCGGGACGCTGATAGCGGGATTTCTGGCGGCGGTCGGGTATAAGATGGGCGGTCGGCTGAGGAAGTATCGGGGTTTGATCGCGGCGATGGTTGCGGTTGCGGTGTTGGTCGGTGCGGGTGTGATCACGTGGTACGGGATGGAGCATGGGCGGCTGCCGGGCGGGAACAGTATGCTGGTGCGATGGCAGTACTGGGTCGGAGCTGCGCGGATGTATGCGGAGCATGCGTGGGTCGGCGTGGGCGGTGGAAATTTTTCGGATTACTATACGCATTACAAGATAGCGGCGGCGCCGGAGACGGTGAAGGATCCGCACAACTTTTTGCTGAGTCTGCTGACGCAGTACGGGCCGGTGGGGATGATCGGTTTTGCGGCGGCGGTGCTGGGGCCGATGTGGATGGTGACGGGGAGACGCGAGCAGGCGGGCGAGAGGAAGAGCAAGTGGGCGTTGAGTTTGCGGGGTGCGGCCGTGCTGGGCGGTGTTGTTGCAGTGGTGCTGCTGTCGATTCGGCCCGCGGTGTTGAGTATAGAGGGTGCTCGGAATTTGGGGGAACTTTTGTATGGGATCGTGTATCTGCATTTGCTGCCGGTGATGTTTTTTGCGATCGGATTTTTGATGCTTTGGGCGGGAGCGTACAAGGGCGGATGGGATAAGGAGGGGAAGCGGTTGAGCGGGCTGTTGATGTGGTGCGCGATCGCGGGGGTGTTGGCGCATAATCTGATCGACTTTGCGATATTTGAGCCTGGGGTGGCAATGGCGATGTGGGTATTGGTTGCGTGTATGGTGAGTGTGTGGAGGATGGATGCGGCGGGGAAGGAATGGCGGATGCCGGGGCGAGGGCGGAGCAGGTTCGTGGTTGGCGGTGCTGCGTTCGTGGTGTTCGTTGCGGTGATGATTGTGGGTGTGGTCTGGCCGGTGCGTGCGGGTATGACGGTGCAGGAGGCGCTGCGGAGGCCGAGGCAGACACTGGGGCTGCTGGAGCGGGCGAGCGAGATGGATGTGCTCAGCGGGCGTGCGGCGAATGTGGCTGGGCGGGCGAGTCTGCAGTACAGTAAGAATGCACCGAATGAAGAGATCGAGCGGCGGCTGGTGGGGAACGCGATTGCGAGTTTCGAGGAGGCGACCGAGCGGACGCCGGCGAGCTACAAGAATTATAACGGGCTTGCGGAGGCGTATCTGCGGATGGGGCAGATCGATGAGAATGCGAGCGAGGAGTGGCAGCGGAAGGCGTATGAGGCGATGGAGGATGTGCTGGCGCGGTATCCTGGTTCGGGGGAGTATCAGCTTCGGGCGGGAAAGATCGCGGATGAACTTGGGATGGAGGAGCAGGCGGTGGAGCATTACGCGAAGGCGGTGCGGATCGAGGATGCGTATCGTGAGCAGTTTCGGGTGATGTATCCGGGGCAGGAGATATTCAGTCGGCTGGGTGATGAGGGGTACGAGTTGGCGAAAAGGCGGGTAAGGGAGTTGTGCGAGTAGGTTGTCGCGGATGGCAATTGGGCGAGCTTTGTGTTATAATGGTTGGAAGCTATTTCAAAGCTCAGAGTTGTTTTAGCGGGGAATTATTATGGATAGAAGGCAATTTATAAAATCGAGCGGGCTTGTGGCGGGAGCGGCTTTGCAGGGTTCAGTTTTTGCGGCAGCATCGAGGCCGGATAAGAAGCGGCCGAACTTTTTGATGATCACCTGCCATGATCTCGGGCAGCATCTTGGCTGCTACGGTATTAAGGAAGTAGAGTCGCCGAATATCGATCGGCTGGCGAGCAGGGGCGTTCGGTTTGCGAATATGTTTTCGACTTCGGCGGTGTGTTCGCCGGCTCGGGGTGCGCTTCATACGGGCCGATATCCGCAGACGAACGGTCTGATGGGGCTGACGCATGCGCCGTGGTGGTGGAAGTTCAAAAATGGTGAGACACATGCTGCACAGATGTTCAGGAAGGCTGGGTATGATACGTGTCTGTGCGGATTGCAGCATATATTCGGGGCGGGCGAAGCGGGGAGATATGGCTATGATAAAGTGCTGGGCAGGAAAAAAGGTGCTGAAGAAACGGTTCAGGTGTCCAGCGAGTTTCTGGTAAATCGAAAGGCAGATGACAGTCCGTTCTTTTTGAAGGTTGGTTTTTTTGAGGTGCATCGGCGAGGAGGATCGTTCAAACATCGCGAGTATGATCCGGCCAAGCCGGTACATGTGCCGGGATATCTTGCGGATACGCCGGTGATGCGTGAAGATCTCGGGCGTTTCCAGGAAGAGATACGATATTTTGATTCGTGTGTAGGGCGTATACTCGATTCGCTCCAAAAGAGTCAATGTGCAGAGAATACGATCGTCGTGTTTACGTCGGATCATGGGATTCCGTATCCGGGTGCTAAGTGGACGATCCGGGATGCTGGTATCGAGGTTCCTTTGATAATGTATATGCCGGGCGGGGCTTTGTCGGGCGGTAAAGTATGCGATGCAATGATCAGTCATGTGGATGTACTGCCGACGTTGCTGGACATGGCGGAAATCGATAAGCCTGCGAATCTCGAGGGGGTGAGCTTTGCGGACTACCTGGCTGGGCGCAGCGATGCTAAGCCGCGAGAAGAGATATTCGCGCAGTTTACGCCGGCTATGTTTCGGGACAATGAGTCTCGGTGTGTACGGACCGAAAAGTATAAGTTAGTACGATTTTTCTCGGCGGGTAGGTGCGTGAAATACCCGATCGATGTTGACCCGGTGAGGTATGCAATGCATAAGGAGCGGGCGGCGACGAACTGGAAGCCGAGGCCGTTTGTACAGCTTTTCGATGTGCAGAATGACCCGGATGAGCTCAATGACATCGGGGGTGAGAAGGGTAATGCCGAGATAGTGAGGGATATGTCACGCAAGCTTTATGCGTGGATGAAGGCGGTGGACGATCCTATTTTGAAGGGTCCGATGGAGTCGCCTTATTATCGTGATTCAATGGAAGACTTTGAAAATGCCGCTTCAGGATGACAGCGGCAGTTTGAATATCACCTAAAGAATCATAAAAGGGCAAGGCCGTGGTTGCGGTCTTGCCCTTTGGTTCGACTGGTATCGAGTTTTGAGTTTTGTTATTCGCTTGCCTGGGCAAGGATGTCGTCGGGGATGTCGAAGTTTGCGTAGACGTTCTGGACGTCGTCGTGGTCCTCGAAATCTTCCATCAGTGAAAGGATCTTTTTGGCAGTTTCGACATCGTTTACGGCGACGGTGTTCTCGGGGATCATGGAGAGCTCGGCTGTTTCGGTGGGGATGTCGTTTTCCTTGAGTGCAGCGCGGAGGTCCTCGTAGGCGGCGGGATCACAGGTGATCTCGTATATCTCGCCTGTATTTTCCATGTCTTCGGCGCCTGCTGTGAGGGCGATATCCATGAGGTCCTCTTCGGGGATCGCGTCGGTTTTGACGGTGATGAGGCCCTTCTTTTTGAACATCCAGTTTACGCAGCCGCTTGCGCCGAGTGAGCCACCGCGGCGTTCGAAGATCTTTTTGATCTCGGGCGCGGTGCGGTTTCGATTGTCGGTGAGGCCGTCGACCATGACCGCGATGCCGCCTGGTGCGTAGCCTTCGTAGAGGACCTCGACGTATTCGATAGCGCCCAGTTCACCGGTGCCTTTTTTGATGGCCTTTTCGATGGTGTCCTTGGGCATATTGGCGTCTTTAGCCTTGTCGATGGAGTAGCGCAGGGTGAGGTTGGTGGAGGGGTCGCCGCCGCCGGCCTTTGCAGCTACGATGAGCTGTCTTGCGATCTTGCTCCAGAGCTTGCCGCGTTTTGCGTCGTTTGCGGCTTTTTTGTGTTTAATTCCAGCCCAGTGGGAATGACCTGCCATAGTTTTCAACCCTTACAGTTTTAGTGAATCACTTTATTGAGCGGATATGTGAAGATGTCGGAGGCGCCTGCCCGCTTTAGCTGCGGTACGAGGTCGCGTTCGACTTTCACGTCCACGATGGTTTCGATGGCTACGTATTGCTCGTCGGCAAGTGTCGAGACGGTCGGGCTCTTTTCGGATGGGAGTATTTCGAGGAGGTTGTCGAGGTCGGATTTAGCCGCGTTCATTTTGAGGCCGACTTTCGTCTTTGCGTCGATGGCTGCGTTGAGGAGGATCGAAATGTTCTCGATCTTGTGCTTTTTGAAGTCGTCCTGCCAGGCCTGGTTGTTGCAGATGAAGCGTGTTGTGGAGGTCAGGAGGGTGTCGATGATCTTGAGGTTGTTTGCACGCAGTGAGCCGCCCGTTTCGGTGAGTTCGACGATGGCGTTGACGAGGCGGGCCTTGACTTCTGTTGCGCCCCAACTGAACTCGACCTTGACATCGATGTTCTTGTCGGCGAAGTATTTTTTGGTCGCGCTGACGAGCTCGGTAGCGATGATGCCGCCCTGCAGGTCCTCGGGTTTATCGATATCGCCTTCTTCGGGGACAGCGAGAACCCAGCGTGTGGGACGGCTGGTTGCTTTGCTGTATCGCAGTTCGCATATTTCGTGCACGTCGGAGCCGTTTTCCATGATCCAGTCGTATCCGGTGAAGCCCGCGTCGATGACGCCGTCTTCAACGTAGCGGCTCATTTCCTGGGCGCGGAGTAGGATCAGCTCGATCTCGGGGTCGTCGATCTTTGGGAAGTAGCTTCGTTCGTAGCCGGAAATGCTGAAGCCGGCCTTTTCGAACAGATTGAAGGTTGCCTTCTGGAGGCTGCCCTTTGGGATACCTAGTTTGAGAACCTTGTCAGACAAAATATGTTCCTTTCTTCTTTTCTATTTCTTGCGAGACTTTTTCTTTTTAGTTGTCGCCTTTTTGGCGGTTTTCTTTTTAGTGTCGGACTTTTTTTCAGTCTTTTTTTTGGCAGTTGTTTTCTTAGCGGTCTTTTTCTTAGTAGCGGGGTTCTTTTTAGTTGTTTTTTTCTTTTTGGCCGTCCGTTTTTTGGTGGTTTTCTTTTTGGGGGCCTTTAGCGATTCTTCTGCCTGGAGCCTGAGGAGCCAGTAGAACTCGAAGGCATCTGCTGCGGAGATGCGTCTTTCGAGGAAGCCCTCTATGTCGTCGAGGTCGGATTCAGGGTTGACGAGTTTTTCGCTTTTGAGGTAATCGGCGATGATCTGGTTTACCGGGATCGCGTGTCCGCCGATGGCTGTGAGGAGCGTATAGCTCTGGGCGAACCTGGAGAGGCCGACCATTTCTTCGAGCTCCTTTTTGGCCTGGCGTTTGCCTTCTTCGGCGAGTGGTTCGAGGGTGACGGCATGATATTTTGCGAAGATTGCGCCGAGTCCGTCGGGCAGCGACTTTGCGACTGCCTTGATCTTGTCGTCGTTCTTCGATTTGAGCACATCGTTTATTTCTTCCGGCCGGGAGACGCGCAGGTCGTTGTAGTCGACGAAGTGCGACTGAATTTTTTTCAGTGCCTTTTCGGCGTCCGCGAGAGTGAGATGTTCGGTGAGCACGCCGTCAACGACCGCGTCAAGCGGATCGTCGTAAGTGAGCTCGGGGACCTTGAGGTCACTCTTTTTGAGGGAGCGGAAGAGTTTTTCGATTTTTTTTGCGTATGTATTGCTGTCTTTCATTTTTCGCACTGCCTAAAAACTATTGGGGGTCGGTGCTTTCATCTTCGGGGGCGTTGAGTTCGTCTTCTTCTTTGAACTCTTTTGCGGCCTCTTCGATGACCTTAAGTGTTTCAATTGCGCCTTTGATCTTGATGTCTCGGTGGAACCGGAGTTCGGGGGTGAATCGTGTTGTGAGTTTGTCGCTGAGGAGCCTGCGGATGTGTGCTGCGGCGCCTCTGATGGCCTTGAAGGCCTTATTTGAGACCTGCTCATCTTCGGACATGATGCTTAGGTAGACTTCGGCTGTGCGCAGGTCGGGTGCGACATCAGTCTGTGTGACGGATATGATGATGCCTTCGATGCGAGGGTCGCTGAGGCGGTTCTGGATCGCGTCGGCGACGACCTCTTTGATTATGCGATTTATTTTTTCCTGTCTGCGTGTGGGCATTCTGCTGTACCTTTATATGATCCGATAGCAGAGAGAGTTTAGTAAATGGTGCCTGTCCCTATTTATCGTCACTATTTATCTGGTCGCCTTTTTGTTAAAGTTCGCGTTTGACCTCTACGACTTCGAAAGATTCGAGTACATCGTCGACTTTGACGTCGTCGAAGTTTGCGATCTTGACGCCGCACTCGAGGCCGGCCTTTACTTCGCGTACATCGTCCCTGAAATGTTTGAGTGAGTCGATGGAGCATTTGTCGCGGATGACGATGTTGTTGCGGATGAGGCGGACCTTGGAATTTTTCGTAATCACGCCCGATTTGACGAAGCAGCCGGCTATCGTGCCTATGCGGCTGTGTCTGAAGGTGTCGCGGACGATGAGCGTGCCGAGAACCTTTTCTTCGTATTCAGGTTCGAGCATACCGACCATAGCGTCTTTGAGGTCCTCGGTGATGCGATAGATGATGCTGTAGAGCCGGATGTCGACGCCCTTGGATTCGGCAATGGAACGGGTTTTTTCGTCCGCGACGACGTTGAAGCCGATGATGATGGCTTCGGAGGCTTCGGCGAGAACGACATCACCTTCAGTTATGCCGCCGACAGCAGCGTGCAGGATGTTGATCTTGACTTCGTCGGTGCTGAGCTCGCTGAGGTACTTGATGAGTACGTCGACGGAGCCTTGTACGTCGGCCTTGAGTATGAGGTTGAGTTCCTTGATGTTGCCCGCTTCGATCTGGGTGAACAGATTGTCAAGTGTGACCTGTGATCGCTGCGAGAGAGTCTTTTCGCGTTCGAGTTCGAGGTTCTGTTCGGCGGCGTTTTTGGCCTGGTTGATATCTTCGAGACAGAAGAAGCGGTCACCGGCGGTGGGTACTTCGCTCAGGCCGGAGACTTCGACTGCGTATGATGGAGTTGCAACCTTGATGTTCTTGCCGTAGGAGTCCTTGAGGGTACGAACGCGGCCGTAACCGTTGCCCGCGAGGACGACGTCGCCTTTTTTGAGCTGTCCTTCTTTTACGAGCAGTGTTGCGACTGGGCCCTGGCCGTGGCTCATCTTGGACTCGATGACCCAGCCTGTTGCGGGGATCTTGTTGTCTGCCTGGTAGTCCTTGAGCTCGGCGATGATGTCGAGGTGCTCGATGAGGTCCTCGATGCCTTCGCCGGATATTGCAGAAGTTTTGACGACTTCTGTGTCGCCGCTCCACTCGGCGGGGGTCAGGCCGTGCTCAGCTAGCTGGCCGTATACTTTGTTAACGTCGGTTCCGGGCAGGTCGATCTTGTTGAGTGCAACGATGATCTCCACGTCGGCTGCTTTGGCGTGGTGAATGGCTTCGATAGTCTGCGGCATGAGGCCGTCATCGGCAGCTACGACGAGTACGACGATGTCGGTCATGTTAGCACCGCGGGCACGCATAGCGGTGAACGCTTCGTGGCCAGGCGTATCAAGGAAGGTGATCTTTTTGCCGTTCCAGACGATCTGCGAGGCCCCGATGTGCTGAGTGATACCGCCAGCTTCGCCGGATGCGACGGAAGTGGAACGGATCTTGTCGAGCAGGCTTGTCTTACCGTGGTCGACGTGGCCGAGCATGGTGACGACAGGGGGTCTGCGTGTGACGTTTTTCTTTTCACGTTCTTCGAACTGTTTTTCGATGAGCTCTTGTGCGCTGTGTTTGCGTTCTACGGAGAGTTCTGTGCCGAAGTCCATGGATACGAGCTGTGCAACCTCTGTTGAGATGGTCTGGTTTGCGGTAGCCATGACGCCTTGGGCCATGAGTTTTGCGATCACGTCGCCGGTCTTGACTGCGATTGCAGCGGAGAGATCCTTAACGGTGATCGGTTCGCTGACGGTTGCGTGGTCGGGTCTTTCGGCCTGGCGTTCTTCTTCGGTCTTTTTCCTTGTTTCGATCTTACGTGAAGGTTTTACGCGTGAGCCTGCACCGCTTGCGGCGGCGAGTCTGGCCTGTCGGTCGGCCATGTCCCTGGCGCGCATTCGCTTTTGTTTTTTGCGGCGCATCTGCTCTTCGGGCGTTTCAGCGGGAGTGCCTTTACCGCGTTTTTTGCTTTTCTTACCCTTGACCGGCTGGGGCTGGGAGGGCATGAGCGGTTCGGTGACCGGCTGGTCGTATCTGGGCTTGGAGGGACGGCCGGGCTTTCTGCGTCTTTTGCGTTCGGGTTCGGGCTTCTCTACACGAATGACTCTTGGACCTGAGAGCTTTGCGGGCTTTGGCTTTGAGAGCATTGGTCCCGCGGGTTTGACGGGCTCGGGCTTTGGAGGCTCGTGCATTTTTATCTTAGGCTTTTTTGGAGCCTTCTTTTCCGGGGCCGGTTTTTCTTCTGCCTTCGGTTCGGCGGGAGCCTCGGCCGCTGGTGCAGGTTCAGTTTCTGTCGGTTCGGCGGGAGCTTCTTCGGCCTGGTCAGGTTCTTCTACCTCTTCGGCAGTCGGCGCAGCTTCGGGTTCGGCGGGTGCTTCTTCTGTCGGCGCAGCTTCTTCAGGGGCCGTTTCTGTCTCGGTTGGCTTTTCGGGTTCTGCAACTACTTCGGGTTCGGTTACAGGCGGAGCCGCTTTGGGCTTTTCTACCCGGACCTCTTTGAGGTCGACTCTTCCGGCATGTTCCACGGTTGTGGTGTGTTCACCTTCGGAGAACCACTCGCGGATGGTTGCGGCCAGGCCTACAGAAATAGTAGACATGTGGTTTTTGATGTCGAGGCCTTCTGCCTGACATTTTTCCACGATGGCCTTACTCTTTACGCCGAGTTCTTTTGCCAGATTGTGAACTCTTGTTGTTTTTGCCAAACCAATCTCCCGTTATACTAAATTAGCAACTAATACGGTTGCTTATAAACCTTCTTTACTGCGGCAGATCTATGCCGAGGCCCGGCTCGGTGTCTTCATCTTCGTCTTCGTCTTCTGTACGGGCCTGTTCCTGTTCGAGGATATCTTCTGCCTGCTTCTTTTCGGAAGCTATTTCTTTTGCTACGTTTTCGGCGAGTTCGACTGCTTTTACGGCAGTGTCTTCGTCTACGCCGAGCTCTTCAATGAGGGGCTCTGATCCCACTTCTTCGAGGTCCAGCACGGAAATGATGCCGAGTGCGAGGAGTTGGTCTACGAAGCTGTCGTCTACGCCTTCTATAGAAGTAACGCATTCAGCGAGTCGTTCAACCCCGGCATTGTACTCTTCAGGAGTGAGAATATCGATGTCCCAGCTAGTCAGCCTTGCAGCGAGACGGACGTTCTGGCCGTGCTTGCCGATTGCGAGGCTGAGCTGATCCTCGGTAACTACGACGGTTGCGCGGCCCAGTTCGAAGCATATAGCGATTTCGCTGACCTCGGCGGGCTTGAGTGCGTTCGCTATGAGTGTCTGTGAAGAGTCGCTCCATCGGACGATGTCGATCTTTTCGCCTGAGAGCTCGTCTACGATGTTCCTGATGCGGCTGCCGCGTACGCCTACGCATGCGCCGACTGCGTCTACCTTGTCGTCGTGGGATTCGACGGCGATCTTGGTGCGGTAGCCGGCTTCGCGTGCGAGGGCCTTTATTTCGATAATACCCTCTGTGACCTCGGGCACTTCGAG